>DATMVU010000280.1:0-12901 GCA_035562875.1 Actinoplanes sp. | reverse complement strand
TTTCCCGGCGGTAAAGGTTGGGTTACACGAATCCCGTCGTGCGACGATGCCGGATGTGAGCGCCCCCTCCGTCGGCCGGCCCCGCTCGGGTGCCCGGCGACTGCCGTCCGCCAGCGCCCGCGACGAGATCCTCGACGCGGCCGCCGAACTGTTCGCCCAGCGCGGCTACGCGGCCACCTCCACCCGGCTGATCGCCGAACGGGTCGGCATCCGGCAGGCGTCGCTCTACTACCACTTCGCGAACAAGGAGCAGATGCTCGCCGAGCTGCTCGAGGCCACGGTCCGGCCGTCCCTCGACCACGCCGCCGGGCTGACCGGCCGGGACCCCGCCGCCGCCCTGCGCGAGCTGGTCCTCTTCGACGTGCGGGTGCTGCTCGACACCCGCTGGAACGTGGGCATCCTCTACGCGCTCCCGGAGATCGCGACGGAGCCGTTCGAGCGGTTCCGGGCGGAGAGACAACGGCTGCGGTACGCGTACCGCGAGCTGGTTGTGGCCTGTGGCAACCCGGAGATCGTCGCCGACCTGGTGTTCGGACTGGTGGAGAGCGTGATCGGCATGCGCCGTGACCTGGCGGCCCTGCCCGCCACCGAGATCCTTCAGACCACCGTCGCCGACGCCGTGATGCGCCTGATCGGCCGGGCGGGGACCGCATAGCGAACTCGCGTAACCTTTCGGGCCGTACGTGTTCGAAAGGAGTCACACCGATGACCGACCAGGCACCCGGGCCGGGGCGCCCGTCCGGCGGCACCGTCTACGGCCGCGGCGGCGTGGATCTGCCCCCTGCCGCACCGGGCGGCGGGCTGCCCCGGGCCGTGCCGATCATCGTCGGCGCCGGTGGGGTCGCCGTGCTCCTGCTGGGCTGGGTGGCGTGGAGCAGCATCAACAGCGACAAGGATCCGGCGGCGGCCGCGACGGCGGTGGTCACCAGCGCCCCCACGAGCGCCGCCCCGTCCCCCGCCGAGGAGGCGAAACCGCAGCTCGGCACCGGCCAGTGGCTGCTGTCGCCGCTCGGTGACGAGAACACCTATCTGACGGTGAGCGCGGACTTCGCGAAGATGTCCCCGGCCGACCCGGCGACGCTGACCGTGGTCGCCGGGCTCGACGACGAGGCGTGTTTCTCGTTCCGGCTGTCCGACGGGCGATACCTGCGGCACTTCGACTACCGGCTGCGGTTCGACGACTCCGACGACTCGGACCTGTTCCAGGCTGACGCGACGTTCTGCCAGGAGTCCGGCACCGAGGCCGGAACGGTCCGGCTGCGGTCGAAGAACTACCCGGAGTACCGGATCCACCACCGCGCGGACGATGCGCTCTACATCGACAAGCCCGAAGGGGAAACGTTCGATGACGAGAGCACGTTCATGGTCCAGTCGCCGTCGTGATCGCGCGTAGAATTCCCCGGTGACCGATCAGACGTCGTGGCTTCCGGACCGGGTCGCCGCCGCCGAGCGTGAGGTTGTCGGCAGCTTCGACCTGACGGAGTGTGTGCAGGAGCCGATCCACCTGCTCGGCGGTATCCAGTCGTACGGCGCCCTGATCGCCGTCCGGTCCGGGATCATCGCCGTGACCAGCGCGAACGCTGAGAAGATGCTCGGTCTGACCGACCTGGCCGGCAGCCCGCTGACCCGGCTGATCGACGCCGCCCAGATCGCCGTCCTGGAGGGTCTGGCCGACGCCGACACCGGCCAGACCGCGATGATGCCGGTGCGGACCACGCCGGAGGCCGGGTCGGGCCCGTTCGACGTGACCCTGCACCGCTCCTGCGGGATGCTGGTGCTGGAGTTCGAGCCGGGCGGTTCGGTCGAGGACTTCCCGATGATCTACTCGCCGATCCGGCAGGCCCTGATGCGCCTGCAGATGGCCGGCACGGTCCTGGAGGCGTGCCGGGCCGCGGTGCGGGAGATCCGGGCGATCACCGGGTACGACCGGGTGGTCGCCTACCGGTTCGAGAGCCGCGACGGGCCCGGCGAGGTGATCGCCGAGGACGTGACAGCGGACTGGGAGCCGTGGCTGGGGCTGTGGTTCCCGGCCACCGACATCCCGCCGCAGGCCCGCAGCCTCTACGAGCGCAACTGGATCCGGGTGATCGCCGACGTCGACGACGAGACGGCCCGGCTGTCGCCGGAACTGCTCCCGGAGACCGGCACGCCGCTGGACCTGTCGATGTCGGTGCTGCGCACGGTGTCGCCGTTCCACCTGGAGTACCTGCGCAACATCCAGGTCCGGTCGTCGATGTCGGTGTCGCTGCTGTCCCGTGGGCGGCTGTGGGGGCTGATCGCCTGCCACGGCCGGGAGGTGAACGCGCTCGGGCCGCAGGTGCGGGCAGCGTGCGAGTTCTTCGGGGTGGCGCTCTCCCTGCACCTGGCCGCGTTGCAGGAGCGGGACGAGACCGGGACCCGGGACCGCTCCCGTGGGGTGATCTCCCGGCTGCTGGAAGGCTACAAGGACGGCCCGGTGGGGTCGTGGCCGATGGACCGGGACGGGCTGCTGGGCCTGATCCAGTGTGACGCGGTGGTGGTGCGCGGCGGCGACGAGATCGTGGCCCACGGTGAGGCTCCGCGGGCGGCGGATCTCGCCGCCCTGCTGGCCGGGCTGCCGGTGCCGCCGTTCGGCGAGGTGTGGCACACCGACCGGCTGGCCGAGGACGTGCCCGCGCTGGCGGTCTTCGACCCGCCGGTGGCCGGGGTGCTGGTGCTGCCGACCGGCGCCGACGGCGACTGCATCGTGTGGCTGCGCGGCGAGCGATCGGTGTCCCGCCGCTGGGCGACCGACCCGGAGGAACCGGTGAAGCTGGGCCCGCACGGCAGCCGGCTGACCCCGCGCGGGTCGACGGCGGTGTTCCTCGCGTCGGTGCGGGGCCGGGCCAACCCGTGGACGCCGACCGACCTGGCGATGGCCCTCGAACTGGGCCGTACGGTAGTCGGGATCGCGGTGTCGCACGCCCGCCGGTTGACCGCTCTCAACGTCGAACTGAGCCGCAGCAACGTGGACCTGGACTCGTTCGCGCACGCGGCCGCCCACGACCTGAAGGAGCCGCTGCGCGGGATCGCGAACACCGCCACCTTCATCGCCGAGGACGCCGCCGACGGCCTGGACGAGACGACCGCCCGGCGGCTCGGTTCCATCCAGCGGCTCGCCGAACGGATGGACGAGCTGCTGAACTCACTGCTCTACTACTCCCGGCTGGGCCGTACCGAGCTGCACCGCACCGACCTGGACCTCAGGGAGGCGGTGTTACGGGCGATGGTGGTGGCCGGTCCGCGGCTGCGGGAGGCGGGCGTGTCGGTGATGCTGCCGGACCGGGGTGTCATCGTGGCCGCCGACCCGGTGCTGTTCGACCAGGTGCTGGTGAATCTGCTGGTGAACGCCGCGAAGTACGCCCACGCCGAGGGCCCGCGACGGGTCACCGTCTCGGGCGGGCCGGACCTGATGGTCCGCGACAACGGCGTCGGCATGCCGCCGCACCTGCGGGAGCAGGCGTTCCAGCTGTTCCGGCGACTGCACCCGGCCGGGTCGTACGAGGGGTCGGGTGCAGGCCTGGCGATCGTGCGCCGGGTCGTGGAACGGCACGGCGGTCAGGTCTGGGCGGAGGAGTCCCCCGGCGGCGGCACCACGATCCGCGCCTCGTTCCCGCCCGGCCGTGACCTCCAGTAGTCGAGGGTCTGGCTGAGCACACTCTGGAACAGCGCGAAGTTGATCGGTTTGTAGATGTACGAGTCGGCGCCCGCCGCGTAGCAGGCGTCGGCTTCGGCCTGATCCTCGGACGAGGTGAAGACCACCACCGTCACCCGGTCCAGCCCACTGTCGCCGCGGATGCCGCGCAGCACGTCGAGGCCGCTCTCCCCCGGCATGTTCAGGTCGAGCAGGGTCATCCACGGCCGGGCCCCGGGTTCGGCCAGCCGGGACAGCACCGCGCCACCGGACCGGAAGAACTCCAGCCGGGTGTCCGGGTGGGATCGGCTGATCGCCCGTTCGATGGCTTCGACGTCGACATCGCTGTCCTCGACCACGAACACCAGGTCATCGGACCTCATCAATTGTTCCCCTCGGCACGGATCGCCAGAATCGCGATGTCGTCGCTGACCGTGCCGTCGAAGGCAGCGGCCAGCCTGCTCAGTTCGTGGACGAGTGTCCCGACCGGCAGGTGACGCAATGTCTCCAGGGTTTCCCCGAGAGCCCGGTCTTCGAACATGACTCCGTCGGCGTCCCGGCTCTCGGTGAGCCCGTCGGTGAAGATGATCAGGGTGTCGCCGGGGGCGAGCACGATCTCGGAACTCCCGATCCGGGGCTCGGCCAGGATTCCGAGGGCGGTGCCGCCGCCGGTGGCCCGCTCGACCGGGCCGCCGTGCCGGACCAGCACCGGGGCCGGATGCCCGGCCGACGCCCACTGCACGGCCACCCCGTCGGGCCGCTTCGCCAGGTGGGCGACACCGGCGGTGACGAACCGCCACGAACCGTCCAGGCGCAGCCGGGAGTTGAGCCGGCTCATCGCCCGCATCGGCGACGCGCCCTCCTGCAACAGGGCGGCAAGCGTGTGCCGGGCCATCCCGGTCAGCGCGGCCGCGTCGACACCACGCCCGCAGACGTCCCCGATCAGGGCTGCGACACTGTCGTCCTGGCAGACGACCAGATCGTAGAAGTCGCCGCCGACCTCCAGGATCCGGTCACCGACCAGGTAGGCGGCGGCCACGCTCAGCCCGTCGACAGCGGGCAGCCGGGTCGGCAGCAGATGCTGCTGCATGGTCATCACGTCCCGGCGGCGCCGCTCGTAACGGGTACCGTTGTCGATCGCGAGAGCGGCCCGGGAGGCCAGATCCCGCAGGAACGACTGCGGCGGGACTGCCGCGTCCTCCCGGTCGAAGAGGAAGACCAGGGCGCCGACCACCTCACCACGCGGGCGCAACACCTGCACATCGACGGTACGGGTGGCCAGCAGCGTGGTGTCCACCGGCGGTGGCTCGGCTCCCTGCACGGCCTTGCCGACCAGGTGCGTCAGGTGTTCCCGGACCGCCGAGTCCCGCAGCAGCGCGGACAGCCGGCGCATGTCGACGTGCACCGAACTGCGCAGCACCGGTCCACCGGGCTCGCACACGTAGACCAGGCAGCCCTCGGCGATCGCCGGCACCGCCATCCGCGGCACCCGCTGCATGGTCTGCTGGGTGTCCAGAACCGCGTCCATCTGCAGCGACGCCTCGGCCAGCAGGGCGTCGCGGGTCTGCTGGGCGCGTTCGGAGCGCCGCACCCCGAGCAGCCGGATCGCCTCCCGGGTGACCTCGACGACCTGCCCGAGGCAGACGCTGACGGCCGTGAGGTCGGCGCTGTCGCCGGCGAGGAGCAGGATCGTCCCGGCGGCCTCACCGGCCAGGTCGAACCGGGCCTGGACCACCGCGTGCACCCCGAGGCCGCCGAGCCCGTCCGGGGCGACGGTCCGCGGCTCGGGCGTCGCACCCACCGCCAGCCGCCGGGCCAGGACCCGGTGCTCGCCTTCCAGGGGCAGGCCCGCCGACCGGTACTCGATCACCTCGTCGCCGGCCGGGCCGTGCCGCAGCCCCCACACCGCGATCACACCGGGCAGGGCCAGTAACGGCGGAAGGATCAGCCCGGCCAGGTCGTCGCGGGCGCTGATCCGGCCGACCGAACTCCACATCCGGTGCAGGGTCGCCGCCCAGCCCGAATCGTTGTCCCGCACCCGTCGTCACTCTCCCGCATCAGTCAGGCATCCGTCGCCGACCGGTAAGTATCCACGAGACCGTTGGCGCTAAACAAATGATCACGCCCCGGCGTTCACCAGGGCGTGATCAGCGTAAACAACAGTTCAGGCGGGTGTGCACAGGAGCCGGGCGGCCCCCCAGTCGGCGTGGTCGTTGCCGTTGCCGTCCCCGGCGTCGGTCACCCGCAGTTCCAGACGGTCACCGCCGGTGACGTCGGCGCTGATCGACTGCGCGTCGGCGGAACCGGTCAACCGGCCGGTCGACGCCTTCCGGACACCGTCCACCCACACCTCGAACGTCACCGACCCCGCCGACCCGGACTCGTCGTCCACTCCGACGTCGGCGCGGAACACGGTGCAACCCCGCCCGGCCAGCCCGACGGCCACCGTCGAGGCGGCGTGCACCCCGAGGCCCTTGTCGTAGACGGCCCCGTTCAGGGTGAGCGGGCGGCCGTCACCGGCGGGCTGCTCGGCGTTGCTGCGGTCCCGTTCGACCGGGCCCCACCCGTTACCCGACTCCAGGAAGGGCAGGTCACTCACCCACGAAGACCCCTGCGGCAGCGCGGTACGGGTGACAGCGGTGGCCGTGGTGGTGTGTTCGAACCCGGCCGGCGTGGCCGAGTCCACCTCGGCGGTCAGCGTGTGCCTGCCCCAGTCCGCGCCGGCCGGGGCGGTCACCGTGAACTCGGCCGTCTCCGTGCCCGCAGCCACCTCGCCCAGGTCGGCGGTCGCCGGGCTGACCTGCCAGCCGCCGGGCACCGCCAGCGTCGCGGAGACGTTCCGCAACCCGGCCGCGCACCGGGCGGTGACCTGCACCGACACCTTCTCCGGGACGCCGGCCGTGATCTCGCCGTCGGTGGTCAGGGCCACGCCGGGCGGGCACGGCGCGGCGGCCGTCGAATCGGGCAGGCGGCCGCCCGGTAGCGGGCGCAGGACCAGCGAGTAGTCGTACGCCCGGGTCGGTGCCATCCGGTACGGGGTCAGCACCGAGTTCGGGGTCTCCCCCATGCCGGTCTCGCCGGTGGCCGCGTGCAGGGTGATCCAGCCGTCGTTGCGGGCGAACGGCAGCTGGTGGGCGTATTCGGCGCGAGCCAGTTCGTCGTAGCGGCTGACGCTCACGTCCAGGGTCCCGCCGTCCGGGGAGCCGACCAGCAGGCCGGTGTGTCTCCCCTCGCGGTCTCCCTCACGGTCTCGTTCGCGGTTTCGTTCGGTCAGGGCGGCCCAGCGGGTGCCGGTGTGGTTGCCGTTCGCCTGCGGACGTGCGTACTGGACGTATTGATCGTCAACATTGCTCTTCCACACATTGACGGTCGCGGCGCTGGTGCGGTCGTTGTAGGTCTCGTGCGGCCCGGTGCCGTACCAGCTGAACTCGTCGAGCGACTCCGGGACCTTCACCGCCACACCCACCCGCGGCAGGTACGGGAGGGCACTCGCCCGGCTACCCCGCGCCTGCACCCGATGGTCCAGGGTGAGGGTGCCCCGGGCGTCGATCCGATAGCGCAGGGTCTGACCGATCGCGAACACACTCGCCAGGCCCGGGGCCGCGGCGGTGCTGCGGACGGTGATGACGGCCTGCCCGTTCTCGGTGCTGGTGGCAACGTCCTCGACGGTGGTGGTGAGCCGGTCCAGGCCCACCTCGTGCCAGACGTTGCGGTCGGCAGTGCCCCAGCCGTAGGTCTCGTTACTCGTCGGCGGCCGGTAGACGTCGAGTTCCGGGCCTGCTTTCAGAAGCTCCCGCCCATCCGCGTTCAGCGAGGTGAGCACCCCGCCGGCGAACCGGTAGGACCAGCCGGAACAGGCCCGCCCACCCGCACCGCCACCACAGTCCCCGCTCCCCTTACCGCTCGCGCCCCCGTTTCCGTTTCTGCTCGCATTTCCGTTTCCGCTCGCGTCCCCGCTCCCGCTCGCATTTCCGTTTCCGCTGACAATGACCACGTCACCGTCCGTCCGCATGATCGGAGCCTTCCCGGTGACCGGCCCCGGAAGAATCCCCGGCACCACCCGCCCGCCAACGGCGAACTGCTCCCGCGCGAACTCCCAGCCCCGCCGCGCCCACGGCAGATCCTCCGTCGTGGTGACGACCAGATTCAGCCATCGCTCCCGGTCATCGACGTTCGCCGGGACACTCTTCTTGCTCTTCCCTTCAGCCGCCTCGAACGGGAGGTCCAGATCGATGGTCTGGCCCGGTGCCAGGGTCAGCCTCTTGGTGCCACTACGCAGCTTGCGATCGATTTCGGTCAGGGACCAGTTCAGGCGCAGGCGCAGTGTGCCCGCGGTCTGCTCGTTGGTGACCTTGACACGACCGGCCGCGGCATCGACAGCGGTGAACCGGACCGGGGAGTGCGCCCAGGCCACCTCCTCGGTCTCCGGCTGAAGGACCCGGTCGGAGCTGACCATGCCGTCAGTACCGGACAGGCTCAGACCGAGACTGAGGAAGTCCCCCTTCCTCTCGACACGATCAAAATCAAGAGCAAGGACCGCTTGCCGGTACGGGTCGGCACCGAACTGTTCCGGCGTCAACGCCCGGCCGTAGATCCGCACGTCGTCAACGAGCGCCCGTCCCGTCCGTACCGTCAAGTCGTCCTGTTGGGTCTCGGCGTTGCGGCCGATGTTGACCTCGTAGAGTCCGGGATCGATCGCTCCGGTCCGCGGTACCGAGGCGACCTCGGTACCGTCGAGGAACAGCCTCAGCGCCGCACCGTCGAAGGTCCCGGTGACCCGATGCCAGGCCCCGTAGAAATCCGCCGGCACGTCGAAGGCGACAGCCCCCGATTCCCCGGTGTCCACCCGGAATTCAAGGGTGTCCCGATCCCGCATCTGCAGCGCGTAGGCCTGCCCCTTGGTGACGATCGGCAGACTGCCCGCCCACTCCCCCGGCTTGACCCAGGCGTCAACGGTGACCGCCTCGGTCAAGTCAAGCCGCGGATCCCGATAAACATTGACGAAGTCATCAAGACTGGACAGATCAACAGCCTTGTCCCGCCGCCCGTCAACATCGACCCCGCCATCTCGGCCACCGGCCGCCGCCGTATCGCGCCGACCGTCAACACTCACCCCACCATGTTGACCACCAGTCGTCGACGAATCGCGCCGACCGTCAACACTTGCCTTACCTTGTTGACGGTCAACCGCCGCCGTGTCGCGTTGAGCGTCAACAATTGACGGCTTGCCGACCAGGAACGCCTGGATGCGGTTGCCGGACGTGTCGGGGGTGACGATCAACGGTTGACGCAGGTCCTGTTCGGCCCAGTCCCAGACGAAACCGCCCTGCATCGACGGCTGACGGCGGGCGATCGCCCAGAACTCGTCGAAGTTGCCCATGCTGTTGCCCATGGCGTGCGCGTACTCGCCCATGATGATCGGCTTGGTACCCGTGATCGCCTTGTTCTCCAGCGACGCCGGCGTGGGATAACGCGGCCCGCTGACGTCGGCGAACGGCGCGTCCCCGTCCGGCGAGTTGGACTGATGGTAGAGCGGCCGGGTCGGCTCGTTGGCCCGGGCCCACTCCGCCATCGTGTAATGGGCGGTGCCGAGCCCGGCCTCGTTACCGGTGTCCCAGAGGAAGACGCTGGGATGGTTCTTGTCCCGGGCGATCATCGCCTGGAAGCGGTCGGCGAACGCGGCCTGCCACTCGGGCTTGGACGCCAGACAGGTGCTGGGACAGTTCTCCCGCGAGTGCGTCTCGATGTCGACCTCGTCATCAACCCAGAGGCCGTACTTGTTGGCAAGATCGTAGAAATAGGGATCGTACGGGTAGTGACTGGTCCGTACCGCGTTGACGTGCAGCTTCTTCATGAGGAAGACGTCCGCACGCTGCGCGTCCCGGCTCACGTGCCGGCCGGTGTCCGGATCGGTCTCGGCCCGGTTCACTCCTTTGACCAGAATGCGCTTCCCGTTGACGAGCAGCTGCCGGTCCCGGATCTCGATCTCCCGAAACCCGACCGCTTGAGCACTGACATGCACAACACGCCCGTTCGGCGCTATCAACTCAAGTGCAAGGCTGTACAGATGAGGCGCGTCAGCCGTCCATTCAGCCGGATCCGCAACAGCAGACACCAGCGTCACCTGACTCCGGCCGCCCACCACCTCACTGGCAGCCCCGGCCCCCACAAGGTCGGCCGCACTCGCGCCGCCCTCACTCGCGCCGCCCTCACTCGCGCCAGCCGCGTCGGGCACCGCCTGCCGCGCGACCGCCACCGTCTTTCCGGCGGCATCGCGCAGGGTGCCTCGGACGGTATACCCGGCGGCCGCTCCGCCGACGTCCACCCGGGTCGTCAGCGTCGCATCCCGGTAGTTCTCGTCGAGATCAGTGTTGATGTATGCATCGTGCAGATACACCTGTTCGGTTCGGTACATCCATACGTCACGGAAGATGCCGCTGTATCGCCACTGGTCGAAGTCTTCCAGGTAGGAACCGGCACCCCACCGATGCACCTGCACCGCGATCGTGTTGCGTCCCGGCTTCAGCTTCGCGGTGACGTCGAACTCGGCCGGGGTGTAGCCGCCCTGGTCGTACCCCACGTAGGCGCCGTTGACCCAGACGAAGTATCCGCTGGTCACGCCATCGAACCGGAGAACCACCCGGCCGCCGTCCCAGCGCTTCGGCACGTCGAAGGAACGCACGTACGCCCCGGTCGGGTTGACGTCCTTGGGCACGAACGGCGGACTGTCCGGCCAGATCTCCTCGGGAATGTTGCGGAACATCGGATGATCGATGAAGTCGGACTGCCAGGTGTGCGGCACCGACACTTTCGGCCATTTCGAGGTGTCGTAGTCGGTAGCCTCGAAACCGTCCGGAACATCCTCCGGTTTGTCGAAGAGTTTCATCCGCCAGCCCCCGTTGAGGCTCGCCACATACGGCGATGCGGCGGAGTGCTCGGTGACATCCCGGACCGCGGTGCCGACATCCCCGTAGGGCCGCAGATCCACATGCGGATCCACCTGCCCCTCCCCGGTCATCCGAGGATCCTCCAGATACCGGTAGACGTCATCCACCGCTTGCGCCGCGGTAGCCGGCACCGTCAACAGCCCCACCACCAGCAAAGCAGTGGCAAATACCCGCCGAGACCAGCCGAACCCCCTACGTCCCCACCCCCGCACACCGACCGGATCACCGCTCACGCGAAACTCGACCACCGGATCGCTGATCGAGCCGGCCGCCCCTACTCCAGCGCCCTCCAGCCCAGCCGAACCGTCCGCACCGCCCCCGCTCCCGCGTCCGCGTCCGGGCCCGCGTCCGGCCGAGCCTTCCGCAACGCCCCCGCGCCCGCGCCCAGCCGAGCCTTCCGCAATGCCCCCGCGCCCGCGCCCGCGTCCAGCCGAGCCTTCCGCAATGCCCTTCAGTCCAGGATTCCCTTCCGCGGCGTCGTTCCGGCCGGGGTCCCCTTCTGCGGTGTCGTTCCGGCCGGGATTTCCGTCTCCGCTGATTCTCATTCCGGGACCGCCTTCGCCAAGACCTCGATCTCACTCGCGGTGATGTAGCCGGATGGGCGGGCGGTCATCACGATCCGGACCGCCGTCACCGGGCCGGTGACCGTGAGCGGGACGTCGATGACCGGGCTGCCCTCGGTGCCTACGGCTACGTCTTGACTTGCGTCGACCCAGACCCCGTCAACGTTGAGGACCTGTACGCGCAATGTTGACGGGAAGCTGGTGTTGGAGCCGTCCCGGTAGAAGTAAGTCACGACCCGGGTCGGGTCGCGTTCCGCCGGGAGCGCGACGGTGACGGTGTCGGTGGTGTTCTTGGTGCCGGAACGCCAGTTCGACCAGGCCTTCTCGGTGCGGACGCCGTTGCGCAGGCCCGCCGCGGAGTAGCCGCTCTCGGAGTAGGTGGCCGACACCGTCACACCGTCGCCGGCGGCCGCGTTGACCTCGACCGGCTCCACCACGGTGACGGTGGCGCGGGCCGGAAGGGTGCTGCCGCCGGCGACGGTCGCCGTGCCGGTCACCGTCACCTGGCCGAGCTGGTCGTAGGTTCCGGTTCCCCAGACCACCGGCAGCTCCGCACGTCCGCCGTGGCGTCCGATCCCGGTCACCGTGGCCGGGAGCTGGGGCCGTCCGCCGAGGTAGGTGGTGGCCGTCGCCGGCCGGGTCCGGACGAAGGTGTCGACGGTGACCACTGCGGAGGCCCGGTGCCTGCCACCGAGGGAGTCGGTGGCGGTTCCGGTGACCCGTACCTTGCCGGCCTTGCGCCAGACCCGCTCGTCCGGGAGCCGCCAGACCACCGGAAGCTCACCGCGGGCTGCGCTGGAGGCGGAGGCCGGGGTCCCGGCACGGTGAACCGCGCTCACCGTCGCCGGAAGGACCGGAGCCAGCTTCGGAACGGTGTACGCGGCGACCGCGGCGGTTCCCAGCACGGTCTCGTCGACCAGGGTCCACCGCTGGTTGTCACCGGACGTCGGGGTGTAGGTCCCGACCGGGCTGCCGTCCGCTGTGCCCTGCCCGGTCACATCGATCAGTCGCCCGGATCCCACGTTGAGCAGCGTCCACGTGCCGTTCCCGGTGGTCGACGGAATCCACTGCCCCGCCGCGTCCACACCGGCCGCGGCAGCAGCGTCGGCCGCCGGGGCGGATGACCCGGCAACCGGACCCGCGGCGGGACCGACGGCCGGACCCGGGGCCGGGGTGACGGCTGAGCCGGAGGTGGCGGCTGCGGTGTCCGGGGACTCCAGGACCAGGGTGTTGTTGCGGACCGCCAGGCGTTTGCCGGTGTCGGGGCTGGTCACCTCGTACCGCTCCTGGTTGGTGTTGCCGCCGGTCAGCCGGGTGAAGGACCACAGCTGGTCGCCCGCTGGCGCGCTGGTCCGCAGCACCGTCGCGGCACCGGCCGGGTCGGGGGTGATCGAGCGGCCGCTGGCGACGCCCTCGATGCGGTAGACGTGACCGTCCTGGATCAGTGCAGCGCGCGGGTCGGCGCCCTGGACGCCGCGGATCAGGAAGGTGGTCACCGACTGGGCGGGAACGGTCAGCGTGGCCCGGTCCTGCTTGATCCGGACCGGGGTGCCCGTGATCAGGGCGCCGGACGCGCTGGTGACCACCGGCGTGACGGTGGCCGTGGACCGGACGGTCCGGAACGCCGACAGATCGAGGGTGACGGCGGTGTCGACCGTACTTGAGTTGACGTGCACCGCTGTGGCCGTCCGGTGCGACGTGTTGATCGCGGCGACCGTTGACGGGTCGTCAACCTTGAC
>DATMVU010000279.1:0-3853 GCA_035562875.1 Actinoplanes sp. | reverse complement strand
GCTGGCCACACTACCGGCCGCACCCACCGAGGGGGTACGCATCTGTGTGGAGGCCCACGTGATGTTCGCGCTGGTGTCCGAGCGGGGCAGTTCCGTGCCGGCGTTCTGGGCGGAGCTGCTGGACGGGCTGGTGGCCGCGGTCGGTTTCGGTGCCTACGGCGGTGACCTGGTCACGTGGCGGGAGCGGATCAGGAAGCGCGGAGGTCCTTCCTGAGCAACCTTCGGTACCGCACCGGGATGAGGAGGGAAAGCTGGTCCTTTACAACACGCGTCTGGTGCGGCTGCCGCCGGAGACCGGCGCCATGACGAACCTGGAGGTCTTCTGGCCATGTCAATCACATCGACTGCGATGGTATCCGTACGAAGTGACCCGCTGCCTCCGGACCATGGACCGCCTCGACCCTGCCGTCCGGGGCGTAGACGCGGTCCGTACCTGCAGTGTCTGCGACGGTCCCGTCAATCGCGAGCCGCACCAGGTCGTCGCCACCGACGTGCTGCCGGTACTGGTAAACGCCTGTTCCGTCACGTGTAGGGCGTCACTGCCGCAACCGGCACCCGGCTATCTCTCGACGCCACACCGGACGCCCGCGGCTGGGACCGCCAAGATCGTCTTGGTGACATCCTGAAAGGAATGAAACCTCAATCTTGAGGTCGGCTCCTTTCCCGCTCAACACTGCGCCGTCGGCACCAGCATCAGTTGAACGGGCAACACTGTTCGTCTCGGTCGGCGGTGAATCATCCGATCCGCGCCCATCATCGTCCATCATGGATGGGTGACTGGTGGATACGCTTCCGACGGGCGCACTCTCATCGTCGAAGCTGCTGCGGTGACGACGGTCAGCGAGCTCGGTGCCCTCTTGCGCCGACTGCGTTTGAGGCTCGGGCATCGGAAGGGAAGATCGGTGCCTAGCTACCGTGAGCTGGCCAATGCCAACGGCTGGTCTCACGGTGCGGTCGGAGGTTACTTATCCGGGCTGGTACTGCCTCCGGTGGACCGGTTCGACACCCTTGTTCTGCAGCTCGGTGCGTCCGAGGCCGAGCAAGGTGCGCTGGCTTCGGCTCGAGACCGGGTGGACGAGCGGCGGCGGTCCACCGGCCCGGCGACCGACGCGCCGTGTTTCCTGCCGGTCGCGCTGCCGTCGTTCATCGGCCGCACCGCTGAGTTGGCGGCTCTGGACACCCTGCACGGGGAGTATTCCCGGGCTGGGGTCACGACGGTCGCTGTGATCTGCGGGGGTGCCGGGATCGGCAAGACCTCACTGGCCGCGCAGTGGGCTCGCCAGGCGGCTCCGAGCTTTCCCGGCGGTCGATTCCTGATCGATCTGCGAGGTTTCAGCCCGCACTGCCAGCCGTTGTCCGCCGAGGCGGTGATGCGCACCCTGCTCGGGTACGTGGGCGTACCCGACTCGGCCCAGCCACCGTCGATCGCCGCTCAGGCCGGGGTGTTCCAGCGGGTGCTCGACCGGCGGCGGGCGCTCGTCGTGCTCGACAACGTCGTGGACGCCGACCAGGTGCGGCCCCTGCTGTCCGCCATGCGTGACTGCCTGGTGTTGATCACCAGCCGTTACGACCTTCCTGGTCTGGTGGCCGATCTGGGCGCCCGGGCCATCACTCTGGGCTTGCCCACTCGTGCGGAATCCCGCCGGATGCTCGAGGAACGAATCGGCCGGTCCCGGACGAATGCCGAGCCAACCGCGCTGGATGACATCATCGCCTCCTGTGCACGGCTTCCGCTCGCCATGGCGGTGGTCGCGGCCCGGGCCGCCACACGGCCGCATTTCAGCCTTGCCGAGATCGGTGTCGAGTTGCGTGGGACCGAGACCTGCCTGACCTCTCTGGAGACAGGCGACGAGACGATGAGTGTCCCGGCTGCCCTGACATGGTCTTACCAGCGTGTCAGTGACACCGCCGGCCGGCTGTTCCGTCTGCTCAGCGTGCATCCCGGGCCCGACCTGGCTGTTGCGGCTGCGGCCAGCTTGTCTGCCCTGCCGGTGAATGTCGCCCAAGCGGGACTGTCCGAGCTCAGCCGGGTGCACCTGGTCTCGGAGAACGCCGGCGGGCGCTATGGTCTTCACGACCTGATCCGCGCCTTCGCCGGCCAACTGGTTCAGGCCACCGAGGTACCGGCCGCCAGGGTCCGGATGCTGGACCATTACCTGTACGCGGTCCGTGCGGTGGCAGGCATGCTCGATCCGGGGATGCCTGTCGCGGACAGCGGGCTGCCGTCTGTTGCCGGGGGGACAGTCCGTCCGGACTTCCCTGACAAGGGTAGTGCGCTGGCCTGGCTGTTCATCGAACGCGACGTGCTGCTCGCCGTGCTCAACACCGCCAGCCGCCTGGAGCCCGACCCACGGATCTGGCTGCTGGCCCGATGCCTGGGCGAATTCGTCGACCGCAGAGCCGAGCAGGGCATTACCACAGCCGAACTGACGGCCGTCCTGGCCAGGACACAGCAGTACGGCGACCCGGCCGAGGAAGCCCATGCTCGACTTGTCCTGGGTCGGCTACTGCGCGAAACCGACCGCGGCGCTGCCCGGATGAGCCTTGAACGGGCGCTTGACCTTTACCAGGCACAGGCGGACTACACCGGCCAAGGCAAGACCTGTCGCGCGCTGTCCGTACTGTCCGCCATCGAGGGCGACATCGTCGCCGAGAACGACTTCTCGGTGCGGGCAATGCAGATGTTCTGGGCAGCTGGGCTCCGCGCCGGTACAGCACGAGGATTGGAAGGCCTGGGCTACTGCTATCGGGACACGGGCCGTCCGGAGGAAGCTGTCCGGTTCGCCGCCCAGGCCGATACTCTTCGCGCCGAACCCCGTCGGGCCCGCACTCGTGCCGCGCATACCGGTGTTTCAGGGCGGCAGACCAGGCTGCCAGCAGGTGAGTAGATCTCGTCGCCATCAGACGTGGTCGGTCTGCAATGGCAGAATCACGAACGGGGTGCCCCAGCAGGGTCCGTGATCGAGCAGTGTTGAAGAATCACGCGCATGGACACTCCCGGCCCGCTGCGCCAGGCGGCCGTCATGGTCCCTCCATCGGCCACCAGCGAAGCCGGGACCACCGCGGCGGACGCTATCGACTACCTCGACCACAACGAGTGCGAGATCGCGCTCGATATCCTCACCGCGCTGGGCGATGCCTACGCCGCCAAAACCTCGTTCTGGAACCTGTTGGCAGACGCGGCGGCCGAGATGAACCTGCACCGCACCAACGCCTGGTGCCACTGGAGAGCAGCAGAGACCCTTCACGGCATCATCCGCGCGGAACTCCAACTTCTCGATCTTGCTCGGCCTGGCGCCCGAAGGACCCCAATACCAGGAGACGGCATACTGCGACCCTGCTGGAACACCGGTCTCGTCATGCCTGAGTGGCACCCTGACCTGCGCGTCGCCCGCATCTGGGTCGAACGGGCATCCGAACTCGAACCAGGCGCCTACGGATCTATCCGTCTCGCTCCGCTCAGCCCAGAGGGATGGAGACAGCTGCAGCCCGGTGACCAGATCACCATGCACGAGCAGGCTCCACCAGCCGGGACTGCCGTCATCACGCAGGTCACGTTCCCGGCTGAAACAGCCGGTCATCTCGGTTAGTACTGCTACGACCCGCCGTAGCAGTACGGTGACGTCAGCTCCCGACGGATCCTTTCCGGAAGCGAACGGTGCAGCGTTTCCCCATGCTCGGTAACCGATGGAGTCCCGTGCCTGCGCTGCCTTCATCGCTGCTTGAGGCGATCTTCGTCCAGTTCGCCGTGCTGTGCCCCGAGCAGCCCGGGTTCGACCCGGCGCATCCCCTGGGCTGCCACCGCCGCCGGATCTCGAATCGAGTCGTGTTCGAAATGCTCATCGCCGCTCTG
>DATMVU010000278.1:0-3275 GCA_035562875.1 Actinoplanes sp. | reverse complement strand
AAACGGTCCCCGGAGACGAGCGTCACCCGCTCGGGGTGGGTGACGGGTTGGCGGATGCAGCCGGGTTCGCCCCGGCTGCCTGCTGCGCGTTCTGGAAGCGTGTGATGGCTTCCCCCAGGGCCTGCAGGGCCTGGCCTTCCTTGACCAGGTCACCGGCCTGCTTGGCGGTCCGCAGGTCAGCGATGGCCTTGTCCATGGCGGCGGCCGCGGCGGCGAGTTCGGTGCTGACGTCGCCGGGCGGTGCGTTGGTGGGCGGTGTGGTGGGTGTCGTGGTGCCTGGTGTCCCGGTTCCCGGGGTCGTGGGGGTGCCGGTGGTGGGTGCGCCGGTTTTTCCGAGTGCGGCGAGGGCCTTGAGGCCTTCCTCGAGGTTGTCCTCGAGGACGACGTAGGTGCCGCCGTCGCCGTACGACATCAGGACCTTCTGCAGCAGTGGTGCGGCTCCGGCCTGGCTGCTTCGCACGTAGACGGGCTCGACGTACAGGATGCCGTCGGCCAGTGGCAGTGAGATGAGGTTGCCGTACAGCACGGTGGCCTGGCCGCCTCGGGTGAGCAGGGCCAACTGTTGGGAGACGCTGTAGTTGTTGACCATCCGCTGGTGTACCTGGACGGGTCCGGGTACCACCGTGTCGTCGGGTAGTTCGAGGATCTCGAGCCGTGGTTGCCCGCTGACGTAGGAGGCGGAGATCAGGGCCGCCATGTTCTCTCGGTTGAGCGGTGTCACGCCGGCGGTGAGCTGGAACCGGGTGTCGTCCTGCTCGGGCAGCTTGACGTTGAGGTAGTACGGCGGCTGGTAGCCGTCGGACGGCGAATCGGGCGCGTTCGGGACCTGCCAGAAGTCGTCGCCGGAGAAGAACGTCCGCGGGTCGGTGACGTGGAACTTGGTGAGCAGGTTGCGCTGCACCTTGAACAGGTCGGCCGGGTAGCGGAAGTGGTCGGCGAGCGCGGTCGGGATCTGGTCCTTCGGCACGATCAGGTTGCCGCCGAAGGCCTTGTTCCACGCCTTGAGGACCGGGTCCTGGTCGTCGAACTCGTAGAGCGTGACGGTGCCGTCGTACGCGTCGACGGTCGCCTTGACCGAGTTGCGCATGTAGTTGACGTCGTCGCGGGCGAGGGCGAAGGAGCCGGTGCCGGTCAGTTCGTCGCGCGTCTCGGTGGCCAGGTTGATCTTCTGTGCGTACGGATAGGTCTTCGCCGTGGTGTAGCCGTCGAGGATCCAGGTGATCCGCCCGTTGACGACGGCCGGGTACGGGTCGCCGTCGATGGTGAGGAACGGCGCGACCTTGGCGACCCGCTCGCGCGGCTCACGCGTGTACATCAGCTTGGAGCTGTTGTTGACCGCGTCGGAGAGCAGGAAGTTGCTCTCGGTGTTGTGGATCGCGAAGACGAGCCGACGGAAGAACGACCCGATTTCGACGCCGCCCTCACCGGTGTAGGTGTAGAGCACCTCACCGCTGTTGCTGCTGGCGTCCTGCGGGCGGTCGAACTCGACGTTCTTGCTCTCCTCGGACTGACCGACGATCGCGTACTCGGTGGACTGCTCGCCGTAGTAGATCCGCGGCTGCTCGGCTTCGAGCGCCTGGGTCGGGGTGATGCAGTCCTCGACACTGGTGTTGCTGGTGCCGATCAGACCGGACGCGAAGTACGGCAGACCGGTCCCGCAGACCTTGTTGGCCGGCGCCGCCACCAGGCCGTAGCCGTGGGTGTAGACGGTGTGCCGGTTGATCCAGTTGCGCTGCTGCGCGGTCAGCTTGTCGTCGTCGATCTCCCGGGCGCCGACCACGTAGTCCTGGGTCTTGCCGTCGATCGTGTAGCGGTCGACGTCCAGTTTCTCGCCGAAGTCGTAGAAGCCGCGGGACTGCTGCGACTGGGTGAACGCCTGCGAGACGAGCTGCGGGTCGATGATCCGCACGTTCTGCGCGCTGGCGTCGGAGGCCAGCCCCGCGGAGGGACGGCCGCTGTTCGCCTGATACTTGGAGACCTCGGTGCCCTCCAGGTCGAACGCGGCCCGGGTGGCATCGATCGATCGGAGGATGTATGGCCGTTCCTTGTCCGCCAGGCTCGGCTTGACCTGGAAGTTCTGCACGGCCAACGGGTAGATGCCGCCGATCGCGACCGCCGAGATCGCCAGCAGGGCCAGCGAGACACCGGGCCAGACCAGGTTCCGCATGACGGCGTTGGAGAAGACGATGATCGCGATGGCCACGACCACCGAGATGTACGCCAGGATCTCCTTGGCCGGCAGCAGTGCGTTGACGTCGGTGTAGCCGGCGCCGTAGAGCCCCGGGGACACGTGCTGCTCCAGCAGGAGAGCACGGCGGTCCAGGATGTAAGCGACCGCCTTGAGCAGCACGAACACTGCCACCAGCGAGGTCAGGTGAGCCCGCGCCGCAGCGGTCATCCGGTCGCCGACGCCCTGCAGGCGGACGCCGCCGAAGATGTAGTGCACCGCCAGCGCCCCGAGGACCGACAGCACCACCGCGGTGAAGCCGAGGCCGAGCAGGTAACGCCAGATCGGGTACTCGAACACGTAGAAGGAGACGTCGACATTGAATTCGGGGTCCTTGACCCCGAAGGTGCCGCCGTTACGGAACAGCATCCAGTCGCTCCACCGGCCCATCGCGGAGAGACCCGCGAAGAAGCCGATGACCAGACCGGTCACGGTGATCCAGGTGCCCAGGCGGGGCGCCAGGATCATTCGGTAACGCTCCAGGGTGGCCTGCTCGGCCGAGTGCGGGCGCAGCAGCGGCCGCAGACGGTACGCCAGGTAGAGGTTCCCGGCGACGACAAGCGTCATCGCCGCACCGACGACCAGGAACAGGACGAGCTGCGTGAGCAGCACGCCGGAGAAGACGTTCGTCTTCTTGACCTCGTCGAACCACAGGTAGTCGGTGTATGCGTCGATACCCCACCCGAGGAGCGTGAATAGTATGAAAACCCCGACCAGGACGCCGACGGTGACGCGACCGCGCCGGCTCATCCTCGGTAGAGGACTGTTACGCATGACCAACGTTGGCTCCACACTTCGTCTGGCCGGTGTTTCACCTTACGATGTCGCATCCGACTGCTATACGCGGCAGAACTGTCTCGTCACTACCGGCGTGGGCATCACGACGCCGTGCACGGCTGGGGTGCGCCGCCGGCGACGTAGGTCTCGAGTGCGGTGAGCGCGTCGTCCACCGTGGCCACCTCGGCCATGGTCAGGCCGGGGACGGGATTGCGCAGCGCCTCCGCGCAGTTGTCCTTGGGAACCAGGAAGAGCGTGGCGCCGTCCCGCT
>DATMVU010000277.1:0-25363 GCA_035562875.1 Actinoplanes sp. | reverse complement strand
CAGGCGGTCCTGAACGACCCGCAGCGCTATCGAGCAGCCTATGACAAGCCCGGCCTGCTCGACTCCTGGACCTGGGAGGCTCAGGCGAACGTGCTGAACTCGGTCTATCGTGAGCTGCTCGAGGAGAACGGGGCGTCCGGTTCAGCGGCGGTTGCGCCACGCCCGGAACAGCCCGGCCGGCACTGACACGAGGGCGCGTGCCGGTCGGCGGGCGCCCTGCACGATCGTGTGCCCGACCTGAAAGGTGGTGGACGATCGCACCTGGGCGAGCCGTTCCTGGGCGGTGGTGAGCGACTTCTGCATCGCGGTGTGCCGGGCGTCCAGACCGGCGGCTTTCGCCGCACCGGCTCGGACGGCTTCCTCCAGTTCCCGGATCCGTTCCCGCTGAGCCTCGGCGCGATCCTTCAGGTCGGCCAGTTGTTGGCGCAGAGGCCGGGCGGTCAGGTCTCCGAAGACGTACTCACCGGTCAGACGCAGGAGCGTGTTCAGGCCGGGCTCGGCGCCGTCCAGGGAGATCGGGCTGTCATTCAGGTACGGCCGAATCGGCGCCAGCCGTTCCACCCGGGCTGCGACCACGGCGCCGTGAACACCGTGCCGATTCGCCCGATCCACCGGCACTGCCTGCAGCACCTGGCATTTCGCGTCGACGAGTGGCTCGAGCAGGACGTGGTAGGGCAGTTCGTCCAACGGCCAGCCGAGCAACAGCACGGCCCAGCCGCCGGGCGGAAGCCTGCGCAGTGCGGGGGCCAGCGCGCCGGCATCGAGGTCAGGTCCCGCCAGGGCCACGAGCAGGGTGCCCGGGTCGAACATCGCCGTATCGTCCGGGTCGTACGACACCCGCCGGATCCGGTCCTGCCCGTCCAGCAGGGCCTTCAAGACTTCCGTAGCCCGGCTTTCGTCACCGGCCCAGACGAGCGTGCTCGCCTCGCCGACCAGGGCCGGAATCTCCTTGATAAGCATTGTCTTCGCCTATCTTTCAGCAGGTTCGGGTGAATGCGTAGAAGCCGATGACGCTGCGCCGGAAATCGTATGGGTGATACCCGTCGAGCCGCATTCCCAGCTTGGAAAGGAGCGGCAGGTACGTGTTCCGGCCACGGAGCACCTGGTAGTCCCCCATCGGCTCGTCGTGGTCGGCATCCCAGTCAGCGATGATCAGCCGGCCGCCGAGCCGGACCAGCGAGGCGAGGTTGCTGACCGAGCGTTCCCACTCGGCGTCGGAGAGAATGTGGAACAGCACGTCGACACAGAGCACGACGTCATAGAGCCAGGGGCTGCGCCATCCGGAGAGCGACGACTGATGAAACCTCGGACCGCCGCCGTTCTGCCTGGCGTTCGCCAAGGCGGCCTCGCTCCCGTCGATTCCGTCGACGCGGTGGCCGAAGCGGGCGAGTTCCCGGCTGAACCAGCCCTTTCCGCAGCCGGCGTCCAGGAGGAAGAGCGGTGCGGTGGGCGAGGACTGCAGGCCGACCAGATCCATCAGCAAGCTCAGCCGCCGCATGTAGAACATCCGGTTGGTCGCCTCGTCGAAGGAGATGTGGCCGCCGGACCGCAGATCGCTTTCCTGCTGGTGCCGCTGGTTCCAGTATGCCGACGCCTCCGCGTCGCTGAGGAGCGCCATATGGGCCACACCGCCTTCATCTGGGTAGCGGAAACGGGGCGACACCATGTATACGCCGAGAACGGAACGAAGTCTGCCCGCTGCGGCCGAGATTCGCGGATCGCTTTCCGGCAACCGGGTCGGTGGTACCCGGCGGGTGGCCGACCCGGTGAGCTAAAGTGAAGCACTGTCATACACTCCTCTGCGCCTCGCTTCTGATGCGGGGTCTGGAGGGAAGTCAGGTGCAACCGGTGAATGTGCCCGATGTAAGTATCGTGGTCGCCGTCTACAACACGATGCCGTACCTGACCGAGTGTCTCGCCTCGCTCGCGCAGCAGACGATCGGCCTCGACCGCTTGGAGATCATCGCAGTCGACGACGGTTCCACCGACGGCAGCGGAGATGAGCTGGACCGCTGGGCGCAGCTTCATCCGGGCACGTTCAAGGTGTTGCACCAGGCGAACTCGGGCGGGCCGGCCAGCCCCAGCAACCGGGCGCTTGCCATCGCGACCGGGCGATACGTCTTCTTCATCGGCGCTGACGACTACCTGGGCCCGGAGGCGATGCAGCGGCTGGTCACCGCCGCTGACGATCTGGACGCCGACATCGTGCTGGGCCGGATGGTCGGTGCCGGTGGGCGGTTCGTGAGCCAGGCGGTCTACAAAGCCGGAAACAGAGACTCGATCACGCTGGCTGACTCGGCGTTGCCCTGGGCGCTGTCCAACACCAAGCTGTTCCGTCGCTCGCTGATCGAGGAGAACGGCCTCCGATATCCGGAGGAGCTGCGCTCCTGCAGCGACCAGCCGTTCACCCTGAGGGCTGTGGTGGCGGCCAGGCGGATCGCGGTCCGGGCCGACTACGACTTCTACTACGCGGTGAAACGCCAGGACGGCAGCAACATCACCTACGGCACTCCGGTGACCAGGCTCCTCGAGGACACCGAAGTCGTGATGAGCACCGTGGCCGATGTGGTGACCGACCCGGAGAATCGCGATCGGGTGTTGCGCCGCAACTTCACCTGGGAGGTCGCCAAGCTGGTCGGCGATCGCTTCGTGGCGGCTGATCAGGAGAGTCGGCGGCAGGTGCACGAGGGGGTCCGCAAGCTGGCCGGTGTGCATCTGACCGAGGAGATCCGGTCCGCCCTCGGTGTGCGCCAACGGGTGCCCATCTCGGTGGCCCAGCACGGGACGCTGGAGGATCTGGAAGCGGTCGCGGAGTCCTATGCGGAGCATGGCCTCAACCGGCTGGTGATCGAGAGTGGTCGATTTTATGCCGCCCTCCCCGGCTTCCGTGACCCGGCGAAGAATTTTCCTGACGCGTGGTTCGAGGCGACCCTGAAAGAGGCTTCGGCCGCAGCGCAGCGTGACCCTGTTGTCGTCACCTCGGGTAACGGAACTCTTCGCCTGGAATGGCGCAGCGCCCTGCCGGAGCTCGGCCCGGGAGCATCCGTCTCGATCGGTGGTGAGAAGCCGCGGGTTCTGACAGCCGAGCCGGTTGCCGGTGCCCTGCGGATCCGTGCCGAGTTCGCGGTGACAGATCTGGCCAAATCAGGGAAGAAACAGCGGGTCACATTCCGGCATTCGGCCGCGGAGCCGGCGATAAAGCGTGACCTCACGGTTGATCCCTCGACCTTCGTCACCGTCCGTCACCGGAGCGGTTTACGCTTCTACGACGTCACGCTACGGGCGGACAGTAAGGCACGGCTGACGGTAAGGGTCAGCACGTTCGGTCCGCGAGGTCTCGCCGGCCGTCTGATACGGAAACTGCGGCCCGTCTCCGGGCCACGCCAAGAAGGAAGAACCCCCGCATGAAGATCTGTGTCGTGGCGCTCGGGAAGATCGGGCTGCCGCTCGCCGTCCAGTTCGCCTCCAAGGGCCACACGGTGCTCGGCGCCGACGTCTCCGAATCGACCGTGCGTACTGTCAACGAAGGGCTTGTTCCGTTCCCCGGCGAGACTGACCTCGATGTCAAGTTGAAGCAGGCGGTCGGCGCCGGACTGCTCACCGCGACCACCGACACCGCAGCCGCGGTTGCCGAGTCGGACGCGGTCGTCGTCGTGGTCCCGCTCTTCGTGGACGCGGACAGCAAACCCGACTTCGGCTGGATGGAGTCGGCCACCCGGGACATCGCCCGAGGGCTGCGCCCGGGCACACTGGTCAGCTACGAGACCACGCTCCCGGTGGGCACCACGAGGGACCGCTGGGCGCCGCTGCTTCAGGAGGTCTCCGGTCTGGTCGCCGGTCAGGACTTCGACCTGGTGTTCAGCCCGGAGCGTGTCCTCACCGGCCGGGTCTTCGCCGACTTGCGCAAATATCCGAAACTCGTCGGTGGTGTCAACGAGGCGTCGGCCCGGCGGGGCGTCGAGTTCTATGAAGCGGTCCTCGACTTCGACGAGAGGCCCGATCTGGACCGGCCGAACGGCGTCTGGGATCTGGGCAGCGCGGAGGCCGCCGAGCTTGCGAAGCTCGCCGAGACCACCTACCGGGACGTCAACATCGGGCTGGCGAACCAGTTCGCCCGTTTTGCCGACACGCTGGACATCGACGTGAACCGGGTGATCGACGCCTGCAACACCCAGCCCTACAGCCACATCCACCGTCCGGGTATCGCCGTCGGTGGACACTGCATCCCGGTCTACCCCCGGCTCTACCTGTGGAACGACCCGGCTGCCACGGTGGTCCAGGCGGCCCGGAACGCCAACGCTGGTATGCCGTCGTATGCGGTGGACCTGCTCGGTGCGGCCATCGGCGACCTGACCGGCCTCAGTGTGCTGGTGCTGGGCGCGTCGTACCGCGGTGGGGTCAAGGAGACGGCGTTCTCCGGGGTCTTCGCGGTGGTGGACGAGCTGAAGAAGCGCGGTGCGACCCCGTACGTCTCGGACCCGATGTACAGCATCGCCGAGTTGACCGGGCTCGGGCTGCCGGCCTGGAACGGTGAAGCGGTCCGTGCGGCGATCGTGCAGGCCGATCACGCCGAGTACCGGACGTTCACCGATGCGGACCTGCCCGGTGTCGAGGTCGTTGTGGACGGTCGCCGGGTCACCGACCCCGAGCGTCTGGGCGGCATCCGCAGGATCGTCATCGGCGGCTGACGAAAGAGCGTGGAGCGCGGCCCCTCGGACATCCGAGGGGCCGCGCCGGCATCTCAGGGCCGGTTCTCCGGGTCCCGGCTGACGATCTCACCCTTCTCGTCCACCCAACCTTTGGGCCGAGCCGGATTGCCCGCGACCAACTGGTACGGCTGCACGTCCCTGGTCACCACCGAACCGGCCGCGATCATGGAGAACTCGCCGATCTCAGTGCCGCACACCAGAGTGGCGTTGGCTCCGATCGAGGCGCCCCGCCGGATGAGGGTAGGGGTGATCGTCCAGTCCGGGTTCTGAGCGCGAGGGCGTAGATCGTTGGTGAAGACGACGCACGGTCCGACGAATACCTCGTCCTCGATCGTGACGCCTTGGTACACGGAAACGTTGTTCTGAATCTTGACACGGCTGCCGACCACGGTGTTGGCGTCGATGTAGACGTTGCGGCCGATGACGCACTGGTCACCGATCGTCGCGGTGGAGCGTACGTGGGCGAGATGCCACACCTTCGTCCCGGCGCCGATCCGAGCACCGTCCTCCACGTCGGCCGTGGGATGCACGAACGGTGGCTGCTGATCGGCCGCGGTGTGCTCACTGTCGGGGTTCATACTGCTAGTTTCCTTGATCGTCGGCATGAGGTCGTAGTCGGAGGGCAGCTTCACGCTGAGGGATCAGATCACCTGGCGGGCACGTTCGTTCGTCACCGGCGGGTCTGTCGCCGGTCTCGGGCGAAACAGTGTTCGCCCAGCTGATCAAGCCGATTGTTGCTCAAGTGCGGTGTTGGCGGAGTGTGGGCGGGCCCCGGGTGGACGGGCGATCTGACCGACCTGGGGATCGGAACGGATGCCCTCGACCACTATCGTCTGGAGGTATGACCCCCATTCCGCTCGCCGAGGAACTTCTGCTCCTCGCGTACGACGACCAGACCGGAAAGGCCTCGGGCTCCCGTATCGGGCTCGACCTGGGCATGGCCGCCGCGGTCCTGATCGATCTTGCGCTGGCCAACCGTATCGCCTACGCGGCCGACGGCTTCCTCAAGGTCGTCGACGCCACCCCGCTCGGTGACCCGATCGCTGACGCGGTGCTGGCGAAGGTGGCCACCGAGGAGCCGCAAACGCCGGCCCAGTGGCTCCAGCGGCTCCGGCACCGGCTGCGCATCCGGGTGCTCGAGGACCTGTGCGCCCGGGGCGTGGTGCAGGACGTGGACGAGACCCAGATGGGCGTCATCCACGTGCATCGTTACCCGACCACCGATCCGGCCTACGAGGCGGAGATCCGGAGCCGGCTGGCCGCCGCGCTCATCGGCGACACGTTGCCCGACGAGCGGACGGCCGCGCTGGCCACGCTGCTCGTCGCAGCCCGGATGGAGCCGGCCCTGAAGCTGCCGGCCGACGAGGTCGACCGGGCGCACGACCGGCTTGCCGAGATCGCCAGCAACGCCGGTTTTGTCGGTGACGTGAGCCTTGAGGACTCCATCGTGCGGCCGAGTGTCGCGTTGGTGGTCGCGACCCTGGGCCGGGCTATCCAGGCCGCGCTGGGCGCTCCCAAGCCGTTCTGACACCGTCTCCCGGGGCTTCACGGAAGCCCCGGGACGGCTTCCTCACACGCCGAGCGTTGCCGCGATCTCGGTGCGCAGGGCGGCGAGAGAGCTCGCCGACCGGTTGCGGGCCTCCGCATGGCCGCCTTCAGTGACCGGTTCCACCACTTCGAGGTACGCCTTGAGTTTCGGTTCCGTCCCCGACGGGCGGATCACCACCCGGGCCGTGGCGGTGCGGAACGTCAGCACGTCGTTCTCCGGCAGCAGGTCGACCATCTCGGTCACGGGGGCGCCGAGCAGGGTGGCAGGCGGATTCTTCCGGGCTCGGCCCATCGCCTGCCCGATCTCGGCCAGGTCGTTCACCCGGACCGACAGCTGGTCGGTGGCGTGCAACCCGAACTCGGTGGCCAGTTCGTCCAGCCGGTCGGCCAGGGTCCGGCCCTCGGTCTTCAACGTGGCGGCCAGTTCGGCGACGGTCAGCGCGGCGGTGATGCCGTCCTTGTCGCGGACCAGGGCGGGGGCGACGCAGTAGCCGAGCGCCTCCTCGTAGCCGAACGCCAGGTCCTCCGCGGCGCGCACGATCCACTTGAAGCCGGTCAGGGTCTCCGCGTACGGCACACCCCGGGCCGCGCACAGGCGCCCGACCAGGGACGACGAGACGATCGTGGTCGCGTACAGGCCGGGAGCTCCCCGGCGGATCAGGTGATCGGCGAGCAGCGCGCCCAGCTCGTCACCGCGCAGCGGTCGCCATCCGTCGCCGGTCGGGATCGCCACGGCGCAGCGGTCGGCGTCCGGGTCGTTGGCGATCGCCAGGTCCGCGCCGGTCCGGGCGGCCAGCGCCAGCAGCAGGTCCATGGCGCCCGGTTCCTCCGGGTTCGGGAAAGCCACTGTCGGGAAGTCGGGATCCGGGTCAGCCTGCTCGGCGACGATCGCGGGAGCCGGGAAACCGGCGGAGGCGAACGCGGCGGCCGCGGTGGCCGCGCCGACTCCGTGCATCGGGGTGTACGCGACGGCCAGGTCACGCGGGCCGTTCTCGGACAGGACTGCGGCGGCGCTCTGCACGTATGCCTGAAGGATCTCCTCGCCGAGGACCGTGCCCGGACTGCCCAGCGGAACCGACACGGTGCTCGCCACCGCCCGGATGGCCGCCTCGATGCCGGCGTCGGCCGGTGGCACGATCTGCGCCCCGGAGCCGGCCGGCCCACCCAGGTGCGCGCCCAGATATACCTTGTAGCCGTTGTCCTGCGGCGGGTTGTGGCTGGCGGTGACCATCACGCCGGCCACCGCGTCCAGCGTGCGCACCGCGTAGGCCAGTACCGGGGTGGGCAGGGGCCCCGGCAGCAGCAGCGCCGTCCGGCCGGCCCCGGTCGCGACCTGGGCGGTCCGTTCGGCGAAGGCCCGCGAGCCGTGCCGGGCGTCGTAGCCGATGACGAGCGGGCCCACACCGCCCTGGGCGGCGAGCCAGCCGACCAGCCCGGCCGCCGCGCGGGTCACCACCGCGAGGTTCATGCCGTTCGGCCCGGCCCGGAGCCGGCCGCGCAGCCCCGCCGTCCCGAAGGTGAGCGGGCCTGAGAACCTGTCGGCCAGCTCTACCGCGGTGCCCGGCAAGCCGTCCAGGACCGCGCGTAGCTCGGCCCGGCCGGCCGGATCGGGATCGTCGGCGAGCCAGGCCTCGGCCCGTGCGATCAGATCAACATCAACTTCTGGTGCCATCAGGGATTGATAGCACAGTCGCGGCGGCGGGCAGGCCGTGGTGCTGTTTCCGGGCGCCTTCGGTGACGACCGGATCAGTTGCGGCCGTCCCGTTTGGCGGCGTAGCGGGCCGGTGCCGGCCCGGGCCACCGGTTTCGCGGCGGTCTCCCGTGCCGTGCCCGCTGCCGGTCAACGGATGACCCCTTACGCCGTCCTTTCCAGGGGACGCTGCGGCGGTTGCGGCGGGGTGCCGGGATCAGAGGTTGAGCTGGAAGGACTGCGCCATGACGTCGTAGTACTTCCGGTAGTCGTCGAACTTCGCGTCCGTGGTGGTCAGGAAGAAGGAGTACATCTTGCCGCCGACCGTGGTCATCCGCCAGATGCCGTGCCGCATCTCGTCGCCCTCACCACACGTGTACTCCAGCTCCGCGCCCGGATTACCGGAGATGGTCACCTCGGACGTGGCGACCTCGGTGAACGGCGCCGGGCAGGACTTGCCCTTCCGCAACCCGGCCGGCGCGGTCTGGCTGACGAACTTGCTCGGTGCGACCTTGCCGGTCTCGACCAGGACGCGAACCTTGGTGGATTTGTCCTCGGGCTCGATGTACTCGACGTAGACGCCACCCACCGACCGGGTCCAGCCGGCCGGGACCTGCACGCTGACCGCCGCATTGCCCTTGTAGGCCTGGGTCTGGACCTCGGCGGCCGCGGCGTTGCTCGGCTGCGGGGCGGCCTCGGGTGTGGTCGCCGGCTGGTCACCGTTGCCACCGAGGGTGAAGACCAGCACCAGGATCAGCACCACTGCGGCGGCCGCACCACCGGAGACGAGCTGCTTGTTGCGCGGCCACGACTGGAACGTGGCGACCGCGTTGGCGGTGGTCTCCTTGGCGGTACCGACCACCTTGTCGATGCCGGCGCGCCGCTTGGCGGCCGGGCTCATCACCACGGTGCCGGGACGGGGACCGCCGGCCGGTGGCTGCTGGCCCCACGGGCTCTGCGGCGGGATGACGCTGGTGGTCTCGCCACCGGCGCTGCCCCGGCCCCGGTCGGGCAGTTTGAAGGAGGGCATCTGCCCGGTCGAGACCCGCACGGTCGAGCCCGGGACGGCGGCCGGCGGCTCGGGTGCCCGGCGGCGGCCACCGCTGTTCTGCTGCTCCAGCCGGGCCAGGTGGTCGGTGAGCGACTCGTTCGCCGACAACATCGCGCGGCCACCGATCTGGCCGCTGGGCTGCGGCGGGATCGGCTGGGTCTCGGCCGCCGGGGGCGGGCTGACCGGGCGGGTCGAGGGCACCACCGAGTACGGGTCGGTCATCATGTGCGGCGGGTTCTTGCTGGCCAGTGGGCCGGCCAGCTGTTGCCGCAGGATGGTCCGGGCGGTCGTCACGTCCATCCGCTGGGCCGGGTTCTTCTCCAGCAGGCCCATCAGCACCGGGGTCAGCGAACCGGCCCGCACCACCGGGGCGGGCGGGTCCTCGACCACCGAGTGCATCGTCTCGATCGGGTCGCCCTTGTCGAACGGCGGCCGGCCCTCGATCGCGGTGTAGAGCGTGACGCCGAGCGAGAACAGGTCGCTGGGCGGTCCGAAGTCGTGGCCCATGGCCCGCTCCGGCGAGATGAAGTGCGGCGAGCCGAGCACCATGCCGGGCGTGGTGAGCTGGACGTCGGTGGGCATCCGGGCGACACCGAAGTCGGTGAGCACACAGCGGCCGTCACCGCAGATCAGCACGTTGGCGGGCTTGACGTCGCGGTGCAGGACACCGTGCGCGTGCGCCACCTCGAGCGCGCCGAGCAGGGCGATGCCGATCTTCGCGACCACCCGCGGGGAGACCGGGCCGTCCTCGATCACCATGTCGGCGAGGCTGCGGGCGTCCAGCAGTTCCATCACGATCCACGGGCGGCCGTTCTCGTGCACCACGTCGTAGACCTGCACCACTGCCGGGTGCTGGAGCGCGGCCGCGGCCCGGGCCTCGCGCATGGTCCGTTCGTACATCGCGTCCCGGTCGCTGGGGGCCAGACCGGGCGGCAGGATCACTTCCTTGATCGCGACGTCGCGGCGCAGCAGCGTGTCCGCCGCGCGCCACACCGTACCCATGCCGCCGTGCCCGACCGCTGCGCGCAGTGTGTACCGCCCGCCGATGAGCGTGCCAGGAGCTGCGCGTCCGCTGGTCGGAGAGGAGTTGCCGCCGCTCCACGTCGGAGATTGAGTCACTGAGGATGCCACCGTGGGGGTATAGGGGCTGTCGGCCAACCACGCTATCTTGCCCGCAGGTTGGCCCTTAACGAAAGCTACTAGGTCACTGTTAACCACAGTTCGACCCTCGGTAGTGGTCGGGTCGCCCATTGTCGAGTCTCAGGATCGGGCGTGTGGAGGCGGAGTCCGGGTTCCCGATCAAGCCGGTGTACGCCCTCGTCCGCTGTCCCGGCGGGCGTGGGCGACGAGGAGCCCGGCGAGTTCCCGTACGCCCCGGGGCGTCCACCCGACGATGTACACCACCCGTCCGTGGACCATGCGGCAGTACGCCGGGTTCGGCACCGCCGCCGAGTCCAACGCCCGCCACCAACTGCTGGCGGCCGGGACGACGGGCGGTCGTGGTCGGTGTCAACCGGTTCACCGCCGGCACCGGGGAGCGGTACGAGCCGCTGCGGGTCGATCCCGCGATCGAGGTCGCCCAGGTGGACCGTCTCACCCGGCTGCGCGACGAGCGGGACGGTCCGGACGTCCGGGCCGCGCTGGCAGATCCGGGGAAGGCCGCCGCCGGAAGTGGGAACGTCCTACCGTTGATGAAAGAGGCGTTGCGGCTCCGTGGCACCGTGGGGGAGGTGTGCCACACGCTGCGCGGGGTATGGGGCCTCCATCGCCCCGTTGAGCGTTTCTGAGTCGATCGACGTACCGGTAGTGTCGCGTCACCTCTGCGATTCACCATGCGTTGAAGGGCTGGCTGCCCGGGACGACCTCCTGCGGGCGTGAGCACCTCTTTACGTGACCGTTACACAGCGTTACCAGGATCGGGACTAGGCTGTCGCGCGTTGCGAAATCCGACGAAGTACGAGAGTGATACGGAATCCGACGTGACTACTGCTCTGGAGGCGCCGGAAGGCGCCGATACGTCGTGGCCCGGCCAACTGCCCGGCACCGACCCGCTCCCCGGCCGGCTCGACCGCTGGCTCGCTTCGAGGGGCGCCGAGCTGGTAGCGATCCGCAGACACATTCACGCACACCCTGAGCCGTCACATTCCGAGTTCGAGACCGCGGCCCTGATCGCCCGGGAGCTGACCGTGGCCGGTCTCAGTCCCCGGCTGCTGCCCCGCGGCAACGGCGTCGTCTGCGACATCGGGGAGGGCTCGCGCACCATCGCCTTCCGTGCCGACATCGACTCGCTGCCGCTGCAGGACCTCAAGGACGTGCCGTACCGCAGCACCGTGGACGGTCAGGCGCACGCCTGCGGCCATGACGTGCACACCACCATCGTCCTCGGACTCGGCCTGGCCCTCGCCCACCTGAACGAACAGGGCCTGCTGCCCGGCCGGATCCGGCTGATCTTCCAGCCGGCCGAGGAGGCGATGCCGTCCGGTGCGCCCGAGGTGATCGCGGCCGGTGCCCTCAAGGACGTCGACGCCATCTACGCCCTGCACTGCTACCCGCAGCTGCCGTCCGGCCTGATCGGGGTCCGCTCCGGGCCGTTCACCGCGGCCGCCGACGCGGTCGAGGTCAAGCTCACCGGTCCCGGCGGGCACACCGCCCGGCCTCACCTCACCGCCGACCTGGTGTACGCCCTCGGCAGGATCATCGTGGACGTGCCGGCTCTGCTCAGCCGCCGGATCGACCCGCGGTCCGGGCTCTCCCTGGTGTGGGGGGCGGTGCACGCCGGTCAGGCGTTCAACGCGATCCCCGGCGCGGGCTCGCTGCGCGGCACGATCCGGGTGCTCAGCCGGGAGGCCTGGCGGGAGGCGCCGGAGCTGATCACCCGGCTGATCCGTGAGGTGGCCGCGCCGACCGGGGTCGACGTCGACGTCGACTACATCCGCGGCGTCCCGCCGGTGATCAACGACCGGATGGCCTCGGCCGTCATCGCGAGTGCCGCCGGTGCCGCGCTCGGCCCCGACCGGGTGGTCGAGGCCGAACTCAGCATGGGTGGCGAGGACTTCTCGTTCTATCTGGAGCACGTGCCCGGCGCGATGATCCGGCTCGGCACCGGCCGGCCCGGTTCCGATGTGCGCCACGACCTGCACCAGGGCGACTTCGACGTGGACGAGAGCTGCATCGCGCACGGGGTGCGGGTGATGACGCACACCGCGCTCGCCGCGCTCGCCACCGGTTCCTTCTAGGGCGTCACCTCGGGCACGGGTGCGGGAGCAGGTGCGGTGCGGCGGCGGTAGCGCCGCACCCCCAGCACGATCGCCCACACCGGGAGACCGATCGCGATCGCCCAGGGCAGCAGTGCGCCGAGCACGGTGAGCAGCACACCCAGCGAGAGCAGCAGTGCGCTCCAGCCGCCGGACAGGCCGGCCAGGAAACCGGCCGGCTCGTCCCCGCCGTCCCGGACGGCCGCCGGGTCGAGCAGCACCACGGTGATCGTGGAGAGCGCGGTGAGGTCGTCCAGCCGGCGCTTCTTCGCCTCCAGCGAGGCCAGATCGGCCTCCCGGGTCGCCACCTCGCGCTCCAGCATCACCAGGTCCTCCAGGGACTTGGCCTGGGCGAGCAGGCGCTTGCCGCTCTCCAGCCGGGCCTTCTGCACGGAGATCCGGGCGTCGAGGTCGACCACCTGCTCGGTGACGTCCTCGGTGTTGATCCCGCGGTTCTCCTCCTTGCCCAGCTTGCCGAGCTGGTCGACCACCCCGTTGAACTTGTCGGCCGGGATTCGCAGCTCGATGGTGGCGCTCGCCGAACCGTCCGAGCTGTGCCGTTCGTCACCGCTGACGAATCCGCCGGAGCCCGCCGCGATGCCGGTGACCTGTGCCGCACCCGCCGTCACGTCGTCCACCCGGACCGTGATCGAGCCGGTGTAGATGATCGACCGCTGGTCCACCGCCAGGTTCGGTGCCTGGGCCGGGGTGTCCTGTCCGGCGGCCTGCTCCTGGGCGCCGCCGGGTGCCGCCTTGTTCTCCGCCGCGCCACCCGCGGTGTCCGCCCGGCCGACCGCCGGTGCGTCGGCCAAGCTCTCGCCCGAGTCGCTGCTGTCCGCGCCGCATCCCGCCAGCAGCAGACCCGCCAGCAATGCGGCGGTGAGTCCCCGTTTATTCATGTGGCAGCTCCGAATCTCAAGTCTTCACTGACCGTGGGACGTACGGCAGGCCCCTCCCGGTTCCGGCAGACTGCGAGGTGAACGGTCACGAATCAGTAGCGGAGGGATCCCGTGCGCGTCACGAAGTTCACACACTCCTGTTTGCGCATCGAAGCTGGTGGAGTACTGGTTGTCGATCCCGGGGAATTCTCCGAAGCGTCCGCTCTGGACGGGGCAGACGCCGTGCTGATCACCCACGAGCACTTCGATCACGTGGACGTCGCGGCGGTGACGGCGGCCCTCGCCCGGAACCCGGCCCTGCGCATCCACGCCCACGAGGCGGTGCTGTCGCTGTTCCCGGACGCGACGGAGGCGACGGTCGCGGTGGCCACCGGCGACACCTTCGAGGCGGCCGGTCTGCAGATCCGGGCGTACGGCGGACAACACGCCGTCATCCACCCCTATGTGCCGGTCTTCGCCAACCTCGGCTTCCTGATCTCCGGCGACGGCACGAACCTCTACCACCCGGGTGACTCCTTCGTCGTGCCGGACGAACCGGTGCAGACCCTGTTCGCGCCGCTGAACGCGCCGTGGGCGACAGTCGCGCAGTCCCTGGAGTTCGTCCGCACGGTCCAGCCGGAGCGGGCCTTCGCGCTGCACGACGGGCTCCTCAACGAGCGGGGTGCGGCCGTCTACGGCAAGCACCTGGAGAGCTTCAGCGGGACGGACTTCCGTCAGGTGGCGCCCGGCAGCGTGCTGTGACCGGTGACGACACCGTCCGGCGGCTCTATGCGGAACCGCCGGACGGGTTCGTCGCCACCCGGGCCGCCGCAGTGGCCGCCGCGCGGGCAGCCGGTGACCGGGAGGCCGCCAAACGGATCGCCGCGCTCAAGAAGCCGACGGTGGCGGCCTGGATCGTCAACCTGGTGGCGCTGAGGCGGCCGGACCTGCTCGACGAACTGGCCGGGATCGCCACCGCGCTGCGGGCCGCTCAGCGCGACCTGCAGGGTGATCAGATGCGGGAGCTCTCCCGGCAACGGCGGCGGTTCGTCACCGCCCTGGTCGAGGCGGCCCGGAAACTGGCCGTCGAGACCGGTGCCGCCGGGGCGAAGCTGCCGCTCGCCGAGGTGGAGGCGACGTTCACCGCGGCACTCGCCGAGCCGGAGATCGCCGATCAGATCCGGAGCGGACAGCTGATCCGGGCGGTCAGCTACGCCGGGTTCGGTGAGGTACCCCGCCCCCGCCTGCGCCTGGTCACCGATGACCCGGCCGCGACCCCGGAGCCTGTGCCCACCCCGGAGCCCGTGCCCACCCCGGTGGCCCCGGCAGTCCCGCCGGATCCGGCGGCCCAGCGACGTCGCCGGGGACTGGAGCGGGTGATGGCCGCCGCCCAGGACGCCGAGCAGCGGGCCGATCAGCGGCTGCGGCGGGCCGAGGAGGCCGAGCGGGACGCCGGGCATCAGGTCGAGGATCTGGAGGCGGAACTCGCCGAACTGGAACGCCGGCGCAGCGAGGCGATCGCCGAGGTGACCCGCCGCCGGCAGGCCCGCCGGACCGCGGAACGGGAGGCCGCCACCGCCCGGCGCGCGGTCGGTGATGCCCAGGCCGCCCTGGATGATCTCCCCGAACCTCGTTAACGGACAGCAATGATTTTCTTTAGCCGGTCAAGGAGAGCAGAATCGGGCAGGTGACCCCGGAACAGGCTGCCGCCAACGCCCGAGTGGGACTCGCCGACATCGTCCGTGCCTTCTCCGAATCACCGCGCACACTCCAGGGCGCCCGGCTGCTCGGGCTCTCCGGGTGGGCGTACCACGTCTCCGCCCGTGCCGGGGCGCTCGGCGACGTCCGCCCGGAGACCGTTGCGGCTGTGCTGGCCTTCATCGCCCCCGAAGCGGTGACCGACGGCTGGGAGGCGGCGGTGAAGTCGTCGGCTCCGGCCCGGGTGGCCACCTGGCATCTCGGCGAGCTGTGCAACTGGGGTGCCGAGCACCTCGGCGGGTTCCCCCGGCTGACCCGGCTGCTCGAACTGGCCCAGCGGGTGGTCGACCGGGTGGACACCGCCGGACTCCCGCTGTTCGCGGCCTGGCGGGCGATGTCCGCGCCGAGCAGCGAACCCGGTGCCCGGGCCGCGGTGCTGCTGCACCTGCTGCACGAGCACCGGCAGGGGGTGCACGTCATCGCGGTGCGGGCCAGCGGCCTCACCCCGTTGGAGGCGATCATCGCCGGGCCGGAGGGCGAGACCGGTGCGGTCGCGCTCGGCTGGCAGGCGCCCTATCCACCGGCCGGGCCACTGATCCGCCGGATGCTGTGGGCGGACGCGGTGGCCGACTCGCTCGCCGGGCAGGCGTACGCGGCCCTGGATCAGCCGGAGCGGGTCGAATTCGTGGGTCTGCTGGAGTCACTGGGGCACCGGCTGAAACTCGGTTGAGTCCGCTCCCCGGGGCGTGGTCCGATGCCGGTATGACGGAACTGCCCCACGGCTGGACCACACGCCGTCCGGTCCTCGACGACGTGCCCGCGATCCTGGAGCTGGTGCACGCCAGCGACGTCGCCGCGGTGGGGGAGCCCGACTACACCGCTGACGAGGTGCGCGACGACCTCACCACCCCGCACACCGACCTGGACCGGGACTGCTGGCTCGCCCTGGACGACTCCGGCAGGATCGTCGGCTGGGCCTTCCCCGGCAACGCCACCGGCGGACCCCGGGACATGGCGAACGTCTACTTCTGGCCCGGCGACGGCCGGCCCGCCCTGAAACCGCTGCTCGGCCTCCTGATGGGCCGGATGCGGGAGCGGGCCGCCGAGTTGGGGCACGACATCTACGAGGTGCGGGCCGGGGCGGTCCCGGGCGAGACCGAGCTGATCGAGGCCCTGACCGCTGCCGGGTTCGTCTTCCTCAAGCAGTACGCCCGGATGCAGATGTCCCTCGACGGGGTCTCCCCGGTGCCGCCCGAGCCGCCGGCCGGCATCGTCGTGCGTCCGGTCCGGCACGCGGACGAGAGCGAGCTGCGGGCCTTCCACGCGGTGATCGAGGAGGCGTTCGCCGACTCCGACCACCGGGCCACCCCGTTCGACGGCTGGCGGCAGCAGGTCACCCGGCCGGGCATACCGTTCGACGAGTGGTTCGTGGCCGAGGCGGACGGGCGTGTCGTCGGCGCACTGCAGAGCACCGACGGGGGCGAGGACACCGACGAGGGCTGGGTGAAATACCTGGCCGTGCTCCGGTCGTACCGCAAGCGGGGTGTCGGTGAGGCACTGCTGTGCCGGGCCTTCGCCGCCTACGCCGGGAAGGGCCGGCCGCGCGCCGGGCTCGGCGTCGATCTGGAGAACCCGACCGACGCCGCGAGCCTCTACCGCAAGGTCGGCATGACCCCGCTGTACCGGGCGAACATCTACCGCACCGAGATCGGCGGCTAGACCTCGGGCGAGGCGGTTCCGGTGGGCCGGCCACGCAGATCGGCGACGTAGTCGTCCGGCGCGCCGGCCTTCTCGGCCGCGTTCGCGATCTCCGACAGGTACCACGCGGTGGGCAGGCCGCCCTCGTAACCGGTGAAGACGTACACCCACGCCGGTACTTCACCGTCGAGCGTCGATACACGCACGGTCACCTTTTGGTACGCCCCCGCGGTCACGCCCTCGACCTCGTCGAGTTGTGACGCGTCCCACTGGTGGACGTCGTAGAGGGAGATGAAGACACGGTCTCCGGGCGACTCGACAATCGTCGTGACCGCCCCCTCCCAGCCCATCTCTCCCTCACCGGCAAAGGTGAGGCGCCAGCCTTCGATCCACCCCACGCCGACCATCGGCGAGTGCGGACAGTAGGCCCGCATGCGGGCGGGATCCAGGTTCGAGCCATACGCGGCGTAGTGACGCACGGCGACGACGATAGTCGTAGTGAGCGGTGGTGAGAATATGAGGAGTGCGTGTCGGCACAACTGTTCGGCATCGGTTGCCGCTTTTGGAGGTTTTGAGTCGTGAGTCGGATCGTGATCATCGGTGGTGGACCGGGAGGGTACGAGGCGGCTCTGGTCGCGGCTCAGCTCGGCGCTGAGGTCACCCTTGTCGAGGCGGACGGGCCCGGTGGTGCCTGTGTGCTGACCGACTGCGTGCCGTCCAAGACCTTCATCGCGAGTTCGGAGGTGGTGACCGGGCTGCGCTACGACGAGCGGTTCGGGATCCGCTCCTCCGGGCTGGACGGGGTGACCGTCGACGCTAAAGCGGTGAACGAGCGGGTGAAGAGGCTGGCACTGGCCCAGTCAGGCGACATCCAGACCAAGCTGATCAAGGCCGGGGTGGACGTGGTCCGCGGCCGGGCCCGGCTCGGTGAGGACCGGCTCGGTCACACCCACCAGGTGCTGATCACCCCGGAGGGTGCCGAGACCTACGCCGTCGAGGCGGACACCGTTCTCCTGGCCACCGGGGCCACCCCGCGGGTGCTGCCCACCGCCCGGCCGGACGGCGAGCGCATCCTCGACTGGCGGCAGTTGTGGGACCTGGAGGAGCTGCCCAGCCACCTGATCGTGATCGGTTCCGGCGTGACCGGTGCCGAGTTCGCCAGCTCCTACCTGGCGATGGGCGTGAAGGTGACGCTGATCTCCAGCCGGGAGCGGGTCATGCCGCACGAGGACGCCGACGCCGCCATGGCGATCGAGCGGGTCTTCCGCGAGCGGGGCATGACCATCCTGAGCCAGTCCCGCGGCGACGCTGTGGAGAACATCGGCGACGGCGTCCGGGTGACCCTCTCCGACGGCCGGACGGTGGAGGGCTCGCACGTCCTGATGGCCGTCGGCGCCATCCCCAACACGGCCGACCTGGGCCTGCGGGAGTACGGCGTGGACGTCTCCGAGCACGGCTACGTGACAGTCGACCGGGTGTCCCGGACCAACGTGCCGGGCATCTACTCGGCCGGCGACTGCACCGGTGTCCTCCCGCTCGCCAGCGTCGCGGCCATGCAGGGCCGGATCGCGATCTGGCACGCCATGGGCGAGGCGGTGGCCCCGCTGCGGCTGCGGACCGTCTCGGCGAACGTCTTCACCGACCCGGAACTGGCGAACGTCGGGGTGTCACAGAACGAGGTCGACTCCGGCCGCTTCCCGGCCCGTCAGGTGATGCTGCCGCTGACCGGCAACGCGCGCGCCAAGATGGCCGGGCTCCAGGACGGTTTTGTGAAGCTGTTCTGCCGTCCGGGCACCGGCCAGATCGTCGGTGGTGTCGTGGTGGCACCGAAGGCGAGTGAGCTGATCCTGCCGATCACCATGGCGGTCGAGAACAACCTGACGGTTGATCAGCTGGCGCACACCATCACGATCTACCCGTCGCTGTCCGGCTCTATCGCAGAGGCGGCCCGTCAACTGATGCAGCACGAGGTTCAGTGACCTTCCCGGCCGGCACCTCGCCCTTGCCGGCCGCTACCTCGCCCTTGCGGCCCGGTGTTCCGTCCTTGCTGCCCGGCACCTCGTCCTTGCCACCGAAGAGGGCGAGGATCCAGCCCGCGGTGCCGAAGACCAGGGCGGCCGCGGCGGCGACGGCGAACAGCCGCCAGGCGGACTGGGTGATCGCGGTGCCCCCGAGGTGCCCGACCAGTCCGCCGTAACTGGCCCAGCCCAGCGCGGCCAGGCCGTCGTAGAGCACGAACAGGCGGACCGGATAGCCGGTGCGGCCGGCCTGGTAGCCCGCCGCCATCCGGCCACCGGGGACAAAACGGCAGAGCAGGATCACCAGCGGGCCGGGGCGGCGCAACCCGCGGGTGAACCGCTCCGCCGCCCGCCGGGTCCGCGAGTCGTGCTCGTCGTGACCCGGCGCGAACCGGGCCCGCAGCGCGCTCAGCCGGGCCCCGGTGGACCGGCCGAGCACGAAGGCGATGCTGTCGCCGGCGAACATGCCGAGCGCCCCGAGCGTGATCACCGCGGCGAGATCGAGACTGCCGTACACCGTCAGGGCCCCGGACGTGATCATGATGGCCTGGATCGGGACCACCGGGATCAGGGCGTCGACCGCCAGGAACGAGAACAGGGCGAGGTATGCCCACGCGGGGGTCGCCACCATCGTCAACAGTTCGGTCATCGGTGCGGCCACCTCGCGGCTTCGGGACTCCCGGCATTCTGCGCCAGACCGGCTGAGAAAGCGCTGTGCTCCCAGCATGCGCCCACGTCACGGCATTCCTTGGTGATGCGGGACACGCTACGGCGCAGATCTCACCCCTGCTCCCGGTTTTCGCGGGTCGCCGATCCCGGGCGTACGGTGGGAACTGCCCGCGTCGCACGGTCGGCGCGCGCCGCGGGCCGTCGGTAGGTCCCGTATCGGCGGCCCGCTCCGTCAGTCCGCGTCGATCTCGCAGATCACGGTGCCCGCGGTGACGGTGACCCCCGCTTCGACGCCGAGACCGGACACCGTCCCGGCCCGGTGCGCCTGCAACGGCTGCTCCATCTTCATCGCCTCGATCACCACGATCGTGTCGCCCTCGGCCACCACGTCGCCGTTCTGCACCGCCACCTTCACGATCGTGCCCTGCATCGGGGCGGTCAGGCCGCCCGTGGTGACAGCGCTCTGCGCGCCACGGCTCACCCGGGCCGTGGCACGGCGGGGACCCTTGTCACCCGTACCGCCGCTGGTGAAGGTCTTGGGAAGTCGCACCTCGATGCGCCGCCCGCCGACCTCGACCACGACGGTCTCGCGTTCCTCCGCCTCGCCCGGGCTCGGGACGGCGCTGAACGGCGGAACCTCGTTCAGCCACTCGGTCTCGATCCAGCGGGTGTGCACGGTGAACGGCTCGCCGGTGAACGCCTCGTCGCGGATCACCGCCCGGTGGAACGGCAGCACCGTGGCGATGCCCTCGATCACCGTCTCGTCCAGCACCCGGCGCGACCGTTCCAGGGCCTCCGCCCGGGTCGCCCCGGTCACGATGATCTTCGCGAGCATCGAGTCGAAGTTGCCGCCGATCACCGCGTCCTTCGTGATCCCCGCGTCCACCCGGACCCCCGGCCCGGACGGCCAGACCAGCTCGGAGACGGTGCCCGGCGCCGGCAGGAAACCCCGCCCGGCATCCTCCCCGTTGATCCGGAACTCGATCGCGTGCCCGCGCGGCTCCGGGTCGCTCGTGAAGCGGAGCGCCTCACCCGCCGCGATCCGGAACTGCTCCCGCACCAGATCGATGCCGGTGGTCTCCTCACTGACCGGATGCTCCACCTGCAGCCTGGTGTTCACCTCCAGGAACGAGATCGTCCCGTCCTGGCCGACCAGGTACTCCACCGTGCCGGCGCCGTGATAACCCGCCTCCCGGCAGATCGCCTTCGCGCTCTCGTGGATGCTCCGCCGCTGCCCGTCGCTGAGGAACGGCGCCGGCGCCTCCTCCACCAGCTTCTGATGGCGGCGCTGCAACGAACAGTCCCGGGTGCCGACCACGATCACGGTGCCGTGCGTGTCCGCCAGGACCTGCGCCTCCACATGCCGGGGACGGTCCAGATAGCGCTCCACGAAACACTCGCCACGACCGAAAGCGGCCACCGCCTCCCGGGTCGCGCTCTCGAACAGCGCCGGGATCTCCTCGACCGTGCGCGCCACCTTCAGACCCCGGCCGCCACCACCGAACGCCGCCTTGATCGCCACCGGCAGCCCGTGCTCAGCGGCGAACGCCGTGATCTCCGCGGCGTCGTTCACCGGTTCCGGTGTGCCGGGCACCAGCGGCGCACCCGCTCGCTGCGCGATGTGCCGCGCGGTGACCTTGTCCCCCAGGTCACGGATCGCCTGCGGCGAAGGGCCGATCCAGATCAATTGCGCGTCTTGTACGGCCTGAGCGAAGTCGGCGTTCTCCGAGAGAAATCCATAACCCGGGTGTACGGCGTCGGCCCCGCTGCGTCCCGCGATCGCCAGCAACTTGTCGATGCGCAGATAGGTATCGGCGGCGGTCTCTCCGTCCAATGCGTAGGCCTCGTCGGCCAGGCGCGCGTGCGGCGCATCCCGGTCACTGTCGGCGTAGACGGCGACGCTGGTGAGACCGGCGTCCCTACAGGCCCGGATGACCCGGACGGCGATCTCGCCCCGATTGGCGATCAGAATCTTCCGCACGGAACCGAGCCTAACGGTTCCTCAGGTCGTTCCTCTACGTAAGTTAATCGAGATTCGCTTGCTTTCAGTGTCGCCACAGGCTGGTGATCGGAACACCCATCTCGGCGAGCAGCTTCCGCAACAACGGCAGCGACAAACCGATCACGTTGCCCGGGTCGCCCTCGATCCGCTCCACGAACGCACCACCCCGGCCGTCCAGCGTGAACGCACCCGCCACCTGCAACGGCTCACCGGACGCCACGTACGCCTCGATCTCCGCATCGCTCACATCGGCGAAATGCACAGTGGTCCGCCCCACCGCCTCCGCCTGCAACCCGCTGACCAGCCCGGTCAGGTGATGCCCGGTGTGCAGCACCCCCGACTTGCCACGCATCCGCGCCCAGCGCTTCGCGGCCTCCTCGGCGTCGGCGGGCTTGCCGAACACCTCGTTCTCGAACGCCAGCACCGAATCACACCCGAGAACCAGAGCCGCCGGGTCGGCCGGCAACTCCGCAGCCACCGTCCGTGCCTTCATCCGGGCCAATGCCAGACTGGTCGTGAAGGCGTCCTCGTGCTCGACGACACTCTCGTCCACACCACTGACGATGACCTCGGCATCGATGCCGGCCCCGGTGAGCAGTGCCCGCCGGGCAGGGCTGGCCGAGGCGAGGATCAGGCGATACGCGATGTCGGTCTGCACGACAAACGAGCCTACAAGCCCCAGCCATGCGAAAGCGTGAACGAGCAGCGTGTTTCCGCCGCGAATCGCCCGGCGGAGCGCTTTTCCGGACCGCCTCGCCGTGGCCTCGACGCCGGCGGCCCGCGCTGCACCGTCCCGCCGGGGCCTTGTTGTCAGCGGCCCTTGATGGTGTGCCGTCCCGCCGGGGCCTTGTTGTCAACGGCCCTTTGATGGTGTGCCGTCCCGTCGGGACGTCGCCGACCCGCGACCTCGAGACCCCGCACCCGGTCGGCGTATGCCTGGTCCCGGGGCGCAGGAGGCGGAGGCCGGAGCCGCCGCGGTCCTGCCCGTCCGTATTTCAGCGGCCGCCGATGGTGGGGCCCGGATCGATCCGGTGCTCCTGCGCCGGCAGCAGCACCGGATCGACACCGTCGTTGGTCTCCCACGGGTTGTCCGGGTCCCAGCGGCGGTTGTTCGGGTCCTCCTCGGTACGCCCGTTCCCGCGGCGTCCGAGCGGCGCGCCCATCCCGCCCTGACCCATCCCGTTCCCGGCCCGGCCGTTGGCACCCGATCCGCCGATCATGCCGCCGGCCGGGTTGATCCGCCCCGCCCCGCCGCGCATGCCGCTGCCGGCCTGGCCACCACGGCCCCCGGAGCCCGCCGGGCCACCCACACCGCCGGGCATGCCACTGCCGAGCTGGCCGGCCCGGCCACCAGGCATGCCACCGCCGCCCGCCGGGCTTCCACCGATGACCCCACCGTGCCCGGCCGTGCCGCCGCGGACCCCGCTGATGCCGGTCGGCAGACCACCGGCTCCCACCGGGGTATACCGCCCGCCCGTACCGCCGCCCGCCCCGGATCCGCCGGTGGACGGCGTGAACGGGAACGACCCGCCGACGGGGGTACCACCCGGAGGCAGCGTGCCGGTGCCGGTTCCCGGACCGGTGGGCGTGGAGGGACCCGGCGTGGTGACGGTCGGCGTCGTCGGATTCGTACCGACCAGGGTCGGACCCTGCGTAGGGCCCTGTGCCGGTGTCCGGTCGTCCGGCCCGGTCACGCCGGTGTCCGGAGTCGTCCGGTCGGTGGTCTTCGGGGTGGAGACGTCGCCGGTGCCGATCGGGGTGGTGCCGCGCGGGCTGAACCCCGGGTTCCGGCCGGATCCGCTCCCGCCCACACTCCCGGAACCGGACGGGATCTCCGATCCGCTGGTGTCCTGGCTGGATGTCCCGACGTACGGGCGCGGTGCGACGAACGAGGTCTGCGCCGTCGCCAGTTCGGCGCTCAGCGACTGCATGATGCCGGCCGCCTTCGTCTGCAGCTCGATCTGACGACCCGGCGCGACCGGCGGAACCTGCGGCGACGGGGACGGGGACGGCGTCGGAGTCGGGGTGGACCCGGACGAGCTCGACGTGGTCTGGTTCTGCGCGTTGTACTCGGCGAGCAGGCCCGCGTTGGCGGTGTGCTCCTGCTGGATCGGCTCCAGCTCCCGGCGGGCGGCGTTGATCGCCTGGGTGGCGGTGGAGAGCGCCGTGTGGTTGGCGATCGCCGCGTCGTACGTCTCCTCGAGGTTCTTGATCAGAACGTCGAGTTCCTGCACGTACGCGGCAGCGGCCTTGCTCTTGTGCGGCGGCCAGGCGGTGGCCAGGTTCTCCCGGTACTGCTTGACCTGGCTGATGTGCGTGATGATCAGCTCGTAGGACTTCCGCCAGGCGCCGACCATGGTCCAGTGCGGAGTGTCGTCGAAGTCCTTCAGAGCGGCCCACATCGTCGGGACCGTCTTGCCGTACCAGCCGCTGGCGAACGTGCCGCCACCATCATGGGCGACCATCAGCGCTCCTGGGGGGTCAAGTCGGTGGCCGTCGGAGTGCCCTCCAGCGGCAGGTCGAGGTTCGGCAGGGTGCGGTCGGGGTTGTTCCCGCCGGTGCCGGTGCCTGTGCCGGTGGCACCCGGGGCGCTGGAGCCCAGATACTTCTGCACATCGGTGACCTTGGCCTGGGCGAAGGCGTCCGAGCCGCCGTACTTGTCGCCGATCTGCTCGGCGGCGGTGGCGAACTTGTACGTGTTGTCGATGTAGCCGTACACGTTCTCCTGCGTCGCCAACTGGACCTGGTCGTGGGCGTTCAGGAAGAGATGCAACTCGGGGAAGTTCGGCGCCGGAGGCAGCGGGGACATCATCGTCTCGCTGACGGTCTGGGCGTGCGGGGCGTAACTGCCCTCCACGCTCGACTGCAGTTTCGCCGCGTACTCCTTCATGGCCTGAATATCGGCTTCGATATTGCCGAAGTCGGAATAGTCGTAGTCCCGCAGCCAAGCCGGACCACGATCCTCCTCAGGAATCCCCACCGGAGCCCCCTCTCCATCGATCCCTTAACTGAACAGCACCTGAGAGGCTAGCCTGCCCCGGCACCTGAGCAGAACGCCCTGACCTCTGCTTACCCGCAGCCCTGCGGCCCTCGCTGTCCGCTCATCACGGCGCGTCAGCTTGCCCGGCGTTTCCGGATCATCACGAATGCCAGAAGTCCCGCCAGGCCAACCGCTCCGATTCCGGCCCCGGCGACCAGAGCCGTGCTGGAACTCGACTTCGGTTCCGCAGCCGCTACTGGCGCTGTCGGTACGTCAGCCGTCACCGGCGTGACCGCGGAGGGCGCCGCCGACGTGGCTGCGGGCGTCGCCGACGTCAACGGTCCCACCTCGGCGGTCAACGCCTTGACCACGTTGAGAACGCCGTAGCCGCACTGGTCGTCCTTACCGCTCGGGCCGATGTCGTCGGCCGTGGCGGTGATCCGGTGCACGACCTCCTCCGCCGACAGCTCCGGGAACTTGGCACGCACCAGCGCCACCGCTCCCGACGCCACCGCTGCCGACTCCGACGTGCCGTTCCCCTTGTAATACTTGTTGTTCTTGTAGGGGCCCACGATGTCAGCGCCCGGCGCGCAGATGTCGACAGCGCTACCCGTCACCGAGAAATCGGCCAGCTTCCCCTTCTTGTCCACCGCGCCGACCGCCAGAACCTCGGGAATCGCAGCCGGATAAGCGACCAGGAACCCGTCGCTCCGGTTACCGGAGCTGGCCACCACGACCACGTCCGACCGCACGGCCTCACCCGCGGCGGCCAGCAGGGGCCGGGACGGCACCGTCGCGCCGGAGATGTTCATGACACCCACACCGGCCTTGGTCGCCCACTCGATTGCGGCCACCAGCGAATCCCCGTTGTCAGCGGGACCCTCGAAGGCCTTGACCGGGACCACCTTCGCCGCCGGGGCCATCCCGAGCGCGCCGGCGCCGGAACCATGCCCGTGCCCGGCGATCAGGCCCGCGATCAGGGTGCCGTGACCCGACGTGTCCACCCTGCCGGTCCCATTGCCATCCGGGATGACATCGGTGCCCTTCAGGAGGTTTCTCTTCAGATCGGTGTGCGCGGACGTCCCCGTGTCGATGACGGCGACCTTCACCCCCGCCCCCTCGGTGATCCGGTGCGCCTCGTCCATCTTCAGATAGTCGAGATGCCACT
>DATMVU010000276.1:0-12138 GCA_035562875.1 Actinoplanes sp. | reverse complement strand
GATCAGCCGGGCGAGGCGTACGACGTGGCCGAGCGCCTGTCCGCGGCGCTCGGCCCGGTCGACGTCGACGGGCATCAGGTCGTCCTGGCGGCGAGCATCGGTGTGGCGGTCGCCGAACCGGGTGAGCTGACCCACGACGAGATCGTGCACCGCGCCGACCTGGCCATGTACCGGGCCAAGTCGCTGGGCCCGGAGACCCAGTGGGCGATCTGGCAGGAGTCCCTGGAGCCGTCAGCCACGTTGAGCCTGGCCGCCTGAGGTCCCCGTGTCGTCGTTGAAGATGACGACGCGCGGGCGGCGTTCCGGGTCCGGCGGCAGGAACTCGCGGAGACCGAGACTGCCGCGGGCGGTCACTTAGCCGGTCGCTGTTTCGTTAGTGCACGCAACGCGAAGTTCGGCAAACCGGTTGACCAATTTCAAGAGTGTTGTCCGGCGTCTTTCATCGGCGATTCGTCGCGTAGTTTGAGGGCCATGTCAGCCGACTCCGACCACATCACTGCCGCACTTTCCGCACTGCCCGGAACCACTCCCGTCTCCGAAGTGGCCCGCCGCCTTCTCGACCTGTTCACCACCGGCGACATCGCCCCCGGAACCCGGCTGCCCGCCGAACGGCAACTGGCCGCGACACTGCAGGTCGGCCGCTCCGCCATCCGGGAGGCGCTGGCCGCGCTGGAGATCCTCGGCATCGTCGACGTGCGCCCCGGATCCGGCACCTACCTGCGCGGAACCGCCAGCCAGCTGCTCCCGCAGACACTGCGCTGGGGCCTGCTGATCGGCGAGCGCAACACCGCCGAACTCCTCGAACTGCGGGCCGGCCTGGAGGTCTACGTGGCCCGGCTGGCCGCCGGCCGGGCCACCCCGGCAACAGTCGAGAAATTGCAGCACAATGTGACCCGCATGCGTGACTCGATCAATGACCTGACCGTTTTCGCGCGCGCCGATCGCGATTTCCATCAGGTTCTCGGGGAGATCGCCGCCAATGCCACAATCGTCGACCTGCTCACCACCACCCGATCCCTGTTGCGGGTCTACGCCGAGCGGGCGGTGCATGATCCGGTGGAGGCCGCCACCGCCGTCGCCGAACACGAATCGGTGCTGGCGGCGATCCGTGACGGGGACGAGAACGGTGCGGCCTCGGCGATGGCTGCGCACATGGCCACCGCGGCGGCCCGGGTCGCCGCCGTCGGCGAGTAGCCGCTCTCATCGGCCGGGCCCCGATCCGGGGCGGGGCCGGTCGAGTCCTGCACCCAGAGAGTGCCGGGGACGACGAGCGGCGACACGTAACCACCGGGGAGATACCGCGACACGGTCGGGGCGGAGACCTCAGCAGCGCGCCCGACGTCCGCCATGCTCGGCCGGCGTCTCCTGGTCACGGGCCCAGGGGCGCGTAACACCCGGCTCACCCGGTTCTACCTGCGGTGTTGCGAACCGCTTCACCGGCTCCGGCGAACCGCTTCACCGGCTCCGGCGAGCGGGGAGGCCGGCGAGCAGGGCGTCCAATGCGTCCGGGTCGGCCCAGCCGTTCACCGACACGTCGCCGGACGACGTCACCGTCACCTCCAGGCGGTCGGGGCCGGAGACGTCGCGCAAGCGGTCGGTGAGATGCCGGAACTCCTGGTTGGTGGAGCCCAGCCAGGGGCGGTCACGGTCCACCAGATCCTGCCGGAACGGGCCTGCCACCAGCAGATCCGTGTGCGCCAGGAGGGCGGCCACGGCGCGGTCCCCGTCGACTGCGCTGGTACGCAGGAACGAGTACTCGTACCCGGTGAAGGTCATCACCGTCAGGCCCGCCGCCTGGACGCCGGCCGCGACCACGGCGAGTGCCGCCGCCTGTTCGAACGGTTCGCCGCCGAGCAGTGTCACCCCGTCGGTGCGGGCCGCGATCACCCGGTCGACCAGGTCGGCGGGGTCGGTGGCGGTGCCGCCCCGCGTACCGAAGAGTTGGGGGTTGAAACAGCCCGCGCAGCGGATCGTGCAGCCCTGCACCCAGATCGCGCTGCGCACGCCCGGGCCCTCGGCGGTGGTCCGCTCCAGGAACCGGGCGAGCCGCACGGTGAGCTGCTCAGACATCTACTATGCGCCCGAACGGCTGGTCCTGCACGTGCTGTGGCGGCGGGGGAGTGCAGGTCAGCCGGTCGCGGATCGCCACGAACTCGTGCGGGGCCAGCCCGGCGGCGGCGGTGAAGTCGGCGACCGAGTGGAAGCCACCGTGGGCGATCCGGGCGGCGACGATCCGGGCGGCGCGGTCCGCGTCGATGCCGGGCAGCGTGGCGAACTCGCCGGCCTCGGCCCGGTTCACGTCGAGAGTCGCCGCGATCGGTTCGAACAGGGTCCGCCCGCCGGCCTGTTCACCGAAGGCGGGAACCGGGTCCGGTGGAACCGGCGGTGGCACCGGCGCCGGCGAGCCCGGATACGGCGGTGGGAGCCACGATCCCGGTGTCGTGATGGCCGGATCGCCGTACGGCTGCGGCGGAAACCCGGGCGCCGATCGGTAGGGGGCGGCCGGTTGCGGGCCGCCGGGGCCGCCGTAGAAGTGGCCCGGTGGGGGCGCCAGCCCCTGCAGGTGGGGTGGTAGCTGGGCGGACGGCGCGGGGACCGGCCACGGCGCCGGCGTCTGTGGCTGCAGGTACCACGGATGCTGGGCGGCCCGCCACCGCAACCATGCGGCGTTGATGATCACCGCGTGCACCACCGAGACCATCCAGGTGCAGAGCAGAGCGACCACCAGCAGCGTCGACCACACCGAGTCCTCGGGGAGCTCCGGCCCGACGAAGAAGCACACGTTGGCCAGTAGTGTGTAGATGATGCCGGAGACCCACCACGCCTCCCGGCGGGCCCGGATCCCGACGTAGCAGAACCCGGCCGCGCTCAGGCAGCCGAAGCTGAGAATCGGCAGCAGCAGCCAGGCGCTGTGCCCGAGCCGCCACCAGAAGCTGCGCGGGCCGGACCGCTCAGGCGGGGTCCACGTCACGGTTCACCTGCTGCTGTGTCCCGAACGTCCGCTGGCGGGTGTGATCGGCGGTGAAGGCGCTGTCCCGTACCTTTCCACCGATCAGGTCCTCCAGCACGGCGATGTAGTCGAGACAGTCGTCGCCGAGGATGTCCAGGGTCTCGGCGCTGACCGTGCCGTCGGGGTTGACGGTCACCACGATCCGGGGTTTCTCGGTCACTGCCGCTCCACCTCGAACACCAGCCGCACCCCGGCGTTCTCGTCGACGGTCTCCGACTCGAGGCGAAGTCCGGCGGCGGGCGCCTGATCACGCAGCCGGTCGAGGACCGTCCGCTGCACCCGGCGGCCGTACGCGACGTCGACGGCTGTCACCAGCTCCACCGCGCGGGCCTGATCGGCACCGGTGAAGTGGGCGCCCCAGATCCCCTCGGCATCCCGGGTGAAGACCGCCTCGACGGCCTCCCACCGCGCGGTCAGCCGCTCCTCGGCGGTGGCCACCTCGGCGCCGGTGTCGCGCAGGGCGTCAGCCAGCAGGGTGACGTCACGCATCCGGGTGTGCACATGACAGACGCCGTCGGCACCCCGGTCGGACGCGGCCTTGACCGCCGCCGCACCGGCCACCGCCAGCGGTACCAGAAGAAGCGAGATACTCACCGGAACCCCCGTTCCACGCTTGGTGTGCCGACACCCTACCGTCCGCTCAAGTCCCAGTCATCGGTGCCGGTCGCCGACACCGCCCGGGTGCGGGCCCAGCCGCGCAGCGCTTCGAGACGCTCCGCCTGGGTGACGGTGAGCGGGACGATGCTCATCACGGCACGCACCAGGTCGTCGCGGCGCAGCGGCCGGCGCTCGGAGAACGCGTCGAACAGTCCGGCGACGACCGCCTGCTCGATCTCCGCGCCGGAATAGCCCTCGGTCAGCCCGGCCAGCTCGGCGAGCAGGTGATCGTCGCCGGGCAGCTCACCAGCGGCCCGCGGGTGCCGCAGCGCCCGCCGCAGGTGCACCCGCCAGATCGCGATCCGTTCGGCCCGGCTGGGCAGGTCGACGAAGAACGTCTCGTCGAACCGGCCCTTGCGCAGCAACTCCGTCGGCAGCCCCTCGAAGTCGTTGGCGGTGGCGATCACGAACACCGGATGCTGTTTCTCCTGCATCCAGGTGAGGAACGTGCCGAACACCCGGGAGCCGGTGCCGGAGTCGCCGGCCCCGGACGCGAACCCCTTCTCGATCTCGTCGATCCACAGCACACACGGGGCGATCGCCTCGGCGGTGCGCAGCGCGGTACGCATGTTGTGCTCGCTGGAACCGACCAGCCCGGAGAACACCCGGCCGATGTCGAGCCGGAGCAACGGCAGGTTCCAGACCGACGCGACGGCCTTGGCGGTGAGCGACTTGCCGCAGCCCGGCACCCCGGTGATCAGCACCCCGCGCGGGGCGGGCAGACCGTAGCCGGCCGCGTCGGCGAGCCACGACCCGTTGCGTTTGACCAGCCAGGCCTTCAACTTCTCCAGGCCGCCGACGTCATCGAGCACGGTGTCCGTGCCGACGATCTCCAGCAGACCGGATTTGCGTACGGTCTGGCGCTTCTCGTCGTGCACGATGTCGAGGTCGTCCAGATCGAGGACCTGACTGTTGACCATGGCCCGGGCGTACGCGTTCTCCGCCTCCTGCATGGTCAGCCCGGCCGCCGCCGCGACGAACCGCTCCCGCCCGGCCTCGTCCAGGTCCACCCGCAGCCGCCCGCCGGCGGTGTTGCCCCGGATCATCGCGTCCAGCAGAGCCCGCCGCTGTTCCTCACCGGGCAGCGGAAAGTCCACGATCGTGACGTCCTTGGCCAGCTCGGCCGGGATCTCCAGCACCGGGGAGAGCAGCACCAGGGTGCGCGGGTGCGGGCCGGTGCGGAACACCTGGGCGATGTCGCGCAGCAGCCGGACCGGCTCCATGTTCTGCGGGTACTGCCCGTCCTGCATGATCGGGTGCAGGTCACGGAAGACGAAGACGGCCGGCTCCTCGATGCGCTGGATCGCCTGCAGCGCGTCGGTGGGCCGCTGACCGCCGGAGCGGGGTTGCCCGTCCTGGTGGATCAGGCCGCGGGTGGCGGTCCACGTCCACACGGTCCGGGGGATCCGCACCTGCTCCGGATCACGGGCGATGCCGGCGATCTCGTGCAGGGCCCGCTGTTCCTCGTGCGACTCCAGGTAGAGGATCGGGAACCGGGCCTTGAGCAGTTGCGCGAAGGTCTCCGCGAAGGGCCTGTGGTTCATGACGGTCATGTTCGCATGGTCGGCAAGGGGAATCCCGCTTGTGGTGGCGGGGCGAAATGTGCGGGCATATCACGACCCGCATGACTCACCTGAGATCTAATGCTGTCGATTCGTACGTCGGTAATGTCCGTCTTCGAAAGCCGTTGGGGGCGAACGGTTCCTTTCTCACACCGATCGAGAGGAACACCGAACGTGAGACTCCACCGCGCGTCAGCGCTTCTTGCGCTGGGGCTGAGCGCTATCGCCGGCTACGGCACACCCGCCGTGGCCGCCGAACCCACCGGCGCCATCCGCGAGGCCGGCTCCCCGGACGCCATCGAAGGCAGCTACATCGTGGTCCTCAAGGACGGCGCCACGACCACACCCGCGACCCTCGCCGGGAAGTACGACGGCACGGTCGAGGAGGTCTACTCCAAGGTCGTCAAGGGCTTCGAAGCGTCGATCTCCGAGGACGACGCTTCGAAGCTGGCCGCCGACCCGGCCGTGGCCTACGTCGAACAGAACCAGGTCATCCGGCTCGCCGCCGGCACCCAGACCGGCGCCACCTGGGGCCTGGACCGGATCGACCAGGCGAGCCTGCCGCTGTCCACCACCTACACGTACCCGAACACGGCGCCGGGTGTGCACGCATACATCATCGACACCGGCATCCTGACCACCCACTCACAGTTCGGCGGTCGTGCGGTCAGCGGCTACGACTTCGTCGACAGCGACAGCAACGCCACCGACTGCAACGGCCACGGCACCCACGTCGCCGGAACGGTAGGCGGCAGCACGTACGGCGTCGCCAAGGGAGTTCAGCTCGTCGCCGTCCGTGTCCTCGACTGTGAGGGCAGCGGCACCACCGCCGGCGTCATCTCCGGCATCAACTGGGTGACCAGCAACGCGATCAAACCGGCGGTGGCGAACATGAGCCTCGGCGGCAGCGCCAGCACCACCCTCGACACGGCAGTCGCGAACTCGATCGCAGCCGGCATCACCTACGGCGTCGCGGCCGGCAACGACAACGCCAACGCGTCCAGCTACTCGCCGGCCCGCGTCGCCACCGCCATCACCGTCGGGGCCACCACCAGCACCGACGCGCGCGCCAGCTACTCCAACTACGGCAGCGTGCTGGACATCTTCGCACCCGGCACGTCGATCACCTCGGCGTGGTACACCAGCACCACCGCCACCAGCACGATCAGCGGCACCTCGATGGCCACCCCGCACGTGGTCGGCGCCGCCGCCCTGATCCTGCAGGACAACCCGTCGTACACCCCCGCCCAGGTCGCGTCCGCCCTGACGAGCAACGCCGTAGCCTCCAAGGTCACCAGCCCCGGCACCGGCTCCCCGAACCTCCTACTGCAGGTCGGCTCGGGCGGTGGAGGCGGCGAAACCCCCACCGGCTGCACCGGCACCAACAGCACCGCGGTCGCCGTCCCCGACGCCGGTTCCGCCGTGACCAGCGCGATCGCCATCTCCGGCTGCGGCCGTTCCGCCTCGTCCACCTCGACGATCGCTGTTGACATCACCCACACCTACCGCGGTGACCTGACGATCGCGCTGGTCGCCCCGGACGGCACCAGCTACCCGCTGAAGTCCAGCAGCAGCTCGGACAGCACCGACAACGTCAACGCCACCTACACCGCCGACCTGTCCGGCGAGACCGCAGACGGCAGCTGGACCCTCAAGGTCCAGGACGTCTACTCCTCCGACACCGGAACCCTCAACAACTGGACCCTCACCGTCTGACCCGCCGCCGACCGGGCCCGGTCCCTCCCGCCGGGCCCGGTCCGCAACTCCCCCGCGGCCGCTGCCGCGCCCTCGGGTGCCTCGTCGCGGTTCGATACGCGCCGTAAGCCGGTGCGGTGAGTCGGAATGCACCGGGAATGTCCATGTGCGGTTCAGGCGGTTCGGGGCCCGGGATGACACACTCTGATCATGGGTTTGTTCACATTGGCGGAAGCACGACTCGAACTCACCAACCTCCGGCCCGTCATCGCCGAGATCATCACGCTCCGTGCCGACATGGTGGAACTCTCCGCAGCCCTGGTCCCCGGCGGTGAACCCACCGGACTCGGCGGCCTGCCGGAACGCAAATTCGCCGAAGCCCGCCTCAACGAACTGATGACCGAGATCCAGCAGACCGGCGCCGAACTCAAAGGCGTCGCCCCGCTACTGCTCGACTTCCCCGCCGATCTCGACGGTGTGCCGGTCCTGCTGTGCTGGCTGGAAGGCGACACCGACATCACCTGGTACCACCGGGCCGACCTGGGATTCGGCGGCCGCCGCCCACTTCCGGAAACGGCCTGACCCCGGTCGGATTCGCGCTGCCGAATGCGGTGGATGGTGCCGCACCGGGTCGAAGACGTCAGCGGTGGTCGGGTGACCATCGCATTCGGCCCGGCGGCCGCGATGTCGGCCGTACCCGCCGGCTACCTCGCGCGACGGGACGGGACCGTTTGGTGTGACGTACCGGAAAAGGGGTTGGGAAGTCGCCGGAAGCGAATCGCCGGCCGTCCGGGAACGGGGTCAGCGGGCGGCGGTGGCCAGCTGTCGCGTCTCGGTGCGGCGGCGGATCGTGCAGCGGACCTCGGGCCAGCTCGCCGGGCGTTCGTAGACGAGTTCGAGGCCGTCCTCGTCGTCCCACTGCTCGCCGACCTGGCGGAATCCGAAACCGGTCGCCAATGAGCGGGAGGCGAGGTTGTCGGGGGAGATGCTGACCCGGACGCGGGTGACCCGGGGGTCGCGGATCGCGCGGGACAGCAGGTCCTCGAGGGCGGTGCGGGCATAACCGTGACCGCGGTGATCGGGGTCGATGCCGTAACCGATCTCCACCACCCCGGAGGAGTCCGGCGGGCCGTGGAATCCGGCGGCGCCGACCGCCTTGTTGAGGGTGCCCGACCAGACCAGTCCGGTGACCCAGGCGGCGGCCCGCGGATCGGTGTCGCACTGGGTGGCGCGCATTCGCCAGACCGCCGCGCACTCGGGGCCGAGCAGATAGGGGGTGACCGGGACCGGGATGACGGTTGCGGCGGTGGCCGCATCGCCGTCGGCCAGCGCGTGGAACGCTGCGGGGGTCAGATGCAGGATGCGTACGTCGGGGTGTGACTGTGGCACCGGGGAAGACTGCCATAAACCCGGCGACTGCGACCCTTCTAATAAGGAGCGTCACAGTCGCCGTAATCACATTTTCTCAACCGTGAGCGTCCAGGTGCCGTTGCTCGTCTCGCGCTGCGCGGACATCAGCTACGGGATCCGGATCACGGCGATCAAGCGGGATTTTTCCGTTCATCCCGGGCATTGGGGCCGTGATAGGTAACGGACAACACGTCCTGCCGGCGCTGGCCGAGGTACCAGTCGCCGGACTCGGCGGGATCGATCCGGTGCCGCAGCGTGCCGGCCTGTCCGAGCGGCAGCTCCGCGACCACCTCACCGCGCGGATCGATGATCATGCTGGGGCAGTGCTGATCCGGATGCGGGATGTTCGCGGCCAGGACGAACCGCTGGTTCTCGGCTGCCCGGCTGATCAGGTGACTGCGCCAGACCGTCCGGGGCTCGCGCGGGTTCGCGGCGTTGGTGAGATAGGTGAAGAAGCGTGCCCCGGACGCGGCCAGGTGCTGCCACTGCTCGGGGAAACGGATCTCCCGGCAGAGCTGGACACCGGCCGGGATACCGTCGACGGTGGTGGTCTCCAGGGTGTCGCCGGGCTGGAGATGTCCGCGTTCGTTCATCGCCAGATTGATTTTGCGGTAGATCCACGGGGGAGCACCGGGACTGAGATGGATCGCCGCGTTGGACCAGCCGGTCCCGCTCGGCAGCAGTGCGCCGAGGAAGACATGCAGCTGCTTGCTTGTGGCGATCCCCGCCGCGGTCCGGAGCGCGGCCCGCACCTCGTCCGGATCCGTCGTGCTCAGGGGCGCGAGATCCTCGCCGTATCCGGAGAGCAGACCCTCCGGGAAGACCACCACGTCGCCGGGTGCGGTGGAGTTCAGGACGTCACGGAAGGTCGCCAGATTGGTGGCCACGTCCCACACCGCCGGGACCTGGGCTATCACTACGTCGAGTGGCACGGGCCGATTCTGTCGTACCCGGTCCCCACTCTGATCGCCGGCAACTACGCCCGGGACTCCGCCGAGATCGCGGCAGTCCACGCCACCCACCGGGACCTGGATTCCGTCCAGATCCTGACCCCTCAGTAACCCAGGGCGTCGGCCACCTGCTCGTAGCGGTCGAGGTTCGACACCCCGGCGATCTGATCGGTGACCATCCGGAACAGCAGGCCCCGCGCCACCGCCGGTGCCGGGACCGTCAGCCGGTCATGGAGATCGGCCGGGGCGCCGTGCCAGCACAGGGCATCCGCCACGATCATCCCCTCGGCGAACGACACCGGCCGCCAATACGGCGACACGTCGATCACCACTGGCGGCAGCATCGGCGTGACCAGGATGTTCCCGCACAGATCCCCGTGGATCAGCTGAGCGGGCTCCTCGTCACCGTCAAGGGCGCGACACAGTCGTGCAGCCAACGCCGTCCGGAGCGGCATGTCCGATTCTGCCCAGACGATGCGGTCGGCTTCCGCCCACCGGTCCCGGCGGCCGTCCAGAAATGCCGGGCGCTCCAGATGGGCCACCGCCTGATGGAAGGCCCGCGCGGCCGCCAGGATCTCGGCCCAGACGCCGACGTCCGAGAAATCGGGGGCGGCGGCGTCCACCCACTCGGTGGCCGACCAGCCGTGCCGGCTCCAGTCGCCGTCCCGGGTGCGGGCCTGAGCCGCCAGCCGGAACCCGTCCCGGGCCACGTTCCCGAGCGTCTCGCCCAGCCACTGCTGGAGCGGCCCCGCTTCCGGCTTGAACACCAGCCCGCCGGCGGTCCACGAGGTTCCCTGTCCGCCGGCCAGCAACCGGGCCGGCCCCGTGACCCCGAACGCGTCGAGCACGATGTCTGGCGGAGCTGTCATCGCACGATTGTGGCGCAGAGGTTGTCGGTTGTGACGTTGTGTACTCGGGCTTGCTGCGGGAGTAGGGCGGGCGGTTGGCTTCTGGCATGGCGATGATTGCTTACGACGAAGTGGACGCCGCGGCCTTCGCCGCCGGGCGGCACCTCGACGATGACGGGCTCGCGGGGTGGCGTGCCGCGGTCGAGCGATTCGTCCGGCCGGGCGCCCGGATTCTGGACCTCGGTGCCGGGACCGGGAGCTGGGCACTGAGTTTCCGCAGCTGGTGGCCGGAGACCGAGGTCGTCGCGGTGGAGCCGTCGGCGGCGATGCGGGAGCGATCCGTCTTCGAGCCGGTGGTGGCCGGTGACGCCGGGAGCATCCCCCTGCCGGACGGCACCGTCGACGTCGTCTGGCTGTCCACGGTGATCCACCACATCCCCGACCTGCCGGCGGCGGCCCGGGAGATCCGGCGGGTGCTCAAACCGGGCGGAGTGGTCCTGGTCCGGGGTGTCCTGCGCGGCCGGCACCAGGGGATCAGCCAGTTCCGGTTCTTTCCCGAGGCGGTGGCGGTGCTCGACCGATACCCCAGTGCCGAGGAGATCGTGAGCGCCGGATTCACCATGGTCGCGCTGGAGTCCGTGCCCCAGACGACCGCGCCGTCGGCCCAGGCGGCACTCGACGCCCTGACCCGGGCGGCGCACACGCCACTGCAGTTGATCAGCGACGAGGCATACGAGGCAGGCGTGAACCGGCTTCGCTCGGCCGCAGCCGAGGATCCCACCCCGATTATCGACCACATCGACCTGCTGGTGCTCCGATGACAACACCGAGCCGCCCCCGCGCTGAAGCAGACACCAGCTCAGAGGACGACGGCATCCTTCCTCGAGTTGCCGAAGACGCCGGGCCGCAGGACGGCGGTGTCCTCCGTCGTGCTGGCGAGGGTGCTGGACCGGAGGATGGCGGCGGTTCATCTCGTGCCGGCGAAGGCATCGGGGCAGAGGATGACGGTGTCGTTCCTCGGCGGGCGGTGGTCACCGGGGCGAGCCGTGGGTTCGGGCACGCTGTCGCTCTGGAACTCGCCGGCCGAGGATGGGAAGTCCTCGCCTGTGTCCGAGCCGGATCATTCGATCATCCACGAATCCGCACCATCGTCCACGACGTCCGTGACCCGATCGGCGACACGCTGTTCGGCACCGAGCCGATCGATGTACTGATCAACAACGCCGGTGTCGGCGCACCCGCGGCCCCGATCGACACCGCCGACCCGGCCACGGTCCTGAACGCTGTCGACGTCAACGTCGCCGGCCCGATGCGCCTGGTCCAGGCACTGTTGCCGCAGCTGCGCAAAGCCCCCGACCCGCTGATCGTCAACCTGACCTCCCGGCTGGGCTCACTGACCGCCCAGGCCGAGGGCCGTTTCACGGACCGCCGAACCAGCTACGCCTACCGCATCTCCAAAGCCGCCCAGAACATGCTGACCATAGCCCTCGCCCAGGAGTTGTCCGGCCAGGTGCGCTGCTGGGCGGTGCACCCCGGCGCGCTGACCACAGCGATGGCCTCCATCGACGCCAAGACCTCACCGCAGGAGGCAGCAGCCCACCTAGCCGACCTGATCGAAACGGGCACCCCACCCTCGCCATCGTTCCTCTCCTTGGACGGCCCAGACCTGCCCTGGTGACCCCGGAAGCTCCACCCGACCGTGCCGCGGTATCGCCGCTCCCGAGCCCTTCTCCTGACCGCAGCCCACAGCGGGCGCAATCCTCAGACCGGCCGACCGCTCCCTGCCCTGCCCAGCCTTGCCTTGCCTTGCCTTGCCTTGCCTTGCCCTGCCTGGCCTGGCCTGGCCTGGCCCTGCCCTGCCCTGCCTTGCCCAGATCTTGGTCGATCACCCACCGTTCCCGGGAGCCGCTCGACCAAGATCGGCAGTCCCGCCCCGGCCGACCCGGATCTTGGTGGATTGGCCCCCGATATGAGTCTTCTTCTTTGCTGTCTAGTTCGTGGTTGTC
>DATMVU010000275.1:0-2189 GCA_035562875.1 Actinoplanes sp. | reverse complement strand
GTACCTGTCGGGTTCGTTCGTCACCTCGGCGGCCACCGACAGCCGCAGGTCGAACTTGACCAGGTAGGACCGCACCTTGGCCTTGCGGTTGTTGGCGATGCGCTCGATCTGGGCCGAGACGCTCTCGCCGTCCTGCACGGTCCGGCTCCACAGCAGCCGTTCGTACCCGGCGGTGAAGAGTGCACCACCGCCGCTGGTGGGGGCCACCGCGGCGCCGGTCTTGCGGACGTTCATACCCAGGTTGCCGCGGAGCACAAGCTGCTGCTCGGTACGGGAGACCCCGTCCACCTCGGTCACGCCGGTCGTGCCCGTCTCGGTGGTGATCGTGCCGTACGCCTCCAGGATCTCGCCGCCGACCAGCCCCGCGGCCACCGCCAGATCGGTGGCGGCGCCGGCCTCGCCGGGGGTGAGTTTGTCCACGAACCACTGGCCGGCCAGCATCTCCCGCAACGCGCCGATCTGTGCCTCGTCGCTGAGCCGGCCGATGGTGCCGGCCCACAGTGGCATCCCGTCGAGCAGCGAGTCGGTTCCGCGCTGGCCGTGCAGCTTGGTCCGGGACTGCCGCTCCTGGTACTGCTGGGCGCCCCGCAGCGCGTCCTGGGCGAGTTGCACCACGAACCGGCTGGCGGGCATGCCGTCGATCGACAGCCAGTCGGGGATCCGCACCGGCCGGGCGGCGGGGTCGTCGACCCAGTCCCGCAGCGTGTCCAGCGGCACCGGGGTGCGGCGGGTCAGCCCGAGCGGGTCGGGCCGGGCGGTGAACACGGGAGGTGTGCGGACCGCCTGCCGGAGCACGCTCGCCTTGTCGAACAGCTCGGTGACGGTTTTCGTGTCGGTCAGCCGGTACCTGGTGATCCGCTGCCCGCCGGCGGCCGCGACGGTGCTCACCGTCGCCGGGCGCGCCACCGTGCCGGGGGCCGGGCGCGGCAGCCGCTGCCGGATGACCCGGCCCATCCCGATCCGGGCCTGCGGGTCGTGCCCCAGGCGGCGGGTGTACGCGTAGACGTCCACGATGAGCTGGAGGCGGTTGCGGAACGCCGCGGAGTCCGGGGTGCCGCCGTGCAGCCGGGTCTCCTGGCCGCCGAACTGCATGCCGCTGCGCCGCGCCCACCGCAGGCGTCCCTCCAGGACACCCGACGGCACCAGCGCGGACGCCGCCCGCCCGACGAACCGGAAGATCGCACCACCGTCCACCCCGGCGCCGCTGCGGACCTGCCGCCCGGCGGTCACCTTGTGTTGCCCGGCGCCGATCCGCGCGGTACGCACCGCGACCCCGCGTTCGGTGCCGACGTGGGTGAAGGTGTCGAGGTAGCGGCTGGTCACGTGCACGACGATGTGCCGGGTGCCCCATTTCTTGGTCCGGGTCAGCTCGGCGATCTGCCCGTGTTTGAGGGTGCTGCCCTTGCCCTGGCGCAACCCGGCCGGGGTCAGCACCCGGTCCAGTTCGGCCTGGTTGTTCTGCCGTTCCAGGGCGGCCCGGCTGGTGTAGAGACGGGTGGTCCGGCCGCCGGTGAACCGGGGCAGGAAGCCGCCCTCGAACCGGCGGATCAACTCCGCGACATCGCCCTGCATCCCGGCGAACCGGCTCAGCCCGAGGGTCACCGAACGGCCGCCGGTGTACGCGAACGGCGGGACGTGCCAGTCCCCGTCCGGCTCCCGGACCAGGGTGCTGGTCCCGGCCATCAGGGCGGCCAGTCTCGTCGCCGGCATCCGGCCGGACACCGCCAGGTCCACGGTGATCGGGGCCACCGCGCCGGACGGCCCGAACGGGTTGCGGCTCAGCGGCGCCTCCCGGACCGCCGGCGTGATCGTCACCTGCATGTGCACCGCGATCAGCACGTTCGGTATGTCCTTGAACTCGGTGCCGATCCGCGACTCGCCGCTGCTGTTCGCCGAGGAGATCATCGACCGGTAGTGGCCGCCGAAGAGCCGGAACTGGACGTACCCGGCGCCGAAGCCCCAGCGGAACGGGACCACCGTGAGGCCGCCGCCGACCCGGCTCTCGTGGGTCACCTTCGAGCCCTGGGCGAGGCCGGGCTGCCAGCGGAACGAGCTCTTCGCGATGTCCGCGCCGGGCTGGAGCGCCGGCAGGGTCGCCGAGACGTCCAGCGACAGCGTGTGCGCGCCGTGCGGGCTGCGGACCACCGGCGGGTGCACGACACCGTCCAGCGCGGGCAGCAGCAGGCTCA
>DATMVU010000274.1:0-17366 GCA_035562875.1 Actinoplanes sp. | reverse complement strand
CGTCCTCGAGGTCGGCGGTGTTGCCGGCCTGGACCAGACGGACGGCGAGGGCGTGTTTGCACGGGCCGCGCTCGCCTCGGTGTTTCGCCCACCACGGGCAGGTGCAGGACGTGGCGTCGCGCACGTGGTAGATCTCGTCGCCACTGCGCACCACCGACACCTCGGGCCCGGCCGTCACCGTGCCGGCGGCGGCCAGCGCACGGGCCCCGGCCAGTCGCGGGTTCATCTTCTCCACCACATCCGCGGAGTACGGCAGCGTGCGGTGGAAATAGCCGGCCTCGGCCACGTCGTAGCCGACCCGGCCGGCCGTGCCGAGCTGGGTGAGCGCGTCCCGCACCCGGGCGGAGGTCAGACCGGAGGCGGTGGTCATCGCGTCCACGTCGATCGTCGGATCCCACGACAGCAGGGCGCTGACCAGGTCGGCGTCGTCGGCCGCCTCGTCACTGGCCAGCGAGTCCAGCACCGCGCCCTCACCGGAGAAGCCGCGGTACGGCTCCGGCGACAGGGTCAGCGACAGCCGCAGCGACGGCATGCTCAGCTCCCACGTGCTGGCGACCGGACCACTGCCGGCGGCCACCGCCGGACCGTAGACGGCTAGCCTCACTCCGTACCGCAGGAAGGGTTTGAGCGCGGCCAACCGCCCGGCGCCCGGCAGGCAGACCGCGCCCGGCACCGGCCGGGAGGTGAAGCGCAGCGAACGCCCGGCCGGCACCGCCCACAGCACCGACTTGTCGTTGGCGGGCAGCCGGTTGAGCAGCACCCGGGCCTCGGCCACACCGATCTCGGCACGCGCGTCGAACCGCGAGGTGAGGACCTGCGCCTCGGCGAACCCGCGCAGCCAGCGGGACGGCAACGGCACCTTCTTCTCCACCAGTTCACCGTCGAACGTGGTGACGGTCAGGTCGTCGGGGCCGACCGCGACGTGCATCGGATCGCTCTTCCCGACCCGGGTCAGGGCCCGCTGCAACGGCAGGTTGACGTCGACGTTGGTGGTGCCGTGCGCGAGGATCTCGCCGTCCAGCCCGCCGGGCAGCACGTCCATCCGCGCGTAGACCCCGCAGCAGCCGGAGAACGACTCGAACCGCAGCCGGTCCGAGCCGGCCGTGACGACCGGGTCGAGACTGGCCGGTGGCAGCGGCCGGAAATAGCGCGTGCGGGCCACCTCGGCCACGGCGAGCAAGCCGGTGGCGGCGGCGCCGGGATCGGTGAGGAAGCCGGTGAAGAAGCGCGGGTGCGCCGCCGGGCCACCGGAAGTCTGCAGGGTGAGGCCGTCGTCGAGGGCCGACGAGCCGAGGTACGAATACGCCGCGGAAACCATGTGCGGAACCGTAGGGAAGGGGTACGACATTTTCGACCGGCCGTCCGGCTCGAAGTGGCCGCGCACGAACGGTTCAGCGGAGTGAGAAGAAGGACACCGGGCACGTTCCGGCGTAATCGGGGGACTAACCTCGCGGACAGGACACGTCCGAGGGGCCGGTTCGCAGGTGCCGGGCACCGGATCGTGCCACGATTTGAGCGTCGTCCAGGTTCGAAAGTGGGCAAGATGAGCGAACACGTTTCCGACAGTGCCGAGTGGCAGACACTTCAGGGCCTCGCTGAGAAGTTCTCCGCGGTGCACCTGCGTGACCTGTTCGGCAGCGACCCGCAGCGTGGCGAGCGGTATGCCGCCGAGCTCGCCGGGCTCTATGTCGACTACAGCAAGAACCTGGTCACCGACGAGGTGCTGACCGCCCTGACCGCGCTCGCGCAGCGGGCGAAGCTCAGCGAGAAGATCTCCGCGATGTTCTCCGGTGAGCACATCAACATCACCGAGGACCGGGCCGTCCTGCACACCGCGCTGCGCCTGCCGCGTGACGCGCAGCTCGTCGTCGACGGCCAGGACGTGGTGGCCGACGTGCACCAGGTCCTCGACAAGATGGGCGCGTTCGCCGACAAGGTCCGCTCCGGCGAGTGGAAGGGCCACACCGGCGAGCACATCAAGACGATCGTCAACATCGGTATCGGCGGCTCCGACCTGGGCCCGGTGATGGCCTACGAGGCGCTGAAGGACTTCACCCAGCGCGACATCGAGTGCCGTTTCGTCTCGAACATCGACCCCACCGACCTGTTCGAGAAGACCCACGACCTGGACCCGGCCACCACCCTGTTCATCGTGGTGTCCAAGACGTTCACCACCCAGGAGACGCTGACCAACGCCAAGGAGGCGCGTGCCTGGCTGCTGGAGGGCCTGGGCGGGGACGCGGCGGCGGTCGCCAAGCACTTCGTCGCGGTGAGCACCAACGCGTCGAAGGTCGCCGACTTCGGCATCGACACCGACAACATGTTCGGCTTCTGGGACTGGGTGGGCGGCCGCTACTCGCTGCCGTCCGCTGTCGGTCTGTCGGTGCTGATCGCGATCGGCAAGGAGCGCTTCGCCGAGATGCTCACCGGTTACCACGCGGTCGACGAGCACTTCCGCAGCACCCCGATCGAGCGCAACATCCCGGCGCTGCTCGGCCTGATCAACGTCTGGTACGACACGTTCCTCGGCGCCCAGTCGCACGCCGTCCTGCCGTACGCGCAGTACCTGCACCGGTTCGCCGCCTACCTGCAGCAGCTCACCATGGAGAGCAACGGCAAGTCGGTGCGGATCAGCGGCGAGCCGGCCACCTTCCAGACCGGTGAGATCTTCTGGGGCGAGCCCGGCACCAACGGCCAGCACGCCTTCTACCAGCTGATCCACCAGGGCACCAAGTTGATCCCGGCGGACTTCATCGGCTTCAGCAAGCCCAACCACGACATCGGCGAGATGCACGACCTGCTGATGTCGAACTTCCTGGCCCAGACCGGGGCGCTCGCCTTCGGCCGCACGCTGGAGCAGGTCGAGGCCGAGGGCACCGACCCGAAGGTCGCGCCGCACCGGGTGATGCAGGGCAACCACCCGACGACCACGATCCTCGCCGAGAGCCTCACCCCGGCGACGTTCGGGCAGCTGGTGGCGCTCTACGAGCACATCACGTTCACCCAGGGCGTGATCTGGGAGATCAACTCTTTCGACCAGTGGGGTGTCGAGCTGGGCAAGGTGATGGCCAACCAGCTGGCACCGAAGCTGACCTCGCGGGAGACCCCGGCCGACGACGCCGACTCGTCGACCAACGCGCTGATCAAGCGGTACCGCACCCAGCGCGGACGCTGATCCCCGGCGCCGCCGCGACGACGACGGCACCCGGTCAGCGGGCTTCGGCCTGTTCTGCGAAATCAGCGGCCGCCTCCGGGTGGCCGCTGATTTCTGTCGGACCGTGTCTCTAGGCTCGGGGTCGTGGACGTTGACACGGCCCTGAGCCTTCGGATGACCAGCCTGCTGCTCGGCGACCGCACCGGCGCCCGGGACCGGCCCGGCGTGGCGGGTGTCGTCGAGTGGTTCGGCGCGATGCAGGCGCAGGACCTCAACAGTGTGCTGTGGTCGCTCGGCGCCCGGCTGCCCGGTGTGACCCTGCCCGAGGTGGTGGCCGCCACCGAGCAGCGGGACGTGGTGCGCACCTGGCCGATGCGCGGCACCGTTCACCTGATCCCGTCCGCCGACGCGCACTGGATGCTGGAGCTGACCGGGGTGCGGGCGCTGGCCGGCGCGGCGAAACGCCGGGAGACCCTGGGCCTGAGCGAGAAGGATGCGGACCGGGCGGCCGAGATCCTCGGCGAGGCCCTGACCGGCGGCGGCCGGCTGACCCGGTCGGAGTGTGTGGCAGCGATCAATGCCGGCGGTGTCCCGGTCACCGGGCAGCTCGGCTACCACCTGTTGTGGTTCGCGAGTCAGCGTGGCATCACCGCCATCGCCCCCAACCACGGTGCCGAGCAGACGTTCGTCCTGCTCGACGAGTGGGCGATCCAGCGGAACTCCCCGTCCCGGGACGAGGCCCTGGCCATCCTGGCGCACCGGTACTTCCGCTCGCACGGCCCCACCACGGTCAAGGATTTCGCCGGCTGGACCGGTCTGACCATGGGTGACGCACGGAAGGGGACCGCTGCCGCGGGTCTGGAGCAGGTCGGCGACATGTGGGCCGATCCCGAGGTCCTGGACGCGCCACGGGTGACCGGTTGGCGGGCGTTGCCGGGCTTCGACGAGTACATGCTGGGCTACAAGGACCGCTCGCTGATGGCGACTCCCGAGCAGGTGGCGGCGATCATCCCGGGCGGCAACGGCGTCTTCCAGTCCACCCTGGTCCGTGACGGCCGGGTGATGGCCACCTGGAAACGCACGATCGGCAAGAAGGCGGTGACGGTCACCGTCCTGCCGCTCGCCGACTTCGACCTCGCCGAGGCCGGCCCCGCGCTGGAGCCGTTCGCGGCGTTCCTCGGGCTTCCGCTCGTGGTGAAGCAGGGCTGACGGACGGCGTGAGCCGGTGCCGGAGCCGGCGGGTGGCGTCGGGCCAGGGCCGGGGGTGGCGGGCGATCAGGAACGGCTCGACCCGGACCTGGCGGGATGGGCTGGGCGACGGTTGCGCCGCTGAGGAACGGCTCGATGACGCGTACTGCTGCCAGTTCCGCAGCGGACAAGCCCATGCGGTAGGTCTCCCGCCGGGTACCACCCGGAAGACCACACCTGGAGGGGCGTGCCGCCAGGCCGGCCTGCCACGATCTCCTCGTTCCACATGGCGACGAAGGTTGACCGGCGGGTGTGCCCGGACCCGATATTAATAGTTAACAAGCCTTGATATTTAAAGATGTGAACGCCAGGATGCGAGTATGCGAGTTCGACGGGTGTTGATGTCGCTCGCCGCCGGGATGCTGGTGGCGAGTGGGGCTGTGCTGGCGTTCCAGCCCAGTGGGGCGGCGGCTGTCGCCTGTTCCTCGACGATCTGGGCCGAAGGTGTCAGCTACACCGCCGGTCAGCAGGTCACCTATCAGCAGACCCTCTATCAGGCGCTGGTCACGCACACCGCCTGGGCCGGCACTGGGTGGAATCCGGCGGCCACCCCGACGCTGTGGACCTCCCTGGGTGCATGCACCGGCGGAAACCCGAGCCCCAGTCCGAGTTCCAGCCCCAGCACGAGCCCGAGTCCGAGCGCCAGCCCGAGCCCGAGCCCGAGCAATCCGGCCGGCTGTGGTGTCAAGGGGCGACCGGCCGGCAAGGTGCTCCAGGGCTACTGGGAGAACTGGGACGGCGCCTCCAACGGCGTGCACCCGGGAATGGGCTGGATCCCGATCAACGACTCCCGAATCACCCAGCACGGCTACAACGTGCTGATGGCGGCCTTCCCGGTGATCCGTCCGGACGGCACCGTGCTGTGGGCGGACGGCATGGACTCCGGGGTGAAGGTGCCGACAGTGGCGGAGATCTGCGCGGCCAAGGCGCAGGGTGCCACGATCCTGATGTCGATCGGTGGCGCTACGGCCGGCATCGACCTGAGTTCCAGTGCGGTCGCCGATCGGTTCGTGGCGACGATCGTGCCGATTCTGAAGGCGTACAACTTCGACGGTATCGACATCGACATCGAGACCGGGCTGTCCGGCAGTGGCAGCATCACGACGCTGTCGACGTCGCAGGCGAACCTGATCCGGATCATCGACGGGGTTCTGGCTGCCATGCCGTCGAACTTCGGGCTCACCATGGCGCCGGAGACCGCGTACGTCACCGGGGGTTCGGTGGTTTACGGGTCGATCTGGGGTTCCTACCTGCCCATCATCAAGAAATACCTGGATAGCGGGCGACTCTGGTGGCTGAACATGCAGTACTACAACGGGTCGATGTACGGCTGCTCCGGTGACTCCTACAGCGCCGGCACCGTCGCCGGTTTCACCGCGCAGACCCAGTGTCTGGCGAGCGGGCTCACGATTCAGGGCACCACGATCCGGATTCCGTACGACAAGCAGGTCCCGGGGTTGCCCGCGCAGCCCGGAGCCGGCGGCGGATACCTGACCCCGGCCCTGGTGAGCCAGGCGTACACCAGTGTGCCGGGGATCAAGGGTCTGATGACGTGGTCCATCAACTGGGACGGTTCGAAGAACTGGACCTTCGGTGACACCGTGAAGGCGCTGCAGGGGAGGTAACGTCGGCATTCCATCGATGGATAGGAATGTCATGAAGCGGCGCTCAGTGATCTCCCTGCCCGCGGTCGCGCTGGCCGCCCCGCATCTCGCCGATGCGCGGGCGGCCGCCGGTTTCGAAGGCCCGTCCGTCGAGAGCCCGGCCGTGATCGACGGCAACCTGCCGGTCTTCTACGAACGTCTCCGCGACGAGCTGACCTTCCCACTGAGCTGGGCGAACACCGGTAGAAGAGACTGGAAGCGCAGGGCCCGCGCCACCTTCGAGTCCCTGTTGCAGCAGCCTCCGGACCACACCCCGTTCCGGCCCGAGGTGATCGACGAGCAGCCGGCCGACGGATACCGCCGCCGCCGGCTGGTCTTCAACGTCACCCGGCACAGTCGCGTCCGCGCCACCATGCTGGTCCCGGACGGACCCGGCCCGTTTCCCGCCGCCCTCCTGCTGCACGACCACGGTGCCCGATTCGACATCGGCAAGGAGAAACTGATCCAGCCCTGGTACGACGAAACCCGTCACGCCTCGGCCACGGCCTGGGCGGCGAAGTACTTCAGCGGCCGTTTCGTCGGCGACCACCTGGCCGCCCGTGGCTACGCGGTGCTGGCCGTCGACGCCCTCGGCTGGGGTGACCGTGGCGGCCTCACCTACGAGGGTCAGCAGGCCCTGGCCAGCAACCTGTTCAACCTGGGTTCGTCACCGGCGGGGCTGATGGCCCGTGAGGACACCCGCGCCGCAGCCCTGCTCGCGACGCTGCCCGAGGTCGACAGGCGCCGGATCGCGGCAGTCGGCTTCTCGATGGGCGGCTACCGCGCGTGGCAGGTGGCAGCCCTCTCCGATCACATCGCCGCCACCGTCTCGGTCTGCTGGATGACCGGGCTGAAGGAGATGATGGTCCCCGGAAACAACACACTCCGTGGTCAGAGTGCCTTCTACATGCTGCATCCCGGCCTCTACCGGCATCTCGACATCCCGGACGTGGCGAGTCTGGCCGCCCCGCGACCGATGTTCGTGATGGGTGGCGAGCTGGATCCCCTGTTCACTCCCGAGGGCGTTGCGGTGGCGTACCGGAAGATGGCAAGGGTCTGGGCCTCGGAGAAACTGCGCACGAAGACCTGGCCCGGGCTCGGGCACGTCTTCACCGCCGAGATGCAGGACGAGGCGTTTCGCTGGCTGGACGCGAATCTGTGACCCACAGCCGCTGGCCGGGGACCTCGATCCAGCGGTGGGTGGCCCACGAGACGCCGAGGACGACGGCCAGGTAGCCGCTGGCCAGCAACGGATCCGGGATCGGCGAGGACAGCAGCGGGCGGGACAGTTCGATCACCACGTAGTGGATCAGGTAGATCGAATAGCTGAGCACGCCGATCCGGGCCAGCCACCACGGGGTGTCACGGTGCCGGAGGAGCATGCCCGCGGCGAACGTGCCGCCGATCACCAGCAGCGTGAGCACCGAACGGGCGATGTAACGGGGCGTGAGCGCGTCCAGATCGGCCAGCTCCTCCAGCCACACCGCCAGCAGCGACGACGCCACCACGGCGAGCACCACCGCCGCCCGCCACCAGGGGATCCGGCGGTGGTCGGCGTGGTGGATCACGGTGCCGGTGAACATCACCGCCACGATCAGCAGACCGTCCCGGGCATGCGCCGGATCCATGTTCCACACCAGAAGACCCAGCGTGAGTACGCCGGTCAGCAGGCCGCCCGCGATCACCGCCCAGCGCCGGCGGGACAGCACCCCGGCCAGCCCGATGACCAGCACCGCGGCGGTGGCGAACGGGACGGAACCGAAGCGCAGCGGTGCCAGCGGGGCGGTCAGCGCACCGGCGAGCGCGAGGAGGACGGCCGGCCACGAGGCGCTCGTCACCCGTACCGCAAAAAGGGCAGTGACCAGAAGGTAGAAAGCCATCTCGAAGGACAGCGTCCAGAAGACCGCGGTGATGAGCGGCACACCGGTCAGGAACGGCAACATGATCAGATGGCCGGTCGCGGAGCGGGCGTCCAGGGGCGCGCCGGCGAGCACCAGAACCGCGCCGACCGCCAGATAGAGCGGCAGCAGCCGGCGGGCCCGGCTGCGCCAGAACCGCCGCAGATCACCGTGCCGCTCCAGCGACGCCGGGATGATATAGCCGCTGACCAGGAAGAACAGCATCACCCCGGCGGGGCCCGCGTGCAGCCACTCGCCGGTCACCGCCCGCAGGTCGGTGAAGACGAACCGGGTCAGATGGGCGTAGACCACCAGGAGGACGGCGACGGCGCGCAGAGCGTCGAGCCAAGCCAACCTGGGTGCGGACATCCGGAAAAGATAGTTGACTCATCGGCATGTCGATATGGACCACCCAACTCGCCGGCACCCTGCACCACGACACGATCGACTCGCAGGTGCTGCGCGGCAACCCGCTCGGCGACCCGCACGAGCGCCCGCTGTGGATCTACACCCCGCCCGGCTACGAGCAGGGCACCGAGCGTTACCCGAGCATCTACGTGATCCAGGGCTACTCCGGCCAGGTCACCATGTGGGGCAACCGGCAGCCGTTCCGGAAACCCTTCATCGAGACCGCCGACCAGGTCTTCGCCACCGAACAGGCGCCCGGATGCGTGATCGTCTACGTCGACGCGTGGACCGCGTACGGCGGCTCCCAGTTCGTCGACTCGCCCGGCACCGGGAACTATCACACCTACCTCTGCGACGAGGTGGTGCCGTACGTCGACCGGAACTACCGGACCATCCCGGACCGCGAGTCCCGGGCCATCACCGGCAAGTCGTCCGGCGGCTTCGGCGCGATGATCACCCCGATGCTGCGGCCCGACCTGTTCGGGGCGCTCGCCACCCACGCCGGGGACGCCCTCTACGAATACTGCTACCTCGCCGAATTCGGCAAGGCGGCCCGGGCGCTGCGCGAATACGACCACGACATCCAGGCGTTCTGGAAGGACTTCCAGTCCCGGGTCGCGTTCACCAAGGAGTCGGACATGATCCTGACCCTGGTGCTCGGCTGCACCGCGGCGTTCTCCGCCGACCCGGACGGCACCCCACGGCTACCGTTCGACCCGCGGTCCGGGCAGATCCGGCCCGAACTGTGGCAACGATGGCTGGACTGGGATCCGATCCGGATGATCGACAGGTACGCCGACGAGATGCGCTCGCTGCGGGCCGTCTGGATCGACGCCGGAACCAGCGACGAATGGTTCCTCGACCTCGGTGCCGAAGCCTTCAAGGACGGGCTGCTCCGGGTCGGGGTGCCGGACGAGAAGATCGCCTTCGAACTGTTCCCCGGTAAACACGGCGGCATGGACCACCGCTATCCGCTGGCGGTGGCCTGGCTGGCCGAGCGCCTCCAGCGGGACTGATCACAGTTGGTGATGCCGTGCTCGTGCAGAACCCGCAGACAGCGGCGAATCGCGGCACGGCCCCCGACAGCGACCGGCACACCACCGGTGAAGCCCGCGCGCAGCGTCAGCAGCACCGCCTGCCGCGGGCTCACCCCCGGAAGGGCGTGCCACAGCGCGGTGACAGTTGAATCCAGGGTGTGCGCCCGGTCCGGGCCGAGGAAGACGGCCTGATCGCCGTCGCCCAGCACGACCGGGCCCGGATCGGTGGGCTCACCCTGGATCAGCGGCCAGACTTCACCGACCAGCGCGGGTACGTCGAAAGTCACGTTTCCCGGCGGGCGCTGCCGGGTCGCGCCCGGTCCTTCCGTCGCGCAGCCGGTGAGGTGCGGGCGCTGCCGATCCGCGCCCGGTTCTGTGGTCGTGCCGCCGGTCAGGTGCCCGAGTTGCCGGTCCAGTTCGTCGCGGTGCTCGGCGGCGTGGATCAGGTTGGCGAACGGGCCCTCGGCGAACCGGGACCGGACCGCCCGCTTCACCCGGCGGGCCGCCTCGAACGCATCCGGCCCGCTGACCAGCCACACCTCGGACCGCCCCGTGGTCAGATAACGGTCCAGGAACCCCAGAGTCAGGGCGTGGCCCCGCTCGTCATACTCCGCCCAGAGTGCCCGGACATCCGGCGGCGCCAGGACGATCCCGTGCCGGTCATCGATCCGCAGACCCTCCGCGGCCACCGCCCGCTCCACCCAGCCGGACCGCCCCTGCTCCAGGCAGTCCGGCTTGAGCAGCAGAAACGCGTCCATGATGCACCCGATTCTAACCGGCCAGGTGACCCCATCGATCGGCCAGCTCCGCCCAGGTGCCCTGATCCTCGGCCCGGCCGCCGATCAGGATCACCACCCGGTCGGCTTGGGCCAGCGCCGCCCGTTTCGACGTCGAACCGACAACAGTCACCCCGTGCGAGCGCAACGCCTGCCACAGCGCCAGCTCCGTCGTCACGTCCAGTGCGGACGAGACATCGTCGGCGATCAGCAACTCGGTCCGCGGCGCCAGAGCCCGGGCCAGCGCCAGCCGCTGCAACTGGCCGCCGGACAGCCGGGTGCCCTTGTGCCCGATCAGCAGCTGCAGACCGCCGCCCGCAGTGGCCAGGTCGTGTTCGAGCTGCGCCACCGACACCGCGCCGGCCGCGTCCACCTCGTGCCCGAGCTGAATGTTGTCCGCCACCGTCCCGGACAGCACCCGCGGCAACTGGGCGACATAGCCCACCTGGTTCGGGCGGAGGAACATCTCCGGCTCGTTCACCTGCTCGCCGTTCCACCGCAGGTCACCGGTGTGGTGCACGATTCCGGCCAGGGCCCGCAACAGCGACGACTTGCCGGACCCGACCGGGCCCACCACCAGCACCAGTTCACCGCGCTCAACCGTCAGGTCGACGTCGCGAACCCCGAGGGCACCGTTCTCGTGCACCGCGCTGAACCCGGACAGCTCCAGCGTGCGCAGCGGATTGCGGGGCGCGGTCGGCGGTGCCGGAGCCGTCCCGGCGGTCAGGTCGACCCCGGGGACATCGGAGGAGTACTCCGCGGAACCCGTCATCGCCGCCGTCCGCATCGTCCACACCCGCGCCGACGGGAAGTGCGACACCAGCGACGCCGTCGTCCACGCGAACCAGCGGGCCGAACCCAGCACCGACACCGCGATCAGTGTGGCCGCCGCGGTGAGCTGGCCGTTCAGATACATCGCCCAGGCCGCGATCGGCAGCAGGCCACTCGCCACCGACGGCGTGGACCGGGCCCACACCTGGATCGCGATCTCCCGCCACTGCAACTCGCTGCGGGCCGCGTCCAGCTTGGCCAGATGCGCCAGCACCGGCTCGGTCGCCCCGGCCAGCTTCACCGTGCGCGCCGCCGACAGCGACGACACCAGCGACGTGGCGAACGCCGCCCGGGCCGCCACCGTACGCCGGGCCGCCTTCTCCAGCCGCGGACCGAACAGCGTCGCCGTCAGCCCCGACAGCAGCATCGTGCCGACGAAGAACAGACCCGGCACCAGCGACTGCGAGAACGCCGTCATCGAGATCAACGCGAAGATCGCGATGGTGTTGTCGATCAGGTTGTCGGCGAGCATCACCACCCGCTCGGTGTCACCGCCCTGCGCGACCACCTCCGCCGGAGTGTGCTTGCTGACCCGGCGCGGGCCGATCTGCCCGTGCACCAGGCGCAGGCTGATCCGCAGCATCTGCCGCACCCACCACTCCGGGAACCACGCCCCGGTGAAATACAGCGACGGGATCAGCACCAGCAGAGCCACCGAGATGCCGGCCGCCGGGTACAGCGGATTACCGATCCCGTCGATCACGTTCGTCCACAACAGCGGCAGGATCGCGCCGTCGAAACCGAGCAGCACCAGGAACAGGAAGAACCCGCAGGCGGCCAGACCGTACCGCTTGTCGTTCGTCGCCAGCCGCAGGATCTCCCGCATCGTCCGTGCCTTCGGAGCCTCCGGCAGCGGCGGCGGATCCACCGTCGGCAACGGGTTCGACAACGCGTCCGGGCCCAGCTCCTCACGCATCGCGGCATCCCAGTCGCCGCGCTCGTCCACCAGCACCACACCACCGGCCGCCGGAGCCGCCGGCACCGACAGGTTGCTGCTCGCCATCAACTCGGCGAACCGTTGCGACTCGCGCAGCGGACCCGACTCCACCACCGCACCGTCGGCCAGCACCACCACCTCGTCGCAGCGCTGCACCGACGACAGCCGGTGCGCCACGATCACCCCGATCCGGCCCTCGAGGAGCCGGTCGGTGGCCCGCTGCACCCACGACTCGGTCACCGGATCCATCCGGGCGGTGGCCTCGTCCAGAATCACCACCTGCGGATCCCGGACCAGGATCCGGGCGAACGCCACCAACTGCTCCTGCCCGGCGGACAACTTGTAGCCGCCGTCACCGAGCAGCGTGTCGATCCCGTCCGGCAGACCCTCCACCCACGCGGTCAGACCCAGCTCCCGCACCGCGTCGGCGGCCCGGGGCATCAGCTCGGCGTCGAACAGGGCCACGTTCTCGGCCAAGGTGCCGGACAGGATCTCGGTACGCTGCGGGACGATCGCCGTCCAGCGGCGCAACCCCTCCACCCCGATGGCATTGATGTCGACGTCGCCGAGGAACACCGTGCCGTCCGGCACGTCCACCGCCCGGGTCAGCACCTTCGCCAGCGTCGACTTACCGGAACCGGTGCGGCCGATCAGCGCGTACGACCGGCCGCGGGCGAACGTCACACTCACGTCGTGCAACGCCGGCGGGCGCCCGGTGTCGGCCTGGCCGTACCGGAACGTCAGATTGCGCACCACCAGGTCACCGTCGACCGGGTCGACCCCGGCAGACCTCTCCTGCGGTACGTCACTGAGCAGGAGCACCCGCCCCCAGGCGCCCAGCGCGTTCTGCAACTCGGGGACCATCCGGGTGAGCTGCTCCAGAGTGCCACCGAACCCGAGGGCCAGCAGCCACACCGCGGTCAGCCGGGCCCCGGTGATGTTGCCGGTCATCAGCGCCCACGCCCCGAGCACCACCAGCACCGCGATCAGCCCACGAGTGATCGCCCCGGCCGTCATGGTGATCTTCGAAGCGCCCCGCCACACCCGGCGCCCCCGCCGCAACACCTCGGCGGCCCGCTCCGCATACAGCTTGCGAACGTACGGTGCGGCCAGGCTCGTCCGCACGTCGTCCTGCCCGTGGATCGCCTCCTCCATCACCGCCGCCAGATCCGACCAGGCCTCCTCCTCGGCGATCCGGATCGGGCCGATCCGCTGCACCGGTTTGTTCATCACCACGAACAGCAGCAGACCGACGGCGATCATCGCGACCGCGGCCGGCCACCAGACGAAGAACGTGGTGACGATCGACAGGACCGCCAGCGCCGCCGACTGCGCCAGCCGGATCCCGGCCCCCCGCAACTCCGACCCCACCTGATAGACGTCCGAGTCGATCCGGTCCAGCAACTCGCCGACCGGAGTCGTCTCCAAGGTGGGGACGTCCTGACCGAACGCGACCCGGTTCAGCCGGCGCCGCACCTGTGCCGTCCAGTCCGCGGTCAGCCGGGCCACCACCAGGTTGACCACGACATCACTGAACACTGCGGCCAGCAGGGCCACCGCCAGCACGGTGAACAACGGCACCGATCGATCGACGAGCACCGGCCCCGCCAGGGCCAGCGACCCCGCTGAACCGGACGCCCCGATCACGATCAGAAAGGCGACGAGCGTGGTGCGACTTCGGCTGGTAGCCCACAGGTCGCGGAGCAGACGCATGACAGAGTCCTCGAATGGGCGTTGGAGAAGGCGGCGGTGCTCCCATCCTGCTCGGCTGCCAGACCCATACTCAACAGGTTTATTTCCGGCATTCCTCCCGCCCGGACAGCAACCAGTTCCCGCACCAGCCCGATGTGCCCACGATCACCACCCCACGGACCCCTGCCGGTGCGGTGTCGCAGTCGCCTCCATCAGGGCGCCGCCGCCCTGTCGCCATGCTTGTCCCGGCGTTGCCGCCGCGCTTGTCCCGGCGTCGCCACCGTGACGAGCGAATCCTCCAGGGCGTTCCCGGTCGCGCCCAGTTCCGGTCGCGCCCAAGGCCGTGCCGCGCCCAGGCCCTGCTGGCGCACACGTTCGCGGATCGTATGCGCCGGTGGGGCCGGGGAACCGACGCGGCAGCACGGTCGGCGGATCGTGTGGATCCGCCGGTCCGGGGGGGGGGGAATGCGCGCGCCTGTGGGCTGCGGTCGAGAGAAGGGCTCGAAGGCGCCGCCGGGAGCACGCAGACGGCTGGGGGTGGTGGGGTGGGGTCAGGTGGGGGTGTGCAGGGTTAGGAGGGTGATTTCGCTGGGGGCGAAGATCCGGAACGGTGGGCCCCAGAAGCCGGTGCCTCGGCTGGTGTAGAGCTGGGTGCGGTCGGAGTGGCGGGACAGGCCCTGCAGTGACGGCTGGTCGGTGAGGACCAGGTAGTGGAAGGGCCACATCTGGCCGCCGTGGGTGTGGCCGGAGAGTTGCAGGTCGATGCCGTGTTTGACCGCGTCGCCGATCTGCTGGGGCTGGTGGGCCAGGAGCAGGACCGGCAGGTCGGGGTCGGTGCCGGACAGGGCGGCCTCGTGGTCGGGGCGGTGGCCGGGGGTGCCGGAACCGCCTGAGGTGCGGTCGTCGACGCCGGCGACCACCAGGGAGTCGCCGTTGCGGGTCACCAGCACGTGGCGGTTGTGCAAGGTCTCCCAGCCGAGGTGCTCCATGTGCTCGACCCAGCCCTGGGCTCCGCTGTGGTACTCGTGGTTGCCGGTCACGTAGACCCTGGCGTGACGGGCGCGGATGTCGCCCAGCGGTGCCGCCATCTCCAGGCGCTGCTCGACGGTGCCGTCGGCGATGTCGCCGGTGTGCGCGACGATGTCGGCGTCCAGCGAGTTGACCACCTCGGTGACGCCGCGGGACCAGGCCGCCCGGTTGATCGGGCCGTAGTGGGTGTCGGTGATCAGGGCGACCTTCAGCCCGTCGAGACCCTTGCCGAGGCGGGGGATCGTCACGTCGACGCGGCGCACCCGGGACACCCGCATCGCCTCGTGGTGACCCCAGGCCAGCAGGATCGCCGAGACGACCACGACGAACGCGGACACCAGCCGGGAACGGAGCGGGCCGTCGACACCGGCGGCCATCAGCAGGAGGCCGAGGACCTGACCGATGATCGACCAGACGAACAGCACCCAGGCGACACCGAGCAGGGTGTCGGCGATCCGGGCTTCGCGGTCGCGGCCGGCGCCGTGGCCACGGAACATCAGCCACGGGAAACCCGCGGCGACGCCCAGGAACAGCAGCGAACCGGCCACGAACACCGGCAGCGGCCAGTCGTTGCCGGACCACACCACCGTCGCCCAGGGCACCCCGAACAGCAGCGCGATCACCACGACCAGCATGGCACCGAAGCGGGCCACACGCGGGCCCCGTTTACGCGGTTCGGTATCGACCGTCTCACCCACCGACATGAGGGCAAGCATGCCATTCCGGTGTGACGGCAGGTGGTCCGGAGGGGAGCGAATCGGGTTCACCGAGACACAGGCCACACCGGCGGGAGCCGGAAGTCAGGAGCCGAGCGAACCGATCAGGTCCGAGGAGATGAGCAGATCGGCCCGGGACCGGGTGGCCTCGATCAGCGTGGCGTTGCGCTCGTCGGTACCGGTCGCCCAGGACACCGCCGCGTCCGGTGACTTGCCGAACCGGACATGCCTGTCGATCAGCCGGCGCAGCCGTTCGCCGCGTTCCAGATCGGTGTACCAGACCTCGGTGAGCAGCGCCCGCACCGGCTGCCAGAGCAGCAGATAGTTCCCTTCGGTGACGATCAGCCGGGCCGTGCGGGGCACCCCGACGGCACCGGCGATCGGCTGTTCGAGGACTCGCTCGAAACCCGGTGCGTAGATCATCTCGTCCTGATCGTCGAGCAGTCGCCGCAGGAGAGCGGCGTAGCCGAGTGCGTCGAAGGTGTCCGGGGCACCTTTGCGGTCGCGGAGCCCGAGCCGGTCGAGTTCGACGTCGGCGAGGTGGAAACCGTCCATCGGCACGTGCGCCACCCAGTCCGCGCCCAGCCCGGGCGGCGGGTCGGCGGCCAGGGCGGTGACCAGCGCGGCGGCCAGGGTGGTCTTGCCCGCGGCGGGTGGCCCGGCGATGCCCAGCACGGCCCGCCGCCCGCCGTCGGCCAGTCCCCGGGCGCGGGTCACCAGGCCGGCGAAGGAGCGCGTCATGGGCTGACGGTACCGGTCGGATCAGGGACTCTCCGGACCGGACCGCAGCCTCCGGGCGCCAACCTGGAGGTGTCGACTACGCGGGGGGTCTGGTTGATCACCGGGTCACTGATGTGCGTTCTGCTCACGGTTGCCGGGATGCCGGGCGGAGGTGCGGCTGGTTCCACCGATCTCCGGTACGCGGGACTAGACGCCCGCGTCGTGGCGCGGGGACTGGACTGCCCGCGTGGACTCGCCTTCGGCCCGCGGGGCGAACTCTACGTGGCCGAGGCCGGGCGCGGTGACCACGAGTCGGGTGCCGTCACCGTCGTCGATTTCGGTCATCGGTGGCGGGTGCTGACCCGGCTGCCGTCGACGGTGGTGGCCGGTGGTGTGTCCGGGCCCGCCGATGTGCTGGCCGGTGACGACGGGGAACTGGTTCACGTGGGATCGGACGGCCTGCATCGGGGCCGGACCCTGGTGACGGTGGGCCGCCGGCCGGTGGCGGTGCTGGCCGTGGATCGGGGCTACCTGGTGGTGGACGCCGGCGGGGACGCACTGCTCCGGGTCTCCGCGCGGGGCCGGGTGCAGGTGGTGGCGACGATTCCGGGGGTGTCGTCGGTGGCGGTGGGACCGGATGGCGCCTGGTATGCGGGGGCGGGGTCCCGGATCTGGCGGGTGGTGCCGGGGCGGGTGCGGCGGGTGTGGGCTTCCGGCTTCTCCGGGATCACGGATCTGGCCTGGTCACCGGAGGGCCGCCTGTACGTGCTGGAGGCCGGGGCCCTGTCACGGTTAAGTGGCGCGGGCGGCCGGGAGACGGTGCTGGTGGCGGGGCTGACCGAGCCGGGCGGGCTGGTGATCCGGGGTGTGGACGCCTACCTCACCGACTGTGGGACGTGCCGGGGCGCGGGCACGATCCTGCGGGTACGGGTAGCCGGTGACCCGACGCTCACGCCCGGCGGTCGCGCCGCGGTCCGCACCACCGCATTCCTCGCGGTGTAGCCACGGCGCTGTACCCACCCGTACCGGAAAAGGGTTCAAAGGTTGCGCAGACCGAGACGCAGTCCGGCGACCCCGGCCGGGGAGAGTGCCCGGGAGGTGGCGCGGGAGAGGTCCGACCGGATGGCGTCGGGGAGTTCGTCGCCGAGGGCGCAGAGCACCGGGTAGAGGTCGAGGACCTGCCGGTGGCTGAGGGCTCCGACGCCGATGAGCAGGCCGTTCAGGGCGGTGGGGCTCTGCAGCAGGCTCATGCAGAGTTCCTGGCGCCAGGCCGGGTC
>DATMVU010000273.1:0-16148 GCA_035562875.1 Actinoplanes sp. | reverse complement strand
GGAACAGCTGCGGAACCCGATGCTCCACCGCCGCCGGCTGCTCTTGCGCCTCCGCGCCCTCCGGGTCTTCAGCGCCCTCCGGGGCTTCGGCATCCTCCGGCAGGATCGTGCTGCCGGGGTCCGTGGTGGCTCCCGGATATGGCGTCACCTCGATGTGAGCTTCGACGTCCGCGTGATCGCTCACCTCCGGCTCAGCATCGACCGCCGCCACCACCGGCTGGACAGCCACCCGCCGGAACTGCAGGGTCTGCTCATCCGTCTGCTCGTACCGCACAGTCGGGTCCTGATCCGGCTGAGGATCGGCTCGGGGCACGGCCTGATCCTCGGGCGCGACCTCTCGCTCGTGAAGCACTGTCTGCTCGTCGGCCGGATCGGTTTCCCGCACCTGGAGCACTGTCGGCTCCTCAGGCCGGCCGTCTGCCGGTCCGTGCAGCACAGTCGTCGGCTCGTCGAGGTGGTCGCTCGCCGGTGCACGTTCGTCCTGTTGTCCGGAGGCCGGCATGTGCAGCATGGTTGTCGGCTCTTCAGATCGGCCGCTCGCCGGCATGTGCAGCATGGTCGTCGGCTCTTCAGGCCGGTCGCTCGTCGGTATCCGCAGCACGGTCGTCGGCTCGTCCTGCGGGGCGGCGGCCGGAATGACGAGCCGGGTGGTCGGCTCCTCGTGCCGGGTGGCGTCGTGTCCCATCGCGTTCAGGTGCAGGACGGTCGTGTTCTCGTTCGCCTGGTCCAGGCGGAAGACGGTGGTCGGCTCGTCCTGCTCATCGAGCGGCCCGGTCTCGTGACGCCGGGACGAATACACCTGCGGGATGCCCGGAGCCGGAATCACCTGCTCGGTGACAGTGCCGTCAGGGAACAGCACCGGACCGGACCGTTCCTCCCAGTGCTCCGATTGGCTACTGGGATCCCATCCGTTCCAGGAGGTCGCGTCCGGTTCGGCATCAACCGGAGGACTCGGCGGTTCCGGGTTCCGTGCCTTCTTCGGCTCACGGCGCAGCCAGCCGCCCACCATATCGACACCTCACCCCGGTCGGTTCATGTTCGTCCAGCTAATCATCGTCTGGCGAGGCGACTCCCGGCCACCTCGCCCTCCTCGTCCGTCGAGCCGGTGCCGGCTTCGAACCGCAGCAGCCATTCCTTCACGTGCAGGCCCCAGCGATAACCGCCGAGTGTGCCGTCCGTGCGCAACACCCGGTGGCACGGTGTGAACAGCGCGACCGGATTGCGGGCACAGGCAGCCGCGGCGGCCCGGACCGCGAGGGGACGGCCGGACAGTTCGGCGAACGCGGTGTACGTCACCGGCTCGCCCGCTTTGATACCGCGCATCTCGTGCCACGCGTGCCGCATGAACTCGCCGGCCGTGTGCTGCTCGACCGGGATCGTGTCGATGGCGGTCAGATCGCCCTGCAGATAGGCCCGGATCGCGGTGCCGACCTCACCTGGATCGCCGGGCTCGACCCTCTCGCGCAGCGCCGGATGGACCAGGCTCATCAGCTCCGGCACGTCGGTCGTGAAGCCGGCCGCACGCACCGCTCCGGCCTTGCTGACCACAACGGTGAACGGGCCGACGGGGGTGTCCAAAGTCGAATGAGTAAGCATCGTTCTCTCCTTGTCGGGGAAGCCGATCCTGCCGTGTTCTCCAGCTCGGCGTGCGGCGATCCGGGCCGCCTGTGGATAACCGCGACGGCCGGAACAGCAATGTGGACAACGTCGGTCCGTCTCCCGGTCGGCGAGTAGTTTCGGGTGCGGCGGGACACCGGTTCAGGCGGCTCGCCACAGACGGATCAAGGCGTAGGAGCGCCAGGGCCGCCACTGCTCGGCATGGGTGGCCAGGGCTTTCGCGGTGTCGGGCAGTCCCAGGGCGTGGGCGCCGCGGCGAGCGGCCAGATCGGTGGCCAGGAAGGTGTCGGGGTCACCGATCGCCCGGATGGCGACGTAACCGGCGGTCCACGGGCCGATGCCGGGCAACTCGGTCAACCGGGCGACGGTCTCGGCCCGGTCAGCGCCCGGGTCGAGGTCGAGTCTGCCCTCGGCCACCGCCTCGGCGAGGGCCCGGATGGTGGCCCGCCGTGCGACCGGCATGCCGAACGCGGAGTCCGGCAGAGCCGCGACGGCCGCGGCACCCGGAAAGCCGGTCAGTGCGGCTCCGGAGTCCGGCAGAGTCGCGCCAGTCGCGCCAGTCGCGCCAGTCGCGCTAGACGGAAAGCCGGCCGGCCCGGCTCCGGAGCCCGGCAGAGTCGCGCCGGGTGCGGCGGCCGGAAAGCCGGCCCGCCCGGTCCCGGGTTCCGGGAGGGGGACGAAGGTGTCGAGGGGAGGGGAAGCGATGAGGTGTTCGATGGTGTCCTGTTCCGGGGCGGAGGTGTTCGCCGCCTTCAGGATCCGGCCGAGGGTGGTCCGTGCGCTGGCCACGCTGACCTGCTGCCCGACGATCGCCCGGATCGCCGTCTCGAAACCGTCCACGGCCCGGGGCACCCGCACGCCGGGCTCGGCCCGGACCACGGCGGCCAGGGCCGGGTCCGCGCCGAGCAGGGCGTCGACAGCGACCGGGTCGGCGTCCAGATCGAAGAGCCGGCGGCACCGGGCGACTGCCGGGGCCAGGTCCCGCACGTCACTGAGTCGCAGCGTGGCGTGGATCCAGCGGTCGCCGGGGCGGAGTGTGGCCTCCGCGGTGCCGTGCGGGAGGTTCACTCCGCGGCGGTACGAGCCGTCCACCACCGTGTCCACCCCGGGCAGGGTCCGGGCGGCGAAGAAGTCGAGCAGCGAACCAGCGTGCAGCGGTGGCCGGTATGCGAGACGCAGGTTGACCACTCCCGCCTCGCCCGGTCCGGTCGGCCGGTTCTCCCGCATCTGGCTCGGCGACCGGGCGTACACCTCGAGCATCGTGTCGTTGAACTGCCGCACGCTGCCGAAACCGGCGGCGAATGCGATCTCGGACAGGCCGAGTCCGGTCGTCTCGACGAGGATCCGCGCGGTTTGGGCGCGTTGTGCCCGGGCGAGTGCGAGTGGACCGGCGCCGAGTTCGGCGGTCAGGATCCGATGGAGGTGGCGTTCGGTGTATCCGAGGCGGGACGCAAGTCCGGGCACACCGTCCCGGTCGACGACACCGTCACCGATCAGGCGCATCGCCCGGCCGACCGTGTCGGCGCGACTGTCCCACTCCGGTGAGCCGGGGGCCGCGTCCGGCCGGCAGCGCCGGCAGGCCCGGAAGCCTCCCCGCTGGGCGGCCGCGGCGCTGACGTAGAACGTGACGTTCTCCCGTTTCGGGGTGACCGCCGGACAGGACGGGCGGCAGTAGATCCCGGTGGTCCGGACGGCTGTGTAGAAGCACCCGTCGAACCGCGGGTCGCGGCTGTCGACGGCCCGGTAGCAGTGTTCGAAGTCCAGCTCCATGACATCGAGTCTGCTCCGGCGGGCGGTTGATGGCTGGCGGGTTTCGGACACGACCGTTCTGTCAACTGTGGTTGACGATGCCGATTCGTGTCAACTACGGTTGACGACATGAAGACTCAAGCGACGAGGACGGACATTCGATGGCGTTCCTTCGGTGGCGGCCCCCAGATCGTGCTCCTGCACGGCGGGATGCAGACGTCGGCAAACCTGACGAGACTGGCCCGGGCACTGGCGGCGGCTTTCACGGTCCATGTGCCGGACCGCCGCGGTCGTGGGCACAGCGGTCCGGCCGCGCCGGGGCACGGGCTGCGAGCCGAGATCGGCGACCTGGCGACGGTGCTCGACGAGACGGGCGCCCGCAACGTGTTCGGCCTCAGCTCGGGGGCGGTGATCGCGCTGCGGGCGGCGATGGAGCTGCCGATTGAGAGGCTCGCCCTCTACGAGCCGCCACTGAAGTACGACGGTCACGACCCGCTGGCCTGGCTACCCCGGTTCGAGAAGGAGCTGAGCCGGGGCCGGCGAGCGGCGGCGTTCGTGACGGTCACCAAAGGCACCGGCGAGATGCGGCATGTGCCACGGGCTGCGCTGGTCCCACTGGCCGGGCTGTTCCTGCGGTCCGGTCCGGGCCGGCGGGTCGGTGAGCTGGTCCCGGCGATGCGCCTGGACGCGGCGGTGGTGGCGGAGGCGGCCGGGCCGTTGAGCACGTACGCGGCTGTCGGGTCGGACACGTTGTTGCTGGGTGGCGAGCGGTCCCCGGCGTACCTGAAAGGGGTTTTGAACGGCCTGGAACCGGTCCTGCCGCGAGTGCGCCGGGTGACCCTGAGCGGCGTCGGTCATCTCGCCGCCGACGACACCGGCAAGCCCGAACTGGTGGCGGCGGAGCTGCGGAGGTTCTTCCACTGAAACCGGGCGGGGGCGAACCCGTAGACTGGCGTTCCGTGAGCCTCAGCATCGGAATCGTCGGCCTGCCCAACGTCGGCAAGAGCACCCTGTTCAATGCCCTGACCAAGAACGACGTGCTCGCCGCGAACTATCCGTTCGCGACGATCGAGCCAAACGTCGGCGTGGTCGGGCTGCCCGACGAGCGACTGGGGAAACTCGCCGAGCTGTTCGGCAGCGAGAAGATCCTCCCGGCGCCGGTGAGCTTCGTCGACATCGCCGGCCTGGTCCGTGGCGCCTCCAAGGGACAGGGCCGGGGTAACGCGTTCCTCGCGAACATCCGTGACGCGTCGGCGATCTGCCAGGTGGTGCGGGCCTTCTCCGACCCGAACGTGCTGCACGTCGACGGCAAGGTCTCCCCGGCCGACGACATCGAGACGATCAACACCGAGCTGATCCTGGCCGACCTGCAGACCGTCGAGAAGGCCCTGCCCCGGCTGCAGAAGGAGGCCAAGCTCAAGAAGGAGAAGGCTTCGGTCGTGGCCGCCGCCGAGGCCGCGTTCAAGCTGCTCAATGACGGTGTCACCCTCTACCAGGGGGCCAAGGCCGCTGGTGTCGAGCTGGAGCTGCTCGGCGAGCTGCACCTGCTCACCACGAAGCCGTTCCTGTACGTCTTCAACGTCGACGAGGCCGAGCTGGGCAACGAGACGTTCCTCAACGAGCTGCGCGCGCTCGTCGCTCCGGCCGAGGCCGTCTTCATGGACGCGAAGATCGAATCCGAGCTGATCGAGCTGGACGATGAGGAGGCGCTGGAGCTGCTCCAGTCCACCGGCCAGAGCGAGCCCGGCCTGAACCGGCTGATCCGGGTCGGCTTCGAGACGCTCGGCCTGCAGACCTACCTGACCGCCGGCCCGAAGGAGGCCCGCGCCTGGACCGTTCCGGTCGGCGCGACCGCCCCCGAGGCGGCCGGTGTCATCCACTCCGACTTCCAGCGCGGTTTCATCAAGGCCGAGATCGTCAGCTTCGACGACCTGGTCGCGGCGGGTTCGATGTCCGCGGCCAAGTCCGCTGGCAAGGTCCGCATGGAGGGCAAGGACTACATCATGAAGGACGGCGACGTCGTCGAGTTCCGCTTCAACGTCTGACGGTCTGATGGACGAGGCGGCGGGGTCGCCGCCTCGTCCATCAGATATTGATCACCAGGACTGATGGTCCGCAGAGCAGGCTGATGTCTTCCGTATCGGACGTCAGAACGGTTGCCGGGGTGGGCACTGAGCGGGCGACCGCGGCGAAAGCGGCGTCAATGGCGTATTTGTGTCCATGCAGTCTGTGGTCACGGAGCAGAGCGGTGGCCTGATCGGCGATCGTCCGGGTGATGTCGTGTACGTCGATGCGGGACAGGACCCACCTGGCCCGAGCGGGGTGGATCTTCTCGTAGTCGGCTTCCAGGAGGGTCATGGTCGTCGTGACGACACGGATTCCCTCCTCGTAGGCGGCTCGGACCAGGGTGACGACGGTGCGATCCTCCCGGTAGAGCTTGGCCAGACCTTCACTGTCGAGTAGGAGAGTGCCGGGCATCAGGCGGCAGCCTCGCCGACCCTGCGGTGATCATGACGCAGTAGTGCGCGGGCGGCTTCTATCTCGTCCCGGGTGAGCGCGTCGTGCCCGGTCTCATAGGCGTCGGCGATTTTGCGAAGGTTCTCCATGGCGACCCGCTGCTCCAGAGCCTCGGCCACATATGCCGAGAAGCCGCCGGCGCCGACCTGAGTTCGTACGGCCTCGGCCAGTTCTTCCGGCAGGCTGATCGAGTACTTCTTGCTACCGCTCATGATCCTCATCCTACCGCCGGTAGCATCATGATCGGAAAGCCTTGACGCCTAGGCTTGCCGGTTGTGGAGTGGGCATTCGACGGTGAGGTCATCGAGTGGCGGGGGCCGGCACCGTATTTTTTCGTCGCGATGCCGGTGGCTGACAGTGCTGAGCTCAAGGAGGAGGCTCGGTCGCTGATCTACTGGGGCCAGGTTCCGGTGCGGGTCGTCATCAGGGGCACCGAGTTCAGTACCGCGCTGTTTCCCCGGGACGGGCGGTATCTGGTGCCGCTCAAGGACACGGTCCGGCGGGCGGAGGGTATCAGCGAGGGCGACGTCGTCGCGGTGACGCTGACCCCCGCCCCGAAACGATCTTGAATCAGCGGCGCCGGGGCAGCAATCCGGCCAGGTCGATCTCGATCGGGAACGGGAGTGATCGCCGGAGCGTGTCCCGGAAGATTCCAGCAGGGGAGTGAGCCCTGGTCGGGCCGTCCAACTCGTAGGTGTGAACGGCGGGTGCCTCCGCTTCGTCCTCGATGAGCCAGTAGTGCGGAATGCCGGCATCCGCATATGTGCGGATCTTCACCGTGCGATCCCGGTGTGCCGATTCGGGAGAGACGACCTCGACGACGAGGAGCACCTCTTCGGGGCGGAAGTATGTGCGATTGGCGTCATAGGGGACGGTGGTCACGAGCAAGTCTGGTTCAGGACGGTTACGAGCGTCGAGCCGGATCGTCATCTCCCGCTCGATCTCGAATCCTGCGGTGACTTGGGCCGTCAATGAATGGGTCAGCGCGGTGACGAGCCGGGCGTGCCAAGCACGCTGTGGCGACGTCATGAAGACGAGGGCTCCATCGATGAGCTCGGTGTGCCGGGGTGCGTCGGGAAGCCGGTCCAGGTCCTCGGCGAACCAGCCCTCCTCGCGTGGAGGGTGCATCCAGTCAGGCAGGCTGGTCATGCCACCACCCTAGAAAATCTCGGGGTCAGCGGAGCAGGGGGAAGACGGTGCCGGCGATCAGGGCGCCGACCGCTGCCCCGACCACGACCTGGGCCGGGGTGTGGGCGGTCAGGCGGACCCGGGCCCAGCAACCGAGCAGGACCAGTGGGGCGCCGAGCAGAACCGGCCAGCCGTAGACGGCGGTCAGGGCGGCGACCGTGCCGGCCGCGACGCCGGCGTGGATGGACATCTTCCACCAGTGGGTGACCGCGGCGAACACGGCAAGGCCGACACCGCCGGCGGTGAGCAGGGCGAGGATCTCCCGCGGGGCGCCCAGGGCCAGCATCAGCAGCAGGCCGGCCGCCAGGGACGCGGTGCCGAAGAGCAGCGGGATGCGACGGTCGGCGCGTTCCGGGATGTGATGGTTGGTGAGGCGGCCGTTGCGGACACCGTGTAGGACGTAGCCGAGTGGGATGACCGCGGCGAACAGGGCTCCGGGCAGGCCCCACCAGCGGGAGACGCCTGGGGTGTCGCCGGCGTGCCAGCCGATGATCAACAGCAGGGCGGCTACCAGGACGGCGGGGGCGAGTACTTCGGACACCACTGTCGCGAGCCGGTCGAGGGGGCCCTGGGTGGTGGGGCGGGAAGCAGTGTTCAGCACGTTCCCATCATCCAGTCGACCGGCGGAAAAGCCCCGCAACAAGATCAGGTGTCGGTGGCCATGGCGGTGAAGGCAGCCGCCAGCCGGTGCAGGTCGAGACCGTCGAGGTGGTCGAAGATGTGCCGGCGGACGCTTGCCAGGTGGGTGGGCCAGGCTTCCCGGAGGCGGGCCAGGCCGGCCTCGGTGAGTACGGCGTTGGCGCCGCGGGCGTCTTCGGGGCACCGGTCGCGGCGCAGGTGGCCGCGGGATTCGAGTTTCGCGGCGAGCCGGGTCATCCCGCTCAGTGACATATCACACGCTATGGCGAGTTCGCTCATCCGCATGAAGTGGCCGGGGGCTTCGGAGAGGTGGCGCAGCGCCGAGTACTCGCTGGCGGACATGCGCTGTTCCCGTTCCAGGTCGGCGTCGAGCGCACGGGGCATGACCAGCAGGAACCGGCCGAGCGCACGCATCACCGCCTCTTCGTCCGGCGTTAGTGGGGTCGACGGTTCGGCCATGGCAGCGATGGTATGTGGACGGTCGTAGTCATCCTTTCGAGTGGCGTGCGGACGTTTGCGTGCAAGCCGTGGGCGGTGACAATGCTTTGGTGCAAAACCAGACAACTAGTGACTCTTGGCAGGATCTGCTCGAAACGCCACGAAAGTCTTGGTGGGCCCGCCTCCCGTTCGGTGCTCGGATGACCGCCGGTGCGGCTGCGATGTTCGTGGTCGTCGGTGGCTCGGCAGCCGGTGTCGCCACCGTGCTCGCCCCGGCCCCGGAGGACGTGACGACTGCCGTGGCCGAGCCCGATCTCGGTGCTCCGAAGCTGGAGGACGATCCGGAGGTGGTGAGCCGGGCAGCGGCCGCCGCACAGCCGTTGACCCCGCGGCACGGGGCCACCCCGGTGCCCCGTAAACCGCCGGTGAAAGTCACCAGACCGCAGGCCAGGAGAGTTCCGAACCGGGCGGCCGCGGTGCGGGCGCCGGCCCGGCAGGTCACGACTAACGATCGGCTCAGCCGGGAACGGGTCGACGACGACCGTGCGGACCGGACCGGACCGCGCCCCGCTCGTACCACCGCCTCGGTGTCCGGCGGCGAAGCCCGCAGCGAACCGGTCGCCCGGACCCCGGTCGTGACCACCCGCACCGATGTGGAGACCCGGGTCGTTCCGTTCGGGACCGAGGTGATCAGGGACGCGACGATGCTGAAAGGCACCCGCCGGGTGGAGGCCGACGGCGAGCCCGGTGAGGAGACGCTGCGTTTCCTGGTGACCCTGACCGATGGCCGGCCGACCGCGCGCCGCCTGCTCAGCAGCAATGTCACCACCGAGCCGCAGAACCGGGTGGTGGCTGTCGGTTCCCGTCGGCAGAGTGTCGTCGACCCGTTCTGCGATCACGTGCTGGGCATCTGCCTACCCTTCGGAAGAAGCGCGGAGTAAGAATCGGAGCATGGATCTGACCGATCTCGCCCAGCGCCTGCTCGATGTTCCGGGCGTCGTGGGAGTGGTCCTCGGCGGCAGCCGGGCCCGGGGCACCCACACCGAGGAATCCGACTACGACCTGGGCCTCTACTACCGGGCGCCGCTCGACACCGGACGGCTCGGCGAGCTGGCCACCGAGGTCGCCGGACCGGGTGCCCGGGTCACCGCGGTCGGCGAGTGGGGCCCGTGGGTGGACGGCGGCGGCTGGCTGCGGATCGACGGGAACGCCGTCGACTGGCTCTACCGTGACCTCGACCGGGTGCGGAAGTGCTGGTCGGACGCGGAGCAGGGCATGTACGGCTGCCATGTCCAGGCCGGCCATCCCCTCGGCGTGCCGGATCACTCGTACCCGGGCGAATTGGCGCTGGCCCGGATCCTCGCCGACCCGACCGGTGACCTGGCCGACCTGCAACGCCGCGTCCGGGTCTTTCCCCGCCCACTCGCCGAGGCGCTGGTGGCCGGCCTGTGGGAGGCGGATTTCCTGGTCGGGATCGCGCGCAAGGCGGTGACCCGCGGTGACAGCGCCTATGTCGCCGGTTGTCTGTTCCGGGCGGTGGGGGTGCTCACGCACGCGCTGCACGGCGCGGCCGGGCGCTGGCTGATCAACGAGAAGGGCGCGGTGGCCGCGACTGCGGTCCTGCCGGGGGCGCCTGCCGGATTCCGGTCGCGGGTCGACACGATCTTCGCCACCATCGATCCCGATCCGTCACGGTTGACCGAAGCGATCGATCTCACCGCGGACATGGTGCTGGAGACTGTCGATGCGTGCGCGATGATGCTGCGGTGACCGCAGACGTCCCCACCATTCTCGCCACCAGTGCCTTCTTCCGTCGCAGCCAGGTCAGTCCGCTGGCGATGCGGCCGGGGGCGATCCATCAGCTGGCCGCCGAGCTCGCGAACAACACGAAGTCGCCGAAGATCTGTGTGCTGGCGCAGGCCACCGGTGATCCCGAGGCGCGGATCGGCTACCACTACGCCGCCTTCGCCGGGACCGAGTTCACCATGTCCCACCTGCAACTGTTCCCGATGCCGAACGTCGACGACATTCGGGCGCACCTGCTCGCCCAGGACATCATCTGGGTGGACGGCGGCAGTGTCGCGAACCTCTGTGCGGTCTGGCGGGTGCACGGCCTCGACGAGATCCTGCACGAGGCGTGGCAGAAGGGGATCGTGCTGAGCGGCGTCTCGGCCGGTTCGATCTGCTGGCACCAGGGCGGCAGCACCGACAGTTTCGGGCACGAGCTGCGCGGCTTCACCGACGGACTGGGCTTCCTGCCGTACAGCAACGGGGTGCACTACGACAGCGAGGAGCGGCGCCGTCCGACGATGCACCGCCTGGTCGGGGACGGCACGCTGGGCGACGGCTACGCCACCGACGACGGCGCGGGGCTGATCTACCGCGGCACGTCACTGTCGGAGGCGGTTGCGGATCGTGAGGGCCCATTGGCGTACGAGTTGACGCGAGCCGCCGACGGCACAGTCACCGAGACGGCTCTGCCGACCCGCGTCCTGGCCTAGGCTGAAAGCGTTGGGTCTGCGGAGTATGTCCGGGTAATCAGGGAGAGTCATGGGCGGCGAAGGCGGAAGCTGAGGGCCTCGCCGCGGTCAGTGCAAGGCGACCGTGGCGAGCCCGACAAACACCGCCGAACACAGGAGCGCCATCACGAAGATCAACGTGCTCTGCCGATGAGCCTGACCTCCTTCACCGCCCCCCACCCGGTAACGCCGTGTCAGGGGCTGGTTCAGATGGCTCAGCACCGGGGGTCGCCTCCATTGAAGATCGACAGAGTTTGATTGCTCTCGGTAGCATGCGCAAGGCTGGAACCGTCGAGCAACGCTTTTCACCTGATCGGTCAACGGATATCGGACGTTCAGGCGTCCCCAGCCGGTTTCTATCACTCTTTATGAGGATTTGTCGGTAACGCTCCGTTCGTCATCATTAGGACGATGCCGGATACTCCGTCGATCTCTCAGACCCTGTTCAGGGGCACCCTGAACGTCTCGGTCGTGCTCATCGGGCTGGCATCGGGTGTCGCACAGCTCGCCGAGATCCCGACCCGGATCGCCCAGTGGGCACTGACCGCCGTCTTCCTGGCCTGCCTGCTCTACTTCGTGGTACGCCTCTGGCAGCTGGCGTTCGTGGTCCGGATCCGGGACCTGACCGCCGACCTCCAGGGCGCGGCCAAGATGCTCGCCCTCCAGCAGGCCGGCCACCAGCACTATCTCGACGCCATCCAGCGGATCAGCGACCGGGAGAAGCCGCTCTTCTCGGAGACGCTCGAAGTGCTCGTCACGGTCGGTGACGAGGACGAGAGCGACCGCATCGTGGAGAAGCGGGTCACCACGCCGGAACCGCTCGTCACCCACCGGACCATGCGCCCGATCGTGCCCACCGACACCGATCGGCTGGCCCGGCTGCACGACATCTCGTTCAAGACGGTCCGCCCGGTCGGTGGCACCATCACCACGCTGCCGCTGGAGGAGGCGCGGCTGATGCGGGTGTGGCTGATATTCGATCCGGCGATGACCACGCGGACCGAGTGGCAGGTCGAGTACCGTCCGGTCGGACTGTGGCGGCCGTTGCGGGAACGAGGCTGGGACCAGGTCGTCTGGGACGACCGGCTGCCCACGGTGAGCGGCACCCCGTCCGCTTTCACCAGGTTCCAGGTCACGTTCAGTTTCCCGGAGAGTGATCAGCCGCCGAGCGTCAAGGAGCGTGCCGGGTACGGCCGGATGGGCGATCCGGAGCGGGACGCGCGCGGCCGCTGGGAGGTGGTGTGGCGGGACGAGAAGCCCGCCGGTCGTCGCTACGTCTGGGATCTCACGCAGGCACCCGGCGGGCGACGGTCCTAGGAGGCGTAGCCGAGGATCACGTTGTGGACGTGGTGGGTCTTCTCCGAGCCACGGAACTCCACCTCGTAGGTGTGGGTGCCGACCGCGATCGCGACGGTGCCGGAGGAGAAGAACTCGCCGGCCCAGCTCTCGTTGCTGACCACGCTGACACTGCTCACCCTGGAGTAGGGGATGCTCGTGATTGCGAAGCGCTTGCCCACGTAGGACTTGTCCTGAATGATGATCCGCCGGTCGGTCAGCCCGATGAAGCCGGTCCCGGCACCGATCGCGTCGTAGACGGCGATGATCTGCTCGCCCTCCAGCAGACCGCCCTGGATCTGCTCGAGCTGACCCTTGTTGTCGTATACCACGTCAGTCATGCCGGGCAGCGTAGTCCTTTTGATCTACGTCGCCTCGACCACGGTGCGGTAGAAATCCTCGATCCGGGCGGCCAGGGTGACCTCACCGTCGGTGATGTCCGTGCCGCCCTGTTGGCCGAGACAGATCTGAGTGTGACCGTCGGAGCGCTTGATCGTCGGGCGGATGTGCAGCGTGTCCGCGGCGACTTTGATGCGTTCCGTCAGTGCAGCGTGCTGACTGTCGTCGCACGCGAGCTCGCGGCGCAGCTGGACCCCGTCACGGGTCCATCCGCTCAGCAGAGTCAGCGCGTCACTGAGATAATCCGAGTCGGAGTTCCGGCGTCTTCTCGCCCGCACTGCCACCCCCTTAGCGTCGTTGCCGGCTTGTGGCCGAACTGTCGCCGAGTCGTCATGGTCGGTGCCCCACAGTTTCGTCCGTCCGGCCACCGCTGTCCACGCCCACATATCCGTGTTTGGGTGACGATCAGGACGCCAGCGGGCAACCTGCCCGATGAACTTTCGTGAGATCTTTGACTCCATGCGGTCCGAACAATACGTCAAGCCTTCGACATCACCCAGAGTGATCGTTGCGGCTGTGATCATCACCGCCGGACGGGTGCTCGCCTGCGAACGCAGCGCACCGCCGGAGGCGGCCGGGCGCTGGGAGTTCCCGGGCGGCAAGGTCGAGCCGGGCGAGACCGAGCAGGCGGCCCTGGCCCGGGAGTGCGCCGAGGAACTGGGTGTCCGGGTGGCGGTCGGCGACCGGGTCGGACCCGACGTGCCACTGGCCCACGGCCGGGCCGTGCTCCGGGTGTACGCCGTCGAACTCCTCAACGGAGACGTACCGGAGGCGCTGGAGCACCGCTCCATGCGCTGGCTGACCGTGGACCAGCTGGACAGTGTGCCGTGGCTGCCCGCCGACGTGCCGATCGTGGCGGAGCTGCCCACCTTGCTGAGTTAGGAGTACTGCTTACGCAGCTCCCGCTTCAGCACCTTCATGCTCGGCCCCAGCGGCAGCGACTCGGTGAAGCGGACCTGACGCGGGTACTTGTGCTTGCCCAAGTGCTCCTTCGACCACTCGACCAGGGCCTCTTCGGTCAGCTCGGGAGACGACGGAACGACGATCGCGCAGATCTCCTCACCGAGCGTCTCGTCGGCGACCCCGATCACCGCGACCTGCTGGATCCCCGGATGCCGGGCCAGCACCTCCTCCACCTCACGCGGGTAGACGTTGAATCCGCCACGGATGATCAGGTCCTTGGTCCGGTCGACGATGCTGATGAAGCCCTGCTCGTCGCGCACCCCCAGGTCACCGGTCCGGAACCAGCCGTCGACCAGGGCCTCCGCTGTCGCCTCCGGCCGGTTCAGATAGCCGGCGAAGACGTTGTGCCCGCGGATCACGATCTCGCCCAACTCGCCGTCCGGCAGGAACTCGATGCTCTCCGGCACCTCCGGGCGGGCGATCTCCACCTCGACACCCCAGATCGGGTGACCGACGGTGCCCGGCTTCGCACCGAACGACGGCTGGTTGGTGGTGGCCGTCGGCGAGGTCTCGCTCAGCCCGTACCCCTCCCAGATCGTCGAACCGAACGCGGCGGCGAACTTCTCCAGCACCGCCACCGGCAGCGACGCCCCGCCGGAGACGCACAGCTTGAGCTGAGGCAGGCGCTCCGCCTTCGGCGCCGCCTCGAGCAGGCCGATGTACATCGTCGGCACGCCGTGGAAGATCGTCACCTTCTCCCGGATCATCAGCTCGATGGCCGCCTCACCGGTGAACCGGGGCAGCAGCACCAGCGTCCCGCCGAGCCGGAACGTCGCGTTCATCCCGACCGTCTGGCCGAACGTGTGGAACAGCGGCAGGCAGCCCATCACCACGTCGTCGCCGGTCAGTGGATGCACGTCGAAGACGTTCACCGCCGCGTTCATCACCAGGTTCAGGTGCGTGAGCATGGCGCCCTTCGGTTTACCCGTGGTGCCACTGGTGTAGAGGACGACCGCCACGTCCTCGGCCTCGCGAGTGACGTACGTCCGCAACGGGTCCTTTCCGGCCGAGATCTCCTCCAACCGTGGCGGGTACTGAGGCAGGTCGGCCGGGAGTGGGCCGACGTTCACCAGCCTGGTCTGGGTGGCGGCCGCCGCGGCTGCCCCGACCTGCAGCATCGCGGAGTGCGTGACGAGCAGATCGGCGCCGCTGTCGGTGAGGACGTAACCGACCTCCTCCGCGTTGAGCAGCAGCGAGACCGGCACGATCCGGGCGCCGACGGCGAGCGCGGCGAAGTAGACCCGGGGGAAGTCGGCCACGTTCGGAATCATGATCGCCACCGTGTCGCCGGGGCCGACCCCCAGATCCTGCAACCCTGCGGCGTACGACCGGGTCTGCACCCAGAGATCGTGATAGCTGATTCGACCGCCCGTCTCGTCGACGATCGCTACCTTTTCGGGGTACCTGCGCGCGGCCTCGGCGAGAACAGTGGCGAGGGATAGCGTCGTCATCCGGAACTCCTTCTTAGTGATGTACGTCGCAGCTGTGCTTAAACTAGCGGCGTAAGTTTTTACACGTCCAGTGGTGAAATCGGTTTTCTCAGGGAGTTCCCATGGCCCGCCCGCGGCAGGCGCTGCTCACCCGGGAGCGCATCGTCGAAGCAGCGGCCGCATTGATCGACGCCGAAGGCATCGAAGCCTGTTCGATGCGGCGCCTCGCCACCGAGCTGGGGGTGCAGGGGCCGTCGCTCTACAACCACTTCGCCACCAAGGCCGAGATCGTCGACGCGGTGGCCGAAGCGGTGGTCGCCCAGGTCGACATCTCCGGCTTCCAGGGCACCGACTGGCGTGACGGGCTGCGACTGTGGGCCAAGTCGTACCACGCGGTCCTCACCGCACACCCGAACATCGTGCCGGTGCTCGCCACCGGTCCCGGCCGCCGCCCGGCCGGACTGGCGATGGCCGAAGCGGTCTACGGCGCACTCATCAACGCCGGTTGGTCGCGAGCCCGGGCCACCCACATCGGCGCCCTGATGCGCTACCTGATCACCGGATCCGCGCTCGGCTCGTTCGCGCTCGGCTTCGAGAACGACCCCGGTCTCTACGACCGGTTCCCGTACCTGCACCGCGCCCACGAACTCGCCGCACATCGTGACGCCGTCGACGAGGGCGCCTTCGAACTCGGGCTGGATCTGCTGATCGACAGCCTTTCCCAACGCTACGACCAGGGGGTACGCCGATGACGTCGGTCTTCCGTGACCAGCATTGGATCGGGGGCGCCTTCGTGCCGCCCGATGCGCCCGACCGGATCGCTGTGGAGAACCCGTACACCGAGGAGGTGATCGGGCATGTGCCGGCGGGCACCGCCGAAGACGTCAACCTGGCCGTCTCCGCAGCCCGCAGCGCCTTCGACGGCTGGGCGGCCACCTCGCCCGCCGATCGCGGTGCCGCCCTCGGCCGGCTGCACCGGGCCCTCGCCGCCCGCGCCGACGAGATCGCCCGGATCGTCGGCCTGGAACTCGGCACCCCACTCAAGATCGCCAAGGCGGTGCAGGCCGGACTGCCGCTCACCGTCCTCGCCGGATACGCCGAACTCGCCGCCCACCCACCCGTCGACGAGGTCATCGGCAACTCGCTCGTGGTGCACGAACCGGTCGGTGTGGTCGGTGCGATCACCCCGTGGAACTACCCGCTGCACCAGGTCGTCGCCAAGGTCGGCGCGGCGCTGGCAGCGGGCAACACGGTGGTGCTCAAACCCAGCGAGCTGACCCCGCTCACCGCGTACCTGCTGGCCGACGCATGCGCCGAGGCCGAACTGCCGCCCGGCGTGTTCAACCTGGTCGCC
>DATMVU010000272.1:0-1784 GCA_035562875.1 Actinoplanes sp. | reverse complement strand
CGTTCTGGAGTCAGCGCTACTCGGACTGGGCGCAGATCCTGCCGCCGCGGGCCACCCAGTACCTGCCCAACCCGGCACACGTGCTGGACTTCCGCCGGTTCCTCTCCGACGAACTGCTCGGTGGCTACATCGAACAGCGGGACCTGCTGCGCGCGGCGAACCCGGAGGTGCCGGTCACCACCAACTTCGTGCAGGGCGGCTGGGTGAGTGTGGACCACGCGCGCTGGGCCGCCGAAGTGGACCTGGTCGCCGTCGACCACTACCCGGCCACCGCCGGTTACGGCACCGAGGTGGAGACCGCCTTCGGTGGGGACCTGGCCCGGGGCTGGGGCAACGGCTCGTGGCTGCTGATGGAGACCGCCCCGAACCTGGTCTACACCGCCGGCCGGATGCACGCCAAGGAGCCCGGCCAGCTCACCCGCAACAGCCTGAACTACCTGGCCCGGGGCTCGCGCGGGGCGATGTACTTCCAGTGGCGGCAGCCGCGCGGCGGAGCGGAGATGTTCCACTCGGCGCTGGTGCCGCACGCCGGCCCGGACAGCCCGGTCTTCCGGGAGACGATCGGGCTCGGCCGCACCCTGAAGACACTCGGCCGCGGGGAACTCGGCAACACCCCGGCGCAGGTGGCCATCGCCTGGGACGCGCCGTCGTGGTGGGCGCTGCAGGCGGGCGGGCTGCCGTCGAAGCAGATCGATTACCCGGGGGCGGTTCAGCAGGCGCACCGGGCGCTCTACCACTCCGGCATCGTCACCGACTTCGTCTTCCCGGGGCTGGACGATCTCGCCGAGCGGCTCCGATCGTACAAAATGGTGGTCCTCCCGCATCTTTATCTGGTCTCCGACGAGGTCGCCGCGGCCTTCCGGGATTTTGTCGCCGACGGTGGCCACCTGGTGGTGGACCATCTCAGCGGCATCGCGGAGCCGGACGGGCGGATCCGGCTCGGTGGTTATCCGGGGGCGTTCAAAGACCTTCTGGGGGTACGGGTGGTCGAGTGGCGTCCGCTGGAGCCGGACGGGTCGATCGCGCTCGACAACGGTGACCGGGCTCTGCGGTGGAGTGAGCGGGTCGAGACGGCCGGTGCCGAGACGCTCGTCCGCTATGCCGGTGACGTGCTGGCCGGGGCGCCCGCGATCACCCATCACCGGTTCGGTGCCGGTGCCGCCTGGTACGTCTCGCCCGGCCTGGACGACGACGCGCTGCGCCGGCTGCTGGACCAGGTGGCCGCCGAGGCCGGGCTGATGCCGGTGCTGCCCGGCCTGCCCCCGCGGATGGAGGCGGTCCGGCGCGGTGACCTGCTGTTCCTGTTCAATCACGGGGACGTGCCCGGCCAGGCGCACCTGCCCGGCCCCGGCCACGACGCGCTGACCGGCCGCGAGGTGCCGGTGTCGGTGACCGTCCCGCCAGGAGGATCACTCATCGTCCGGCTGCGGTGAACCACGACCCGTCACGGCGGGAAGGCGCGGCGGTAGGCCGACGGTGAGGTGCGCATCGCCCGGCCGAAGTGATGCCGGTAGGTGACTGCGGTCTCGAAGCCGACAGCCGTCGCCACCTCCTCGATCGGCACCCGGGTCGTCTCCAGCAGGGCCAGGCTGGCCTGCACCCGGCGGTCGATCAGCCAGCGGATCGGGGTGGTGCCGGTGGCCCGCTGGAACTGCCGCAGGTAGGTGCGCTCCGACATGTGCGCCTGCCGGGCCAGCACCGCCACGGTGATCGGCCCGGCCAGGTTGCCGAGTGCCCACTCCATGCTGCGGGCCACCCGGGCGTCCTCCGGTTCCCCGGTCACC
>DATMVU010000271.1:0-2133 GCA_035562875.1 Actinoplanes sp. | reverse complement strand
GGCGCCGGTGCCGAGGGCGATGGCACCGGTGCCGACGATCAGTTTCAGACATTCGTCGAGTCCGGCGGCCGGCCCGAGCAACTCGGCGTCGTTCACCACCCGGACGCTGCCGGGCAGCCGCCGGGTCAGGTCCTCGACCGCGACGGCGCGCTGCTCCTCGGTGTCCAGGTCGTGCAGGCCGATGGCGATCCGGTACGGGCCGGGCACGGTCGCGGTGATCAGCTCGGCCAGCCGGGCCAGGTTGCCCGGGTCCTCGAAGAGCCGGCCGCGCCGCCAGTCGGCGGACGGGATCAGCACGTCACGGCGGGTGCCGTCGGCGACGACGGCGATGTGGGTCTTGGTCCCGCCGACGTCGACGCCGACGGTGGGAGGTGGAGGCAAGAGGCCACCCTTCGTGAGTTGATCTTCTGTGAAGGTATACCCGCTCGACCGGCGTCGATCCGGACCCGACAAACGCTGGCACGGACCGGACCGGAGATGAGACAGTGCGATTGCGTCAAGATCAAGAACCAGGAGACTCCGCCATGGCCCACGCCCGTCTGACCCTGCACCCGGCGTTCCGGATCGGCGCGGTCGACCGACGCCTGTTCGGCGGTTTCGTCGAACACCTGGGCCGGCACATCTACGACGGCATCCACGAGCCCGGCCACCGCAGCGCGGGCCCCGACGGTTTCCGCCGGGACGTGGTCGAACTGGTCAAGGAACTGGGCGTCACCACGATCCGCTACCCCGGCGGCAACTTCGTCTCCGGATACCGCTGGGAGGACGGCGTCGGCCCGGCTGCGTCCCGTCCACGCCGGCTGGATCTGGCCTGGCACACCACCGAGACCAACCAGGTCGGCCTGCACGAGTTCCAGACCTGGCTGGACCTGGTCGGCAGCGAGCTGATGCTGGCCGTCAACCTCGGCACCCGCGGTGTCGCCGAGGCCACCGCCCTGGTCGAATACGCCAACGTGCCGGCCGGCACCGAACGCAGCGACCAGCGCCGGGCCAACGGCCGCGAGGAGCCGTTCGGCGTCACCATGTGGTGCCTCGGCAACGAGATGGACGGCCCGTGGCAGCTCGGCCACCGCAACGCCGACGACTACGGCAAGCTGGCCTCGCAGACCGCCAAGGCCATGCGGATGGTCGACAACCGCCTCCAGCTGGTCGTCTGCGGTTCCTCCAACCGCGACATGCCCACCTTCGGTACGTGGGAACGCACGGTCCTGGAGCACACCTGGGACGACGTCGACTACATCTCCTGCCACGCCTACTACCAGGAGTACGACGGCGACCTCGCGAGTTTCCTGGCCTCCGGCGTCGACATGGAACGCTTCATCGCGTCGGTCGCCGCCACCATCGACCACGTGGCCGCGGTGAAACGCTCCGACAAGCCGGTCAAGATCTCCTTCGACGAGTGGAACGTCTGGTACTTCACCCGCTGGAACGAGGTCGAGGGCACCTTCCCGATCGACGAGTGGCCGGTCGCACCCCGTCAGCTGGAGGACGTCTACAACGTCGCCGACGCGGTCACCATGGGCGGCCTGCTGATCACCCTGCTCAACAACGCCGACCGGGTCGCCACGGCGTCGCTGGCCCAGCTGGTGAACGTGATCGCCCCGATCATGACCGAGCCCGGCGGCCCGGCCTGGCGGCAGACCACGTTCCACCCGTTCGCGCTCACCGCGGCGGCCGCCCACGGCACCGCCCTGAAGGTGTCCCTGGACGCCTCGACGATCACCACCGCCAAGTACGGCGAGGTCCCCGCAGTGGCGGCCGCCGCCACCACGGACGGCTCCTCGGTCCGGCTGTTCCTGCAGAACCGCTCGACCACCGACGCCACCACGGTGACCGTCGACCTGTCCGGCTTCGGCGACCTGACGACGGTGTCCGCGACCGGCATCTGGGACGAGGATCCGTACGCCGCCAACACGCTCACCGACCCGGACCGGGTCACGCCCCGCACCAACGACACCGCGGCCCTGACCGGCGGCGTCCTGACCATCGAGCTGCCCCCGGTCTCCTGGACCGCCGTGACCGTCTCCTGACGGACCCTTCGCGTACGGCCGGGCAGGCGCTTCCTGCCCGGCCGTTTTCGGTCGTTCGCCTTGATACAGTCAATTACCTGACTGGCATCGAACTCGATCTCTC
>DATMVU010000270.1:0-10910 GCA_035562875.1 Actinoplanes sp. | reverse complement strand
ACGTGGAGCCGGCACTGGCCGCCCTCACCGCCGACGTCCCGGGCGCCTTCGACCACACCACCGACCTCACCGAGGTGTCCCGCCTCCTCGGCCCGGCCGGCGCCGACGGGGCTGCCGGATCGGCCGGATGGTGGGGGCGGTGGCGGGCCCGGGGTGATCGGAAGCGGGCACGGCGGGTTCTGCGGGTCGGGTCCGGCGTACCGGAACAACGGGTTTTCGAGGCTCTGGCCGCGGCCACGGTGCAACGGGCGGCCGCGCGGCTCGCGGTGAGTGGCGGCGGGGACCTCGCGGGGCGGTGGGCGGCCCTGCACGAGGCGGAGGCGGCGCTGCGGGAGGCGGCCGGCACCTCGGTGCGGCATGCGGCGCGCAGTACGAAACGGTGGGATGGCGACGGGCGGCGGGCGGCTGCCGCGCTGGCCACGGCGTTACGGGCGGGCCGGAACCGGCGGCGGGAACTGCTCGCCCGGCTGGACGCGGCGCCGCTGGTGCGGGCGCTGCCGTTGTGGATCGGCACGGTCGCCGACGTGGAGGATCTGCTGCCCGCGGCGCCGGGGCTGTTCGATCTGGTGGTGATCGACGAGGCGTCGCACGTCGATCAGGTGCGGGCGGCTCCGGTGCTGGCCCGGGCCCAGCGGGCGCTGGTGGTCGGGGATCCGCGGCAGTTGCGGTTCGTGTCGTTCGTCAGTGATGCCGGGGTGGCGGAGGTGCTGGACCGGCACGGTGCCGACGACCGGCTGGACGTGCGCCGGGTGAGCGTCTTCGATCTGGCCGCCGCGGCTGCCCCGGCCACCTGGCTGACCGAGCATTTCCGCAGTGTGCCGCATCTGATCGGGTTCTCGGCGAAGCGGTTCTACGACGACCGGATCGCGGTCATGACCCGGACGCCGGCGGCCGACGCGGCACGGGCCGTCGAGGTGGTCGCCGTCGACGGGGACGAGGTGCCCGCGGCGGTGACGGCGGTGGAGCGGCTGGCGGCAGCCGGGTTCCGCAGCATCGGGGTGCTGACCCCGTTCCGGGCGCAAGCCGACACGCTGGAGAAGGCGCTGGTCACGGCTTTTCCGGTGGAGCGGATCGAGGAGCTGGGGCTGCGGTCCGGCACCGTGCACGCGTTCCAGGGCAGCGAGGCCGACGCGGTGGTGGTGTCCCTGGCGCTGACCGCTGAGGACACTGCGGGGCGGCGCCGGTTCGTCACCGATCCGCAGTTGTTCAACGTGATGATCACCCGGGCCCGGCAGCGGCTGGTGCTGCTCAGCGCGCTGGGTGAGGCGCCGCCGGGGCTGCTGGCCGACTATCTGGCGTACGCCGCCGAACCGGGCCGGGAACTCCCGCCGGGACCGGAACCGATCGGCTGGGCGGCCCGGCTGGCCGTCGAGCTGAAGCGCCTGGAGGTACCGGTCCGTCCGGGCTACACGGTCGGTTCGTGGCGTCTGGACCTGTGCGCGGGCCCGGTCGGGGTGTTGTGCGGGGTGCATCCGGACGGGCCGGCCGCGCACCTGGCCCGGCAGTCGGCCCTGCACCGGGCCGGCTGGCTGCTGGTGGACGCGTTCCCGTCGCGCTGGAACGGCGACCCCCGACGGGCCGCCCTGGAGATCGCCGCCCTGATCGGGACCGGTCAGTAGCCGAGGTGTTCGCGGGTGGCGGCGACGACCTTCTCGACAAGTGCGACCCCGTCCTCTTTGGTGGCGCTGCCGTGTGAGAGGACGACCACCGTGACGTCGGTGCTGCGATCGGTGGAGACGAGCCGGCCGAGGGTGTTGACGACCCAGCGGCCGCCGTCGTCGGCGCGGGTGTCCCAGCCGTTCTTGACCAGTGCCTCTTCACCGTCCCGGGCGGCGGACGGCACACCCCACACCTGGTCGGCGTTGACCTGCGACATCAGGGTGAAGACGTATTTGCGGCGTTCGAGGGAGAGTTCGCTCTCGTCGTCGGCCAGGTTGCCGAGCAGCCGCAGCTGGTCCTCGGCGGTGGTCGTGGTGGTGCCCCACTCCCCGTCGACCTCGGTGTCCTGCATGCCGAGCCGTTCGTCGCACTTCGTCAGGCCGGCGGCCGATCCGACGCTGGTGAACAGGGCGGTGGTGGCGTCGTTGTCGCTGGCTTTGATCATGCGCTCGGCGTGTCCGCGTTCCGTGCCGGTCAACGACCGGTTCTGGTCCTGGGCGTGCAGCAGGACGCAGGCCAGGACCGCGACCTTGACGGCGCTGGCGGTGTCGAACCGGTCCGACCCGCGGTAGGTGAACTCCCGCTCACCGGCCTTGTCGAGGACCGCCACCGCGAAGCCGGGTGTGGTCTCGGCGAGGTCGTCGAGGGCCCGCTCCAGGTACCAGGCCTTCCGGCCCTCGGCGGTCAGCGGCGGCACGACTCCGGTCAGGACGAGGAGACCCGCCACCGCCAGGACCGCGGCCACGGCGAGGAGCACTCTGTTTCGGGACATCCGTGTCCTACTTTCCGCGGGGGCGTCGGAGGGATTCCATGATCCCTGACCGCCGATACGCGGAGAAACCGAGCCCGGATCGTCATTCGTCCAGAATGCGCGCCATCTGGGTGACGGCGGGGAGCCGGACGGTGAACGTGGTGCCGGTTCCGGGGACACTCTCGGCGCTGATGTCACCACCCTGGTCGGCGATGATCCGGCGGACGATGGTCAGGCCGAGCCCGGAGCCGCCGGTGGTGCGCTGCCGGGCCGGGTCGGCGCGCCAGAACCGGTCGAAGGCCCGGGAGACCTCGTCGGGGTTCATGCCGACCCCGGTGTCGCGGACGGTGAGGACGGCGTCCGGTCCTCTCCTGATGACCCGCAGTTCGACCCGGCCGCCGGCGTCGGTGTAGCGGATCGCGTTGCTCATCAGGTTGCCGAGCACCTGCCGCATCCGGTCCGGATCCGCACACACCTCGACCGGCTCGGGTGCGTCCACGGTGACCTCGACGCCGGCGTTCCCGGCGACCGCCCGGTGTGCGGTGGCGGCGGTGGTGGCCAGCTCGGACAGGTCGAGCGGCACCGGGTCGTAGCCGAGTTCCCCGGCTTCGGCGAGCGCCAGCACCTGCAGGTCGTCGAGAATGCGCCGTTGCAGCAGGGTCTCCTCGTGCAGGGAGGCGAACAGTTCCGGGCTGGGCTCGATCACGCCGTCGGCGAGTCCTTCCAGGTAGCCGCGCAGGTTGGACAGCGGGGTGCGCAGTTCGTGGGCGACGTCGGCGACCAGCCGGCGCTGGCGTTCCTCGCTGCGCTGCAACGCTTCGGCCATGGCGTTGAAGGCGCCGGACAGCCGGGCCAGTTCGTCCTCCCCCTTGGCCGGGACCCGGACGTCGAGCCGGCCGGAGGCCAGTTGCAGGGAGGCGCCGGTGAGCAGCCGGACCGGGCGGCTGACCCGGCGGGCGATCCAGGCGGTGCCGAGGGCGGTGGCCAGCAGCAGGCCGGCCGCAGCGAACAGGGCGGGCCGTTGCAGCGGGGCGAGTTCGGTGTCCTGCCGGGCACCGAAGTAGACCCGGACCGGCACTGCCGACGCGGTGGCCGCGGCCTGGGCGAACCCGCTCTCCAGGCAGTGGCCGTACCCGGCGGCGGCCCGGTCGCAGACGGCGAGCGGGAACCACGCGTCGTCGAGCCAGGCCGCCTCGCCGAGGACCTTGCGGACGGTGTCCTCGACGCAGCCGGGCTGCGCGGTGCGGCGTTCATCGTCCAGGTAGGGCGGCGTCTCCAGGGTGAGGGACGGCGGGTAGCCGTGCCGGTCGGCCATGCAGCGGATCGTGGCGAGCGCGGCCCGGTACTGGGTGACCTGCAGCAGGGCAGCCCGGGCCGGGTCGTCACCGGGGAGTTCGGCCGCGAACAGGTCGGCGGGCAGGCGGGGCCGGTTGCGTACCGCGGTCTCCCGGCCGGCCGGCCGGCTCAGGTCGCTGTTGCTCCGTACCCTCTCGGGGATCTTCTTGTCGATTTCGTCACCGTGCTGGTAGGCCGCGACGACGATCTCCTCGGTCATCTGCGGCAGCGGGTCGATGTCGGCGGGCAGCAGCTGGACCGGTCCGACGTACCGGCCCTCCAGCGCGTCGGAGTCGGCGAGCACCTCGTCGCCCTCGCGGGTCAGGATCCGGATGTGCAGGCCGGTCGTGGCGGCCTGCTCGGCGGCCACCTTGTCGATGCCGCTCCATTGGCCGTTGCGGATGCCGAAGGTGCGGACCGCCTCGGCGACCTGGGCCTGGTGCCGGTCGCGGGCCTCCTCGGCGCGGGTGAGTTCGTGGCGGGTGAGGCTGAGGGTGAGCCAGGCGGTCGCCCCGATCGCGGTGGCCGTGACGACCAGCACGAGCAGGAAGATGCGCAGGCGGAAACTCACTGTTCGGCCATCCGGTAGCCACGGCCGTAGACGGTCTGCACGTACCGCGGCTCGGCGGGGTTGACCTCGATCTTGCGGCGCAGGTTGACCACGTGCGCGTCGACGGTGCGCTCGGACACCTCGTTCTCGAAACCGAACGTCTTGTCGAGGATCTGCCCGCGGGTGAAGACCCGGCCGGGGTCCCGGGCGAGCAGTTCCAGGATGCCGAACTCCTTGGCGGTGAGCCGGACGGGCGCGCCGCCCACCCGTACCTCGAACCGGGGTGGATCGACCTCGATGTCGCCGACCCGCAGGATCTCGGCCGCCTCGTTGCCGCGGGTGCGGCGCAGCAGTGCCCGGATGCGGGCGGTCAGCTCCCGCGGGCTGACCGGTTTGGCCAGGTAGTCGTCGGCGCCGATGTCCAGGCCGAGCAGCATGTCGTTCTCCGCGGACCGGGCGGTGACCAGCAGGATCGCCACGTTGGCCAGGCCGGCGTCCGGGTCGGCGCGCAGGATGCGGCAGACGTCCAGGCCGTCGACCTCGGGCATCATCCAGTCCAGTACCAGCAGGTCGGGGCGCCGGGCCCGGGTCTGTTCCAGGGCCGCCCGGCCGTCACCCACGGTCAGCACCTGATGGCCTTCGCGTTCCAGGTACAGGCGGATCAGCTGGGCGTGTTTGGGGTCGTCGTCGGCTACCAGGATACGGGCGGTCACGTTTCGCATTCTGGCCCAGCTTGTCCAGCAGGTCGAGAAATGCGAGGAACCGATGAAGATCAGATCCCGGAATCGTGCCGTGCGGGTTCTCGTCAGCTTCCGCACAAGTTCTTCACAGGCCGCTGTCTACGGTCACCTCCTCGTTATCCAAGGAGGTTCTGCGATGTGTGGCCTGAGTGCTTTCGTCAGCAGCCGGCCGGACGCCGGACCGCTGGACGCCGCTTTCCACGATGCTTTCGCCGCCGCACTGGCGACCCTGCACCACCGCGGCCCCGACGACACGCAGATTGCGGCCGGCGACGGGTACGCGTTCGGTTTCAAACGGCTCGCGATCATCGACCGGGAGCACTCGGTGCAGCCGCTGCGGTACGCCGACCGCTGGACCGTGGTGTTCAACGGCGAGATCTACAACTACCGGGAACTGCGGTCGGACCTGATCCGGGAACACGGCGCCGCGTTCGCCACCGACGGCGACAGCGAGGTCCTGGCCGCGGCGTTCCACTACTGGGGTGAGGCGGCACTGCCGCGGCTGCGGGGCATGTTCGCGTTCGTCGCCTACGACCACCGGACCGGTACCCTGCACGCGGCCCGGGACGCGTTCGGCATCAAGCCGCTGTACGTCCTGGAGACCGCGGACGGGCTGCACCTGGCCAGCGAACGCAAGGCCCTGGACCCGTTCGCCGCCCCGGCCGGCCCGGCACTGGACACCGAGGCGGTCGCGCACTACCTGACGTTCCAGTTCGTGCCGGACCCGATCAGCCTGCACCGGCACATCCGGCGGCTGCCGCCGGGACACCGGATGGTCTGGACCCCGGGTGGCGGGGTGCGGCTGCACCGCTGGTTCAAGCCGTCGCTGCGACCGTTGCGGGTCCAGCCGGAGGCCGCCTACCAGGCGATCCAGGACGCGCTGACGAACAGTGTCCGCAAGCACCTGCACGCCGAGGTGCCGGTCGGCACGTTCCTGTCCAGCGGCGTCGACTCGTCGGCGATCGCCGCCCTGGCCGCCCGGGAGAAGCCGGACCTGCACGCGTTCACCGCCGGGTTCGCCGCGCAGGGCTACTCGGAGATCGAGATCGCCCAGGACACCGCCGACCAGCTCGGCATCCGGCTCACCCCGACGGTGGTCACCGACGAGGACGTGCTCACCCACCTGCCGCGGATCATCCAGCTGCTGGACGACCCGATCGCCGACCCGTCACTGATCCCGCTCTACTTCCTGGCCCGGACCGCGTCGAGGTTCGTGACGGTGGTGCTGTCCGGCGAGGGCTCCGACGAGCTGTTCGGCGGCTACACCATCTACCGGGAGCCGCTGTCGCTCGGCGGGGTGGAGAAGCTGCCCGCCGGACTGAAACGCGGACTGCGGCACCTGGCCGAGGTGATGCCGGAGGGGGTGCGCGGCCGGTCGTTCCTGGAGCGCGGCACCACCCCGATCGAGCAGCGCTACTACGGCAACGCCCGCAACTTCTCCCCGGAGGAGAAGGCCCGGCTGCTGCGGTTCACCGCCCAGCCCCACACTTCCATCACCGGCCCGTTGTACGCCGAGACCGCCGACGTCGACGACGTGGCCTCGATGCAGTACGTCGACCTGCACACCTGGCTGCCCGGGGACATCCTGGTGAAGGCCGACCGGATGTCGATGGCGCACAGCCTGGAACTGCGGGTGCCGTTCCTGGACCAGCAGGTGTACGCGGCCGCCGCGGGCCTGCCGACCGAGCTGAAGCTGCCGCACGGCTCGCAGGTCACCAAGCACGCGCTGCGCGAGGCGATGAAGGGCATCGTCCCGGAGTCGGTGCGGCACGCCCGCAAGCTGGGGTTCCCGACCCCGGCCCGGCTGTGGCTGCGCGGTGGCATCGGCGACTGGGTGGATCACCTGTTCGCCACCTCGCAGGCCGGCGACATGCTGGACCTGGAGTACGCCCGGGGTCTGCTGGCCGAGCACCGGCGCGGCGAGCACGACCGGTCCCGGAAGGTGTGGACGGTGGCGATGTTCTGCCTGTGGCACGCGATCGCGGTCGAGAAGTCGATCGTCCCGGCCACGCCGGCCGCCCCCACCCTGCCGGTCCCGGCGAGGGTCTAACCCTGGTAGGGCGGTGCCACACCCCAGCCCCAGTGCGGCACCGGGGCCTCGCCGGGCGGGGCCGCATCGGGCTGGGAGTTGGACACCGCCAGGCGGGTGCCCCACTCGACGTAGCCCATGAAGGCGGCCCGGAACTCCGGGTCGTCCGGCAGCCCCGCCTCGTCGGCGGCGTCGGCCAGCAGGCTCACCCAGCGGCGGCGCTGGACCTCGGTGATCGAGCGGCCCCGGTGGTGGCCGAGCATGTGCGGGTAACCGCCGCGCTCGGCGGTGTAGCGGCCGGGGCCACCGAACACTTCGGACAGCCACATCGCCACATAACGCGGGTGGCCCGGATCCATGTGGGCGAACAGCGGGCCGACCACCTCGTCAGCGGTCACCTTCTGGTAGAACAGCTCGGTCAGCCGCTCGAAGGCCTCGGTGCCGCCGGCCCATTCGTACAGCGTGGGAACCGTCTTCTCCTCGGACGTCATCGGTCCACCATAGACGATCAAACGCCGTAATCATGTAATCAATCTGGGTGGCGATGAGTTCCCGTCCACCCAGCGGTCTCCACGACCATGACCGAGATACCGGCCGCGGTGACCGGCGACGGCACCCTGGAGTGCGACGTCGCCGGGGCCCCCGCGGACCTGGCCACGGTCGCCGCCCTGGCCCGGCTGCGGCTGACCGCCCGGCGGCACGGGCACCGCCTGGTGATCCGCAACGCCGGCCCGGACCTGCGCGACCTGATCGTGCTGCTAGGCCTGCGGGAGCCGCTCGGGCAGCCCGAAGAGCGGGAACAACCGGGCGGTGTCGAGGAAGTTGTTGATCGACGTGATCCGGCCGTCCTCGACCCCCAGGACGACCAGTGACCACGGGAGATGACCGTCGCCGTCCGGGGCGGGACGGTACTGGCCGAAGGCGGGCATCCCGTTCGCTACGGTGGGGAACAGCCGGGACCCGCGGCAGCCGCTGCCGGTGCCGGTCATCCACGCGGTGATGTGCCCGGGACCGCGCAGCCACAACGCCAGCGGCGGCATCGACAGTGTCGCGTCCTCGTGCAGCAACGCGGTCAGGGCACTCAGGTCGTACGCCTCGAAGGCCTTGACGTAACGGGCCAGGAGCTCCCGCTGGTCCGGGTCGAGAGGCTGGTAGGCGTCCCCGTCCGACGGCCCCGCGGCGGACAGGGTGGCCCGGGCCCGCTGCAGGGCGCTGTTGACACTCGCCACCGACGTGTCCAGCAGCTCGGCGGTCTCCTGCGCCGACCAGGCGAGCACCTCCCGCAGGATCAGCACCGCCCGCTGCCGGGCCGGCAGGTGCTGCAGGGCGGCCACGAACGCGAGCCGGATCGACTCCCGCCCGGCGATCAGGTGGGCCGGGTCGGAACCCTCCGGCAGCACCCGCTCGTCGGGGACCGGGCCCACCCAGATCTGCTCCGGGTGGATCGCGCCGGGATCACCGGCCCGCCCGTCACCGGCCGGCCCCAGATCCATCGGCCGGACCCGGCGCTGCGCGGCGTCGGCCATGGTCAGGCACACGTTGGTGGCGATCCGGTAGACCCAGGACCGCAGCGACGACCGGCCCTCGAACGTGCCGTGGGCGCGCCAGGCCCGGATCAGGGTCTCCTGGACGGCGTCCTCGGCCTCGAACGCCGACCCCATCATCCGGTAGCAGTAGCCGATCAGCTCGGGACGGAACCGTTCCAGCTGGCCTTCGATGCCTTCGCTCACCCGACGGAATCTACTGGCAATCTCCGCCGACGCCACCGATGACTTCGCACGGATGTGCTGGTCTACCCGTCAGAGAACACCACTGAGGAGACGACGATGAGCTACGCCGAGGTCAACGGCATCAACCTGTACTACGAGATCCACGGCTCCGGGAAGCCGGTGATCCTGTTGCACGGCGGGCTCGGCTCCGGGGAGATGTTCCCACCGGAGTTCCTGGCCGCGTTCACCGCGGAGTACCGGGTGATCCTGCCCGACCTGCAGGGGCACGGCCGGACCGCGGACATCGACCGGCCCCTCGACTCACGGGAGATGGCCCGGGACGTGGCGGCTCTCATCGACCACCTGGGCCTGGAGAAACCGGACGTGGTCGGGTACTCGCTCGGCGCCAAGGTCGCCATGGACCTGGCGATCGAATCCCCGGAGAAGATCGGCCGCCTGGTCCCGGCAGCGATGGGGATCCGCCGGGACGCCGCCTACCCGGCGATCCTGGACCAGCAGGGGCAGATGGGCGAGGAGTCCGCCGCGTTCCTGAAGGACACCCCGATGTACGAGCTGTACCAGCGGGTCGCGCCGCATCCGGAACACTTCCCGCGCCTGCTCGGCAAGATCGGTGAGGCGATGCGGCAGGACTACGACCTGACCGAGGGGATCCGCGGCCTGCGGGTGCCCACACTGATCATCGGCGCCGACGCCGACATGGTCCCCGCCGGTCACTACGCCGAGATCTTCGCCCTGCTCGGCGGCGGTCAGCGTGACGGCGGCTGGGACCGGTCCGGGCGGCCGGAGGGCGGGCACGCCCTGGCGATCCTGCCCGGCACCACCCACTACGACATCCTGGAGTCCCCGCTGTTCCTGCAGACGGTGCTCACCTTCCTGCGCTCGTGAGCCGGGCGGCGGCCTCCCGCAGGACCGTCTCCTGTTTGCAGAACGCGAACCGGACCAGGGAGTCGCCGGCCGCCTTGTTGTCGTAGAACACCGACGACGGGATGGCCACCACACCGCAGCGGGCCGGGAGTTCGCGGCAGAACGTCACGCCGTCGACGCCCAGGTGAGCTACATCGGTGGTGAGGAAATACGTGCCCCGGGGGACGTACACCCGGAACCCCGCATCGGTCAGGCCGGCCGCCAGCAGGTCGCGCCTGGCCGCGTGCGAGTCCCGCAGCCCGGTGTAGAACTCGGGGCCGAGCGTGTCCAGGGCGTCGGCCACCGCGTACTGGAACGGGCCGCCGTTGACGTAGGTCAGGAACTGTTTCGCCGAGCGGACCGCGGCCAGCAGCGGCGGGGCGGCCAGGACCCAGCCGATCTTCCAGCCGGTGACCGAGAACGTCTTGCCGGCCGAACTGATCGACACCGTCCGGTCCCGCATGCCGGGCAGGGTGGCCAGCGGGATGTGCTCGGCGTCGTCGTAGACCAGGTGCTCGTACACCTCGTCGGTGATCACCACCAGGTCGTGCTCGACGGCCAGGTCGGCGATCGCCTGCAGTTCGGCGCGGGACAGCACGGCACCGGTCGGGTTGTGCGGGCTGTTGATCAGCAGGGCCCGGGTGTGCGGGGTGACGGCGGCCCGCAGCGCGTCCACGTCCAGGCCGAACGCGGGCGGATGCAGGGTCACCGGCACCCGGCGCGCGCCGGCCATCGCGATGCAGGCGGCATAACTGTCGTAGTACGGCTCCAGGGCGATGACCTCGTCGCCCGGATTGAGCAGCCCGAGCAGCGCCGCCGCGATCGCCTCGGTGGCGCCCGCGGTGATCAGCACCTCGGTGTCCGGGTCGTACTCCAGGCCGTAGTGACGCCGCCGGTGACCGGCGACCGCCGCACGCAGGGAGGGGATGCCCGGACCGGGCGGGTACTGGTTGCCCCGCCCGGCCAGGATCGCGTCGGCGGCCGACCGCAGCAGGCTCGCCGGCCCGTCGGTGTCCGGGAACCCCTGACCGAGATTGATCGAACCGGTGGCGACCGCGAGCGCCGACATCTCGGCGAAGATGGTCGTCCCGAACTCGGCCAGGCGTTCGTTACGCAAGAGTCCCCCTACGACACGTACTCACGAAGGTGCTGAGCCGTCACGGTATCCGCTTGTTCCACCAGCCGGGCAGGAGTGCCGGTGAAGACGACCCGG
>DATMVU010000269.1:0-5812 GCA_035562875.1 Actinoplanes sp. | reverse complement strand
CGCCTCGATCGAGGCGGCGGCCGTTTCAGTGGATCGTCACTTGACGCCGGTACGCGAACCGATCGCCTGCGCGAAGATCGTGGTGATCGTCGTCGGGTCCTTGGCGATGAACACACCGACGTTCTTCTCGTCGAGCGCCTGGATCCGCTTCATCTCGTCCGCGTTGGCGCCCTCGCCGATACCGATCAGGATCACCCGGATCGGCTTGGTCGGATCGACCTCCTTCGCGAACAGATCCTTGAACGCCTCTTCCTGGATGCCGTCGTCGAAGTCGTTCTGGCCGTCGGTGAAGAGGATGACCGAGTTGATCTTCTTCGGTGCCCAGTCCTTCTTCACGTGCTTGTAGCCGGCGAGCAGGGTGGCGTACAGACCGGTGTCGCCGTTCTTGTTCGGGGTCAGCTGCTCGATCGACTGCTGGAGTTCGGTCCGGGAGGTGCTGAGCGACTTGATCGGCACGATCTGCCTGTACGGCAGGGCGCCGTTCTCGTTGGTGGAGAACCGCCACACCCCGACCGACCACTTCTCGCTGAACAGCCCGAGACCGGTCCGCGCGGCATCCTGGGTGACCTTGGCGCGAGTCGCGCCGCCGGCGGTCGGCACCGGCTCGAGCATCGACCCGGAGGTGTCGAAGATCGTCAGGGCCCGGCCGGGGGTGGTGATCGCGATCCAGCTACCGACCACGGCACTCAGGGCCGCACCGGTCTCGGCAGCGGCAGCGGTGCCCCCGCTCGCCGACTTGGTGGCCGAGGCGGTGACCTCGGGCGACGCCTGCGGTGCGCCCATCGGGGCCGCGAAGCTGGCACCGTAGGAGCCGTCCGGAACCCGCAGACCGGCCGAGGCCAGCGCGTCCTTGGCCGACGACGTGGACAGCTGCTGGAGCAGCGCGCTGGCGGCCGCCGACTTCTGCTGGTCCACCACCTGCGGCATGACCGTGTACGGGTAGTCCATCGGGGCCGGGTTGGGCTCCAGGTACATCGCGGCGAGCTGCACGGCAGGGCGCTGGGCGTTGTACGCCACCACGTCCGCCTCGGAGACCGGCGCCAGGCTCACCGAGTCGGCGTTGCCGATGTCGGCCTCCGACTTGGGGAACCGGGCCATCAGCTCCGGGCGCAGGTTCGACTTGTTGTTCGCCAGCACGGTCAGGGCGCGGGTCTTGGCCTGGTTCGCCGCCGCGGAGGTGGTGCCGACCGACTGACTGATCGCGAGCAGGCTGGTGAGACCGGACGAGTCCATCGTCGGGTTCATGATGCCGACCGACAGCGGTTCGTCGGAGTTGAAGTTACCGAGCAGCTGATTCCAGCCGACCTTCTTGTTCGGCCAGCCCAGCTTCTCGGCGATCGCCTCGGGCGCGGCCAGGACCAGCGGGCTCTGCGCCACCGAGGTGACGTTGCTCGGCAGGAAGCCGGCGGCCTCGGTCTGCAGGCGCAGCAACCAGGTGGAGGAGTCGGGGATCCACACGTCGGGGACCTGGACGGCGTCGGGCGCCTTGTCCAGTCCGGGCAGCGTGACGGAGTGGTCGCGGGAGACGGCGCCGGCGATGGTGGCCGAGTTGGCCTCGCTGACGGCGACGACGACGCAGGTGCCATCGACCTCGGCACCTGCTTGGCGCCACTGAGTGACGACCTGCTCTACGGCAGGCTTTATCTCGGGAGAAGCCGCGACGGTCAGGTTCACCGAACCGGTGCATCCTGAATCGGCGAACTGCTGATAGCCGAGGTACGTACCGGCGACGACGACGACTAGCGCCATCGCACCTCCGACGACGCTAGCTCCCCTTGAGTTGAAGTTCCTACGATGGCGGCCAGACACGCGCTCAATAGTGCGCATGTCCGATGCTGAATGCCATACACGTTCGGCCGAAAATTACTCAGACCGACGCTTCACGATCTAGAAACTTCGGAGAGTAGTCAAGCAGTGCCGATCGGTGCAGGGCTGGACCTGCGGCGCGCCAGGTAACGTCGGTTACGTCACTGACACGCCACAATGTCCGATCTCATCTATGGCCTGATCATCGGCGGATTCCACCGGAGCAGGCAGGTCGGCGTCGGCTCTCCGGTGGGCTCACCCTGAATTCCGGGAATCCCGGTCTCCGGATCGATGCGGAAAACGGTCACGTTGTGTGATCGCTGATTCGTCACGTAAAGGTGATCGCCGAGCAGGATCATGTGCCGCGGCCAGACCCCGCCGGTGGGCACCTCGGCGATCAGCGTGGCACTCGAGCCGTCCCAGGCGAAGGCCGACACGGTGTCCGGCCCACGGTTCGCGACATAGACGAACCTGCCGTCCCGGCCCATCGTGACCTCCGACGGATAGACCGGTCCCGGCAGCGTGCTCGTCGCCGCCTCCCCGTACGGCTCGAGCGTGGGGCCACCCGCCGGGCGGTACCAGGAGAGCGTGCCGGTCAGCTCCCCGGCGAGCAGCAGCGCCCCGTCGGCCGAGCGCAGCAGGTGCCGCGGGCCGGTACCGGGTTTCGCCGTCACCGCCGGCTCCGGGGCACCCAGCCGGCCGGAGATCGGATCCAGCCGGGACCGCCACACCCGGTCCGAACCCAGGTCGGAGATCAGCACGTCGGCGGAGTTACGGTCCGGAACCACCTGATGCGCGTGCGGCCCGGCCTGACGCTCCGGATCCGGGCCGGAGCCGGTCAGGGTCAGCAGGTCGCTGCGCTCCCCGGGCACGCCTTCGGCGTCGAGGGGGTGTACGGACACCGATCCGCTCGCGTAGTTCGCCACCACCAGGTGCCGGCCGTCAGCGGTGACCGCGAGATGGCAGGGGTCGGATCCGCCGGTGGAGTGGGTGGCGAGGGGAGTCAGCGCGCAGTCCGGGGCGACCGCGAAGGCGGAGACCGTGCCCTGGTCCAGTTCGTTCACCGCGTACAGCACCGGCAGTGTGGGGTGCTGGACCAGGAACGACGGGGACGGGGTGCGGGCGACCAGCCCCAGCCGGGTCAGTTCCCCGCTGCCCGGATCACGCCGGATCAGCGTGATGCCGTCCCCCTCGCCTCCCTTGTCCCCGGTGTAGCAGCCGACGAAGACGTATTCATGGCTCGTACCCATGTGCCGATCCCACCACAGAACGCCGGGATCACAAGGCAGCACACCGCCGGTGGTGTCGCGGACCCCCGTCGACCCGCGATACCACCGGCGGTGTGCTGCCACCGGACTCAGCTCTTCAGGAACTCGTAGACGTCGGCCGGCGCCTTGACCCCGTCGGCCGGGGCCTTCACCGCCGCGGCACTGCCGTACTGGTCGTAGGTGACCGAGTAGGTGCCGGCCGACGGGATCTCGACCACCGCCGTGGTGATCCGGCCCTCGGCGTCCACCGTCACGGTCAGCGGTGCCGTCTCGGCCTTCTTCCCCAGGGCGGTGAGCGCCTTCGGTTCCACGATCTCGGCGGCAGTGGTCCGGGTCAGGTCGGTGGTGCCGGTGAACGTGCCCGCAGCGGTCTCCCGCAGATCCGCGGCCGCCAGCAGGAGCGCCCCCACGTACCCCGGATCGGTCTCACCGTCGTATCTCAGGTCCTCGGCGTCCTTCGCCGGCAGCTTGCCGAGGTCCAGCTTCATCCATTTCTTCGGCAGCTTCGGCAGGCCGATGCCCGACGGGGCGCCGGGGAACGACATCCGGGTCCACGCCTGATCGTCGATGATCATCAGCTTCATCGAGAAGGTGAAGTCCGCGTCCGGGACCTCCTCGGACAGTTCCTGGGTCCACGACTTGTTCGGGGCGTCCACCACACCGTTCATCGGGTGCACCCCGCCCTTGATCACGTAGCGGAACACCGGTGTCTCGGCGGTCGGCAGCGCGTCCGTCAACTTGCTGACAGCGGACACCTCCTCGGCCGCGTCCTGGACGGCTGCGCCCACCCCGCAGGCGGCCGGCAGGGAACCGGCGAGCAGCAGGACAGCGGCGGTCGTGAGGCGCTTGGTGACAACGTTCATCGATCTGCCTTCTCTCATCAGGCTCGGTGATGTGCTCGGTGGTGCGGTTGATGGGAGAAGCCTCCACACGACGGCTGCCGATACGCTGCGGCTACGCTGCCGTCGGTTGCGGTTCCGCTGCCGACTGACAAAACTGCTGGTCGATGGAGGTGTTCGGGGTGACCGAGCCGGCCCGGTTCGAGTTGCTGGGCGCCGTGCGGGCAACGTCCTGCACACCGGCGCCCTCGACAGCGAGGAGTTCCGTAACGGGCTGGCCCGCGCCGACGCCGAACGGCGGGCCGGGCACCTGGAGGACGCCGCCCGGATCGCCCGGTCCGCACTGGACCTGTGGCGGGGCGAGGCGCTCGGCGGCCTGACCGGGCCGATCTTCGAGGCCGCCCGCACCCGGCTGCACGAGGAACGGGCCAGCGCCTGGGAGTTGTGGGCGGAGATCGAACTGTCCCGGGGCGGCTTCGCCGGGCTGGTCTCCGAACTGTCCCGCCTGGTCGAGGAGTTCCCGCTGAGGGAGGGCCTACGGGCCCAGCTGATGATCGCGCTCTACCGCAGTGGCCGGCAGGCCGAGGCGCTCGCCGCGTTCCGCGACGCCCGGGAGTTCTTCCTGGACGAACTCGGCGCCGAACCCGGCGAACGTCTCCAGGAGACACACCGGCAGATCCTGCACAACGAGCCGTTCACCGCACCGCCGGTACCGCGCGTCTACGACGACGGTGGCCTGATCGACGTCAACCACGCACCGGAACACGTCATCGCCACGCTATCCGGGATCAATCGGGTCGAGGCACATCAGATCGTCCTGGACCGGCACCACAACGGACCCTTCATCAACCCCGATGATCTGGTACGCCGGGGTCTGGTCACGCCACGGACCGTCCGCCGGCTGGCGTCCCGGCTGATCTGCGTCCCGCCGGAATCCCAGGCCCAGGCCGGAGCCCAGACCCGGGAACTGCGTTAACGGCGACCGGCGGTGGCGAGTTGGCGACGGGCCACGTACTCCACCAGCTCGATCAGCACGTTGCGGGCGGCGACCTGGTCACGGGCGTCGAACAGGACCACCGGGACACCCGGATCCAGGTCGAGGGCCCGGGCCACCGCCTCCGGCGCGAAACGGTGCTCGGAGTCGAAGCAGTTCACCGCGACCACGAACGGCGTACCGCGCTGCTCGAAGTAGTCGATGGAGGGGAAACAGTCGGCCAGCCGCCGGGTGTCGGCCAGCACCACGGCACCCAGTGCACCCTGGGACAGCTCGTCCCAGAGGAACCAGAACCGGTCCTGTCCCGGCGTACCGAAGAGGTAGAGCTGAAGATCGTCGGTGATGGTGATCCGGCCGAAGTCCATGGTGACCGTGGTGGTGGTCTTCGCCTCCACGCCGGAGACGTCGTCAGCGCCCTCGGCGCCGGTGAGGACCTCCTCGGTCTGCAGCGGCCGGATCTCACTCACCGATCCGACCATGGTGGTCTTGCCCGCCCCGAATCCCCCGGCGATGAGGATCTTGAGAGCGACCGGGATGCGCGACGATCCGCCGTTGCGGTCAGAGCGCACGGAGTCCATTGACAACCGCCTTGAGTACGTCGACATCGTGCGGCTGCGAAGCAGCCGGGGGTTCGTACAGCGAGATCAAGCCCGCTGAGCGTAGATCACCGAGGAACACCCGGATCACGCCGATCGACAGGTCGAGCTGAGAAGCCAGCTCGACCACCGAGATCGGCTCCCAGGCGGCAGCCACGATGGCGTGGTGCTCCGGCTGCAACTGCTGGCCCGACGTGAGGTCGGGGACCGTCGCCACGACGAACGCGACCAGGTCGAAGTCGCAGTCCGCCGGGGCGACACGGCCCTGGGTCATCGCGTACGGACGAACCACCGGCCCCGCGTCGTTGT
>DATMVU010000268.1:0-2561 GCA_035562875.1 Actinoplanes sp. | reverse complement strand
CCGTTTGCCGACCCGTACGTAGAACGGGACGCCGGCCCACCGCCGGTTCTGAATGCCGAGGCGGACCGCGGCGTACGTCTCGGTGGTGGATTTCGCCGGGATGTTCGGCTCCTCCAGGTAGCCCACGGCACGCTCGCCGGCCACCCAGCCGGGGAGGTACTGGCCGCGGACCGAGCCGGAGCTGATGTCGGCCGGGAGGCTGATCGCCTTGAGGACCTTGAGCTTCTCGGCTCGTACCTCCTGGGGATCGAAGCTCGTCGGCTCCTCCATGGCGACCATCGCCAGGAGCTGGAGCAGGTGGTTCTGGAGCACGTCGCGGGCCGCGCCGGAGGCGTCGTAGAACGCCGCCCGGGTGCCGATGCCGACGTCCTCGGCCATGGTGATCTGCACGCTGTCGACGTACTTCGAGTTCCACACCGGCTCGAAGAGACTGTTCGCGAAGCGCAGCGCCATGATGTTCTGCACTGTCTCCTTGCCGAGGTAGTGGTCGATCCGGAAGACGTCCTCCGGGATGAACACGTCGTCGACGAGCTCGTTGAGCTGCACAGCGCTCTGATAGTCGTGGCCGAACGGCTTCTCCACCACGACCCGGCGCCAGCCGCCGGTCTTCGACGGGTCGGCCATGCCGGTGCGGTTGAGCTGGTTGAGCACCAGCGGGAACGCGGCCGGTGGGATGGAGAAGTAGAAGGCCGCGTTGCCGGTGATGCCGTTGCGCTCCTTCAACTCGTCCAGGGTCTCGGCGAGTTTGTCGAAGGCGTCGTCGTCGTCGAACGAGCCCGGAATGAAGTGGAAGCGCTCGGAGAGCCGTTGCCAGACGTCCTCACGCCAGGGCGTACGAGCGCCCTTCTTGGCTGCCGCGTAGGCCAGTGACTCGAAGCTGCCGTCACCCCAGTCGGCGCGGGCGAAGCCCACCACCACGAAACCGGGGGGAAGCAGACCACGGTTGGCCAGGTCGTACACGGCCGGGATGAGCTTCTTTCGGGACAGGTCACCGGTGACCCCGAAGATCACCAGAGCACAGGGCTCCGGGATCCGTGGAAGCCGACGGTCCTGTGCGGTACGCAGCGGATTACCCACGATGTCATCCTGCCAGGTTTTTTGATGACGGAGCGGCCTGTCCCGGGAGTCCCCGGGACAGGCCGCTGATGGTGCTCGTCAGGCAGCGTCGCTGGGGTTTTGCGCCCCGGAGCCGGCGGCCTTGAGGGACTTGGAGACGCCCTCGAGCAGTTCGGTCCAGCTCTGCTCGAACTTCTCCACGCCCTCGTCCTCGAGGACCTTGAAGACGTCGGCGAAGTCGATGCCGGCCGCCGCCAGGTCGGTGAAGACCTGGTGGGCGTCGGCGAAGTTGCCGGTGATGGTGTCACCACGGGTGGTGCCGTGGTCCTCGTACGCGAAGATGACCGGCTCCGGCATGGTGTTCACCGTGCCGTGCGCGATCAGCTCCTCGACGTAGATGGTGTCCAGGAACTCGGGGTTCTTGGTACCGGTCGAGGCCCAGAGCGGGCGCTGCGGGTGGGCGCCGGCCGCGGCCAGGGCCTTCCAGCGCTCGCCGCCGAACACCTCGGTGTAGGCCTCGTACGCCAGCCGGGCGTTGGCGATGGCCGCCTTGCCCTTGAGCGCCTTCGCCGAGTCCGAGCCGATCTTGTCGAGGCGCTTGTCGATCTCGCTGTCCACGCGGGAGACGAAGAACGACGCCACCGAGCCGATCTTGGAGAGGTCGTGGCCGTTGGCCTTGGCCAGCTCCAGACCCGCCAGGAACGCCTCCATCACGGCCTGGTACCGCTCGACCGAGAAGATCAGCGTGACGTTGACGCTGATGCCGGCGCCGAGCACCTCGGTGATGGCGGGCAGGCCGGCCAGGGTGGCCGGGATCTTGATGTACAGGTTGGGCCGGTCGACCAGCCACCACAGCGTCTTCGCCTCGGCGATGGTGGACTCGGTCTCGTGTGCCTTGCGCGGGTCCACCTCGATGGACACCCGGCCGTCGACACCGTTCGACGCGTCGTACGCCGGCCGGAAGATGTCGGTCGCCCAGCGCACGTCCTTGGCGGTCATCAGACGGATCGCCTCTTCGACGGTCACGCCCTGGACCGCGAGGTCACGCAGCTGCTCGTCGTAGGCGTCCGCGTCGGACAGCGCCTTCTGGAAGATGCTCGGGTTCGTGGTCACGCCGACCACGTGCTGCTCGGTGCGCAGCTTGTCCAGCGAACCGCTGGTCAGGCGCACCCGGGACAGGTCGTCGAGCCATACCGCGACACCTTGCGCGGACAGTTCGGCCAGTCTGTCGGTCATTTCCCTCAACTCCTGAAAGTGGCGGAACGAAAAGAGTCAGTTGCCGGTCTTGTGACCGGTGATCTCGCCGACCTTGGCGAGGGAGGCGTGGGCCTTCGCGACGATGTTGTCCGGGGTGAAGCCGAACTGCTCGAACAGGACCTTCGCCGGGGCGCTGGCGCCGTAGTGCTCGATGCTGACCGCCTCGCCGTGCTCGCCGAGGATGCGGTCCCAGCTCATCCGGATGCCGGCCTCGACCGTCACCCGGGCCTTGACGCCGCGCGGCAGCA
>DATMVU010000267.1:0-14504 GCA_035562875.1 Actinoplanes sp. | reverse complement strand
CGAAGAAGCCGTTCATAGACCCCGTCCAGCGGCCCGCCGAGTCGATGAAGGCGTCTGTAGACGGGTTTCCGGTCGAAAGGTCACCTTCGCGAAGCCTAGCTGCCAGGCTCACTAAGTATTGAGCGAGATCCTCGCGGCTCTTCACGGCGGCTAGCTCAGGATCGTGCCAGTTCACGATGCGCACCTTACTCAAGCGTGCCCCGACCAGCGTCCGAATCTGGCGTCACCAGGGTCGATGAACCTCACAGGAGATGAGAGCGTCCTCGGCGACCCGGGACACGCACACGTCGCTGCCGGGGCCTCCATCAGCACGGTTGACGCCGCCGCGGGTTTCGATCGTATCGTTGCCTTCTGATCCCCAGAAGCGGTCGTTGCCGTCCGACCCGAGCAGGTAGTCGTTGCCGGGGCCGCCGGTGATGGCGTCGTTACCGCCATAGCCGTCGATCTCATTGGGTGCGGCGTTGCCGATCAGAGTGTCATTGCCGCTCGTGCCGGTGAGGATCTCGACGTCGGCGCCGACGGTGTCATGCTCTCCGGGTGCTCCGTCATCACGAGATGCACCATCCAGGTCGACCGTGACGGCCTTGGTGTAGTGGGAGTACCTCACCTCGTCCACCCCGGCTCCGCCACGCATCACATCCGCTGCGAGCCTGGCCGGGTCGAGGTCACCGATCAACACGTCGCTACCGGCGCCGCCGTCGAGTGTGTCACGGCCGTCGTCACCGTCGAGGCCGTCGTTACCGTTCCCACCGAACAGCCGGTCCTCGCCGCCGAAGCCCCCTAACGTGTCGTTGCCGTTACCGCCGTGAATGACGTCATTTCCGGGGCGGCCGGGTTCGGTGACGACGTTCGTGTCACCGTCGATGGTGTCGTTGCCGTTGCCACCGGAGACGAAGTCGGCACCGTCGCCGGCATCGATGTAGTCGTTGCCATCCCCGCCGTAGATCTTGTCGTTGCCGTACTTACTCCAGCGGTCGCCGTAGAGCTTGTCGGCCTTCGGCCCGCCTACCAGTGTGTCCGCGCCTGCCCCACCATCGGCAACCAGCCTCAGATCGCTCTTGTTGATCACCGAGTCGTTGTGATCCAAGACATGAACGACAACAGTGGTCGACGCCTTCTTGGTCGTACACCGGACCTTGGTCTTGTCGCCCGCCGCCTGCTTGCAGCCCTTACCCGGCTTGATCCTGACTCGGTCGTCGATGGTGACGGTGCGCCCTGACCGGGTGATCACGACCTTGTTGGCGACCCGATAGTCGGCCTCGAATTTGACATTGGTAACGTCGGCCGAAGCGTAGCCCTGTGATGACGCTGCCGCCGGTCCCGCCACAGCGCCGACCGCAAGGAGAGGCAGTAGGGCCAGACCAATGCGGATCGGCCCAAGCGCGCGTGACATTGAATGATCCCCTCGACGAGCCGAACGCACGCATCATAGAGCAACAGGAATATTTGCGTTACCCAAAATATTGTGGCTGTCAGTAGGGCCTGACTGCGCAAGTACCCGTGCGCATGACATCGGCGGCGAACTCGCGCCCACGTGATTGCGGCATGCTCCTGGGCTCGGAGCTGCAGTCGTTCACCAGCAGTGTCCCGACGACTGCCGGCCCCGCCAGGAGCCACACTCGACTACAGCACAGCAACGTTGCGTGACCGAATGCCCGCGGGCCGGGGCTCAGGACGGAGGCCGGTGCAGGTGACGCCTGTGCGCGGCCAGGCATGGTCCGGCACGATCAGGTCATGATCGTGTTGTTCGACGCTGACGTGCCGGCGCACTACGGGTTCATGTTCCTGACTGCGGGTGAGGTGTACCCGGACCTGGGTGGCACGTGGGCGGGTCAGCAAAACGGGCTCGCCGGCGCTGCAACCCCCGGCGTCCTGTCGATGATCACCGGTTTGCATACCGGCCGAGTGCCGCTGCGCATCGAGTGGCACACCACGGCACCGGAACCCGGCGCCGCCGGCTGGGCCGGACCGTGGAAGCTGTTTCGGCGTACCGGCAAGAGCTGGACCCGCTGGACTTGACCACCAATGAACCCGCATCCCCGACTTCTGGGACGACGACACCGTCCGGAGCTGACACTCGGTGGGCCTTCCCGCGCCGTACCGGTAGGCGTACGGTGAGCGGCAGGTGTGCCGGGAAGTCTGGTCGGCGGTCATTGATCCACGCCTCCGACTCGCCCTCGGCGCGGCACTGCGTGGTGCCGGGAACGTTCTGCCGATCGTCCTGCTCAGCCTCGGCGCGGCGGTCTTCGCCGTCGGCTGGGCGCCCCGCCTGACCGGGTTCCTCGGTTCCTTTCCGGGGTAGGCGGGTTCCTGCTGCTGGTCGTCGTTGACAGCGTCGCGGCACCAGCCTGGGTTCGCGACCTGTCCCCGTTCGCTCATCTGGCGCCGGTGCCGTTGACCGGGCCCGACCTCACCGCCTCCACGATCCTGCTCGGTGCCGCGGTCACGTTGACCGTCGCCGGCCTCCAGGGATACCGCCGCCGCGACCTGCGCTCGTGAAGCCGGGGACACCACGTCAGGCCAGGGCCGAGAAGTACTGGACCCGGCCGGGGTCACCGGCGACGATGAGTTCATCACCGGCGTAGACCGTGGTGTCCGCCGTCGTATGGGCGAACGCCTCTCCTGGTCGTTTGATCGACACCGCAGTGACCCCGTAGGTAGCGCGCAGTTCGGTGTCGGCCAGTGTCCGGCCGATGACGGCCTGCGGCGCGCGGGTCCGGGCCAGCACGTAGTCGTCGTCGAACTGGATGAAGTCGAGGATCTGGCCGGTGACCAGATGCGCGACGCGTTCGCCCATCTCGTGTTCGGGCAGCACCACGTGGTGGGCGCCGACCCGCCGCAGAATGGTGGCGTGCTGCCGGCTCAGTGCCTTGGCCAGCACGTGCGGCACCCGCAGGTCGGTCAGCAGTGAGGTGGTCATGATGCTGGCCTGGACGTCGGTGCCGATGGCCACCACCACGTTGCTCAGTTCGTGCACGCCCAACTGGCGCAGAGCCTGTTCGTCGGTAGTGTCCGCGACGGCGATGTGGGTGAGCTCATCGGCATAGGACTGCGCCTGGCGGGCATCGGCGTCGACGCCGATGACCTCCCAGCCCTGGCGGATCAGTTCCAGGGCCAGAGAGCCGCCGAACCGGCCGAGGCCCAGGACGGCGATACGTTCGTCGGAAGCCGGTTTTCTAGCCAACGATGGTTCGCTCCTCGGGTAGTTCGTAGCGCCGGGTGCGCCGCCGCAACGCGAGGGCCGCCGCCGCCGTGACCGGGCCGAGCCGGCCGATGAACATCAACGCGATCAGGATGAGGTGCCCGGCCGTACCGACGCCGGCGGTGATACCGGTGGTCATGCCCACGGTGGCGAAAGCGGAGGTCACCTCGAACAGGACCTGGTTGAGGGTGAACGGTGTCAGCGCCAGCAGTGCCAGGGTGGCTGTCATCACCAGGCCGACGCTGAGCAAGGCGATGGTCAGCGCCTGACGCTGAATGCCGTCGGGCAGGCGCCGGCCCAGGGCGTGCACGCTCGGATCCCCGCGAATCTCGGTGAGGATCACGAAGCCGAGCAGCGCGAACGTCGTCACCTTGATGCCGCCGGCGGTGCCCGCGCTGCCGCCGCCGATGAACATCAGCACGTCGTTGAGCAGCAGGGTGACGTCGTGCATCTGCGCCAGGTCGACGCTGTTGAACCCGGCGGTGCGCGGCATCACCGCCGTGGTGAACCCGGCCAGCAGTTTCTCGGTGAACCCGAGCCGACCGAGTGTGGCGGGATTGGTCCATTCCGCCCAGGTCATCAGGACCCATCCCGCGCCGAGCAACACCGCGGTCATCGCGAGGGTGACCTTGGTGTGCATCGACCATCTCCGCGGGGTACGCAGCGAGCGCCGCAGTTCGAACAGCACCGGGAACCCGAGACCGCCGATGATGATCGCCGCGCAGATCGGCAGACAGATCAACGGGTCACCGGCGAACCGCATCAGACTGTCCGGGTACAGCCCGAAACCCGCGTTGTTGAACGCCGACACCGCATGGAACAGGCCCAGGTAGGCCGCGCGCCCCCAGCCGATGCCGTAGCCCTCGGCGAACCGCCAGGCCAGCGCCACCGCCACCACGGACTCCACCAGCAGGCTGATGCGCAGCACACCCAGGACGACCTGGCGGACGTCACCGACACCCATGGTCTTGGTCTCGGCCTGGGTGCCCAGTTGCAGGCGCATCCCCATCCGGCGGGCCACCAGAAGCCCGAGCAGCGACGCCAGGGTCATGATGCCGAAGCCGCCGATTTGGATCAGCCCGAGAATGGTGACCTCGCCGAATCCTGACCAGTAGCTGCCGGTATCCACGATGACCAGCCCGGTCACGCAGACCGCCGACGTCGCGGTGAACAACGCGGTGACCGGTTCCGCCGACTGACCCGTCGCGGTCGCCGCCGGCAGCATGAGCAGTGCCCAGCCCACCGCGACCGCGATACCGAACCCGGCCACCACCAGACGGGCCGGATGCCGCGCCACCCGCTGCATTCCACGGGTCACCGCCGCCGGGAGCCACACCGCCTCCAGCCGGAGCTGTACCCGTGCCGCGAGCCGACGGCGATCCAGCAGCGCACCGACACCTCGGCGGCCGCCCCACTGCTGCGGTTGCCCTGCCGGTGGACCGGCCAAGGGTGCCCAGAGCAGCAGGGCAACGCCTATCGCCACCGCCGCGAAGAATCCAGCGATCGCGGCCAGCCCTAAGAGCAACTGGCTCCACGTCGAGCCCACCCGTTCATGATCCACGAAGCCGGTGGGTCGGGTGTCGGCTTGGCGGAACTCCGACGATGACGGCGGTGCCCGAATATTGACGCTCTTTATACGTCCGGTGCCGTCGGCGACCGTGTCACAGCGGACACACTGGGACAGTGGAATCTGTCTGGGCGCATCTTCTGATAGCGGTGCTGTCGGTCGTGGGACTGTTCGGCGCGATTCTCACTGCCGGGCTGCTCTGGGCCTACACGCCGTTGCGCCCTTCCTCCGACACACGCTCGCGAAGCGACCACCGGCACTGACGGCCCCGCCGGGTCCGTCGCCGCCGCACGCGCAACGCATAGTATTCCCGTCTTGGCGATCGTGAGGGGCGGGGCATGCTTCATGTACGGGTGATCGCGCCGAAACACGCCGCCGACCAAGTACTGGACGCGTTGACAGCCGACGAGGCGGTCACCCACGTGGTGCGGCTGCCGGACGTCGCGCTGTCCCCGCCGGGTGACGTCATCGAGTTCGACGTCGTCCGTGAGGGTGCCAGCACCGTCCTGGACCGGCTGCGGGAACTCGGGATCGACGACGACGGCGCCATCGTGGTCGAACGTGTCGACGCGGCCATATCGGCGTCGGCGAGGCGGGCGGCTCGGCGTGTCCCCGGTCTCGGCGTGGATGCCGTGGTCTGGCACGAGATCGAGCAGCAGACCGGCGAGGAGACGGCCCTATCGGCGTCGTTCCTGGCATTCATGACGATCGCCACGGTCATCGCCGCGATCGGTGTCCTGTTGGATCAGCCCATCCTGATCGTCGGCTCGATGGTCGTCGGGCCCGAGTTCGGGCCGCTTGCCGCCCTCTGTATCGGCCTGGTGCAGGGCAAGGCCTATCTGGTACGCAGGTCGCTGATCGCACTCGGCGTCGGCTTCCCGATCGGCATGATCGTCACGGTCGCGTCGGTGTGGCTGCTGACCGCCGCCGACCTCGTCGACAAGTCGATGCTGCTCGACCCCCGTCCGCTGACCGACTTCATCTGGCGTCCGGACGCGCTGTCCTGGGTTATCGGCTTCCTCGGCGGCGTCGCCGGGATTCTGTCGCTGACCTCGGCCAAGGCGGGCACCCTGGTCGGTGTGCTGATCTCGGTGACGACCGTCCCGGCGGCAGCCAACGCGGCGGTAGCCGTCGCCTACGGTGTCCGCGACGAGGCACTCGGATCAGCCCTGCAACTGGTCATCAACCTTGCCGCCATCGTCCTGGCCGGGGTGCTGACCCTGCTGGTGCAGCGGCTGGCCTGGCGGCGCTCCCGGCGCACCGGCTGACAGCGACCCCGCCGACACCGATCCGGACGACATCCCGGCCACCGTCTCATGGTCGGGATGTCGATGCCGCCAGCGCGCAGCCGCGCTTCGACGGGTCCGGTGAACCGGGCCGCCGTCATCCACGGCGATCGAGCCCATCCAGGGTAAGTCCCGGCACGCCGGCGCGATGTGCCGGTAGATCGGTCGGCTGCCAGGCGTCGCCGGCTTCCTCCTTGGCTGCCTGCTGGTCGGTGGCGCGCTCCCGGAAGCGACCGTGCAGATCTCCGGGAGCGGGAGGGTATCGTCCGAGGTAGGCGAATACCACCGGGGCTTCAAGACGGTTTTTCGGGCGGGCATCACGCGGCGAGGTTCCTTCCGGGTAGCGCGGGGGTGGTCGACTGCCGAGACATTGCGGGCGGGTCACTGCCGATCCTTTGCCGAGCGGCATTCAGTTCGGTACGCCGGTGGATTCGCTCCGAGACGGCCCGTAGAAGGCGGTGCTCCAGCGCGGGCAGATCGGGATCGTCGTGCCGGGCTATCTCCCAGGCGACCGCCGGCGTCTCCTCGGTAGTGATGCCGAGCAGGGCTTTGACCCAGGCGTGAGCGTCAGCGAGGGCTTTACCGGACCAGTCGCGGGAGACGAGCACGCGTCGTCCGCCGATGCCGAGGGTGGTCTTCTGGTGGACGCGGCCTTTTGCAGTAGCCGGGCCGGAGCCGTCCGTGTGGGAACTGATCCTTCCCGGGTTTGACACCAGGAACACGGGGCGAACGGGTCTGATTGGCCCACTCGAGAAGCTCTATATTGGCTCGAAGACCGGGCCGAAGCGTCCATAGGCTCGAACCATGACACGGGTGGACTTCTACTTCGACGTTGCATGCCCCTTCGCCTGGATCACCTCACGCTGGATCCTCGAGGTCTCGACACTGCGGGACCTTGACCTGCGGTTCCGCCCGATGAGCCTGTACGTCCTCAACGAGGACCGGGAACTCCCCGAGTGGTACCGCGACCTGGTCGACAGATCGCTCGGGCCGGCCCGGGTGGTCACCGCAGCCGCCGCACTGCACGGGCCGGACGTTCTCAGTGGTCTCTACACCGCCCTCGGCACCCGCATCCACAATCAGGGAAACGAGGATTTCGATGCAGTCGTCGCCGCAGCCCTCGCCGAGGTGGGTCTGCCCGCGTCACTCGCCGCGGCGGCCACCGGCACCGACCACGACGCGGCACTGCGGGCCAGCCACCACGAAGGCATGGACCCGGTCGGCGCGGATGTCGGCACCCCGACGATCCACATCGACGGCGTCGCGTTCTTCGGGCCGGTCCTGAACAGCATCCCCCGCGGGGAGACGGCCGCCCGGCTATTCGACGCCGCCCGCGAGCTGGCCTCGTTCCCTGACTTCTTCGAACTCAAGCGGACCCGTACCGGCAAATTGGTCTTCGACTAATGGGCTGGTGCAGGGTGACGAGGACGCGATCCGGGAGGTGATCTACCGGCGAACTATCACAAACTGTGTGGGGGTTCGGCAGTTCCACGCCTGCTACTCGATCGTCGACGACACCCTGTCGGCGCTCAAGGGAACCGATATCCGCAGGTGGGCGGCCTGCAACAAGGTTGAACTCTGCTTCACCCCAACCACACCGACCCGGGCCCTGGACAAGTAGCGGTCGATCGAGCTCCGAGGCTTCCTCGAAGAGTTGTCAGGGACGGTTTCCGGCCTGGTCGACCACCGCCCGCTCGATCACCGCCGAGGTGCCGGTCAGCGTGCCGGCTTTGCCGTCGAGGGTGTCGGCGACGAGGTAGCTGCGCTGACCCAGGTATTCGAAAGTGGCCGGGTCGAAGATCCACTCGGTGCGTTCGTCGAGGTCCGTCATCGCCACTGCCACGCCCGGCCGGCCCAGCGCGTCGACCGACTTCTCGACCATGGTCACCCCGGGGATCTTCGCCGCAGCCCGGAACAGGGCCCCGGTCAAGGCCGGGGACAGCGCCGACTCGTCCACGGTGTCGCCGATGTAGGCGAAGGCAGCGTGATCGCGGGTCGTGTTGGTGTCCTCCTTCGTGGCGGCGTAGACCTGCTCCAGCAGTACGTCCGGATCGGCGGGCATTTGCGACCACTTCCGGTGCGGCTCCGGATCCTGCAGGACGATGTCGAAGCCCCGCTCCCTGATCAGCCCGTCCCCGGATCGCAGCGGGACCCAGATCTCCCGGTCGTGCAGCGCCTCCATCACCCGCGGGTTGACGCCGGCCATCTGCTGGTCCGGGCCGTTCTCCGGGAAGGTGAGGAACCCGACCCGGCTCTTGACGTAGACGAATCCGTTGTCACCGGCCGGGGGCTTCTCCTCCGCCGCGGCGGCGACCCGCTTCAGCAGCAACGTGGCCCCGTCCACGGAGGCACGCTGGACCGGGACGATGATCGGTGCGACGTACGTCTGCCCTGTCTCGGTGCCGCTGGCCCACGGGCGGATCGCCACCACGGCTCCGCCGAGCAACACCGCGGCCATGGCGGCCGCCGTCACCAGGCCGATCCGCAGTCGACGAGTCGGCGGGCGAGCGCTGATGCCGGTCATCAGGGTCCGGTTCAGGTTCCGATGCCGGTCCGGGGCCAGGTCCCGGGCATCGGCCGGCGGCAACAGCCGCAGAAGGTCTTCGCGGATCATGTCGTCCTGCTCGTGCTGCATGGCGGTCATCGGTCCCTCCCGTGGATCGGCTGGGCGGTGGGAAAACGGCTGTCGGTGGCGGTACGCCGGCTCTTCAGTTCGGCCTCGGCCAAGCTGCGCAACCTGTCCCGGGCCCGGGACAAGCGTGAGCGGACGGTGCCGACCGGGATGCCCAAGGCCTCGGCCGCCGACGCGTAGTCGAGCCCGGACCAGACGCAGAGGGTGAACACATCTCGATAGGGCTGCCGGAGCCGTGCCAACGCCGCCTTTGCCGCGGCCAGTTCCTCGCCCTCCTGGATGCGGCCGACCACGTCGTCGGCGAAGTCCGGCACCTGCTGTTCCGGGATCCGGTCCATGACAGCCCGGTGCCTGCGCATCGCCCGCCGCAGGTTGCGCAGCACGTTGGTAGCGATACCAAGAAGCCAAGGCAGGACACTGTCGCCGTCCGGGCGCAGCCGGTGCCGTACCCGCCAGGCCTCGAAGAACGTCAGCGAGACGACGTCCTCGGCCACGCTCCAGTCGGCCGACACCCGGACCGCATGCCGGTAGACCGCGCCGGCGTGTTCCTCGAAGGCCTGCCCGAACGCCGCGACGTCACCGGCACGGATCCGTGTTCGTAGTGAAGGGTTCACATCAGGTTCTGTCCGGAGGTGGCGGAAAGTTCCCAGAATCTTTCGACGGCTGGAGGGACTCGCGCAAGGCTTCTTGCTGGACCTCACGCGGATCGGTAACGGCTTAATTCTGTCCCGGTAAAGAGATCCACCGATCCGCGAGGCAGAGAGCCGAAGCGTTCGGCTGCCAGCGCTACACCGTTTCTGGGCGCACCGGCAGCCGCAGGTTGGTCAGGACCGGCCTGGGCAGCGCGGCCAGCCACGCCCGGCCGGCCGGGCGGTGCGAGCCGGACCGCCCGGCCTGCCGGGCGGTGCGAGCCGGACCCGCTATCCCCTCGTCGCGTTGCTGGCGCGCTGCCCCGCAGCAGTGTCGATTCCGGCGACCACAGCCGCCTCTACAAGGTGGAGGCATGGCCCGAGTTCCAGAACCCGAGTACAACCGTCATAGCTGTACCTTCGTGTCACCTCCGAGATCGACCCACTTTTGAGGAATGGCCGTGGCCGTGGCCATGGCCGCCGCCCTTGTGGTGTTTATTGTTCTTCCCTGACGCCCCGCCTGGGTTAGTTGACCTCGCTGCGTTGACCCGGCGTTGCGCTTGGGCATCGTATTGAGCCTGAGGATAATGGCCCTCGTAGCTTTGAGTATGGCCACTTTGGTATTGCTGTGCGTAGTAGGCCTGGAATGCCTGTTCGTATCTTTGCGTACCCACGTCGCTCTGGCGAAGACGGGGAACCGTGTGCTGGAAAATGTCCATATGCGTTCCGGCTCTTCCGGCATCATGGACCATCAATCGATGCGCAAGTGCGTTGTCGAACTCGATCCGTTCGTTTTCCCTGCCGTAGTGTTGCGCTGGAGTCATTCCAAGCTCAGCGGCACGTTCGGCGAACCTGCTGCTGCCGGTGCTGTAGTCGAGTGCTGCGCGTCGTCCGGACTGCGCGGCGTTCATGAACTCAAACGTGGCGGTGCCCAGAAGCCGCATGCTGCCACCTTCGCGCACCTCCGCGTGGTTCGGGTCAAGCATAATTTCGGGACCGTTGTCGCCGAAGGTGGTGGCGCCGACCCCACCGCCCGGGGCCGGCCCGAACCTGACCGTGGTTTGACCTGCCATCTCTCGGACTGCCTGGAAATCACCACGGATTCCGGCGATGTCCAGGTGAAGTCGCCGCATCATCTGTCCCTGCGTGTCAGCAGCAAAAGACGTCTGACCGGTAAGCCCTGCATACGTACTGCTGTCCAGGGAGTCGTCCGACGACGATCCACCGTACGCAAGATCGGAATTGTACGGACTGGTGCCGGGGGAGGAATGGTTCGCCGTGCCGTCGCCCGAGAAGTCGCTCATAAGACACCACTACCGACCAGAACAGCAGACACGGCACCCCCGGAGCACCGGCCACCGACGGTTCTTGCCACGAGCCACCCCGGGCAACATTTTTTCATGCGGTTCACCTTCTTAGCCTCTAGCAATAATGCGATGCGGATGAAACGGAAAGTCAGCGTCACGGTTCACGGGAAGCCGGCTGGAGAGTCTTTGAGGCAATTTCCGAGGCACCTGCGGGCAGCCGGTCAACCGTTTCACGCCAGGAGTCGAACCCCAAGACTGCTTTCCTTTGATCCATCTTGATCAATTATTTCCCATACTGGCTGGGGAGACCCGTCCGGTCAGGGCTGCGCGGACAGGTTGACCAGGACGGTTCCTGCCGGGGCCGGCGGACGAGGCGATCGATGGAGCCGAGGCTCAGGAATGGCGGAGGCGGTCGTTGCCGGGCCGGGCCGGTCGGGTGCGGGCGCTGACGAGGCGGAGATGGCTCTGCTTCAGGTTGATCACCAAGGCCCGCGCACGGCTCGGAGCCGCGACGCTGCGGTTATTGTTCGCGCGGATCGCCGTCCTGGTCTCGCAGCCGGGATTGCCCGGCAGTCTCCTGACAGATCCTCTGCGGCTCTCCATCAAACCCGGGGTTTGACGCGTCTGGGTCTGATCAGGCGGGACCACACGCTGATCAGACCCAGACACTTGACGGCAGTCGGCTCAGAACTCGGATCTCTCGACCAGGGCCCAGTCCTGATCGTTGTTCTTCTGGCAGGCAGAGAGTTGCAGGCGGGCATTCTTGCCCGCATTGGCGTCACCCGGCAGGTCTATGCAGAGGCCGGAAGCCACATTGCGGATCCAGTAGCGCTGGAATCTGCCGACTTTGACAGTTTTCTCCAGCCGCCAGTCCTGGTTGTCACCAGCGAAGCAACCGGTCTCGCTGAGCGGCGTGCCGCCCGGGTTCGAACCGAAACCTGGCGGATCGATGCAGTACCCACTGGCGAGATTACGGATCCGGTAGAGCTGGTAGCCGTCGCCGTCCACTCCAACCGGCACGAAGGAGAACTCCTGGTTGTCCTTCTCCTTGGTCAGGCAGGTCATCTGGTTGACCGGGCCGTCCCTGGGACCAGCGTCGTAGCCGGGAATGTCCACACACAGGCCAGTGGCGTGGTTCTTGATGAAGTAGTGCCCGTAAACCCGGCCCGAGCCGTCGCCGTCGGCTGCCTTGATAGGTGGCTGATTGGTACGCTCGGTGGTCGTCGGCTTCGTCTCGGTCGGTGCCGGTGCACTGCTTTCGGCCGGTTTACCCGTCGGAGATGTCGGGGTCGCACTCGGCGCTGCGGCTGACACCACCAGCCGGACGTCCTTGGTGTACTCGCTCTGGTAGCGGGCGACCAGGGCGATCAGAGCGGTCAGGCCCTCTGAGCCGGCGATGTCGGCCTTGTTCTGCACTGACGAGTCACCACGTCGGAAGGCAGCCAGCGCCAACGGATATGCGCTTTTACCCTTCTTGGCATTCTCCTTGACCATTGCGCACATCGTCGTGCCGAGCGCGCGCACAGCAGCCACGTCATTCCACGGGGTGGACTCTGACGGCGGGACGTACCTGACCCAGATCTGCGGCAGGAACTGGGCGATGCCCTGTTGGCCTTCGGGTCCGAGCCGCTGAGCGTCGAATGCCGAGGTGGCCATGATCTGGGCGGCGATCCTGGCCGGTGGCACGGCCGCGCAGATCCGGCCGGCTGCGACCACTGCGGCCACATACTGATCCGGTACGGGGAGCAGCGGCGCCTCCGTCACGGGGGTGTCACTGGGCGGGGTCTCCGGGGTGGAGTCGCCGGATCCGCCGAATTGTGGTTGCAGGTCGTACCAGGCGGTGTATCGCTCGACGGTGTCGACGTACTCACGGGCGGTGGCCGGAACGGTGGCCACCTGGAGCACGGGGGCCATCCCGACTCGGTGTGCGGCTAATGCCAGCCGCCATTGGTCACCCTGGATACCGACCACGCGTAGCTGGCCGACCAGGTCGCACATGGCGTGGGACAAGGCGACGACATTGGCCTTGTTGTCGGTCTGCTCGGCCTCGGGCCAGGGCGCCCACTTGCGCCAGGCCTGCGAGGTGAGGCCCGCGACGCCGCGGCCCCCTGCGGCACTGAACCCGGCCACGGCGTTGCCGCTGAACTGGGATGCGGCCATCACCTGCCCGGCAAGCCGGGCCGGGGTAAGGGCGGGGCACGAATCGGCAGCCTCGACGAGGACCACTAGGTCTGCTTTGGAGACCTCGGTGCCGGGTAACGCGGGTACGGCAGACGCGGCATCCGGCCGCCCGGAGGTGGCCAATGTGATCAACGTGGCCAGTCCCAGCGCGGCTACCGTGACGAGCCTGCGGCTGCCCGGTGTCGCTCTCTTCATCCCTACTGTCTCCTGTCGAACGTGCTATGCACCATCGAGGACGGTCGCGTTCTGACGCTCAGACGAGCGTGAGTGCGCCTTGGTTCACGAGAATCGGGGGGAGCGCAAGAATGTTTCAGATCATTCCGGAGCGGAGCGCGTACGCGACGGCGTGCGATCGGTTACGGAGCTTGAGTCGGTGGGTCAGACCGTAGATGACGTTCTTCACCGTTCGCTCCGAGTAGCGCAGTTCGTCGGCGATCTCGCCGGTGTCCAAGCCGTCGGCCATCAGGCGCAGCACGTCGATCTCCCGTGGGGTGAGGCCTGAGGGACTCAAGCCGTGCGGTGTCAGCACGTCCCGCTGCAGGCGTTCGATGTGCTTGAGCAGTTCGCCGACCAGGTTGGGGGGCATCACACCGCCGCCGGAGGCCGCTGCCAGCACACTGTGCGCCAGCCGGTCGGCGGTGACCGACGATCGTGGCAGCACCGCGACCACCCGGTATCCGACCGCGGTGAGCAGTTCGGTCTCGTTGATCTCGGCGATGATGAGCACCACCGGTATGCCGGTCTCGGCGGCCGACCGCCGCAGCATCGCCACGACGTCGGCGCTCAGCCTGTCGGCTGAGACGACGAGCACCGTGGCGTCGGCGCGGTCATCGGTGCGGATCAGGGCGAACTCCGGCCGGGACTGGAGAAAGCTGGTGAGCCCCTCGTGGCTGAGCGGGTCCATGGCCCGTAGAGCGACCCGAACCTGGTCCACGACTACCTCCGGTTGATCGATATGGCCGGGACAGTCTCCGGAAGTGGCCTTCAGAAAATCTACAAGGGATCTTCACGATTGACGTTGCGATGCGAGGTTCGGTCGGCTACGGCAGTTCAACGACCCATCTCTAAGCTTTGCTTACTATTTCTTGCGGGCTAATCGCCCGCGGGTCGACCGGCGCTGGCCAACCGTAAGGCCTCGATATATTTAGGCAGTTCAACCGCCGCGCGTTCCAATTGACCCGGAGCCAATTGGTCGAGGAATACTGCGTCGACCACGTCCTGGACCAGCTCCGACGGAAGGTCGCCGACCCGCTGATTCGATGCCTGCCGCCAGATCCGCATGACCCGCAGGCGTGCCCGGATCTGAGCGAGGGTGCCCTCCAGTCCGGCGATGACTTCGTCCGCACGGCCCGGATCGACGACCAGTCGACCCTCGGTAGCGAGAGTGAGAAATAGCTCACCGACGAAGGGAAGGGGCGAAACGTCCCGGTTCATCTGGCCTCCTCGCCCGAATCACAGAGTGCGGCACCAGCCCGCATGCCGTCAGGGAGTCCACCAAGCCGGCCCTCGGGAGGGAACCCCGGCCAGCCCGAAGTGCCCGGAACCACCAGCAACATTGCCCAGCCGACCGCCGTCGAATGGTCGGGCACGCCGACGCGCACCCAGCGCTCCGAGGCGGGCGAGTAATCGCTCAATCACTCAATGCTGCCGATTCGTCGATTCCGAAACCGACGATATGATCGACGAGGCACATCGCATTC
>DATMVU010000266.1:0-17034 GCA_035562875.1 Actinoplanes sp. | reverse complement strand
CCGGGGCCGGGGCGGGCGCGTGGAAGTCGGCAGCGGCACGTACCGCGTCGGCGTCGGCCCGGGCCAGGTCCGCCTCCGCCTCGGCCACCGCGAGTTCCGCCGCCGCCCGCTCCGCCGCTGCTGTCTCAGCCGCCGCCAGTTCGGCAGCCGCCAGCTCAGCCGCCGCCAGTTCCGCGGCTTCCCGTTCTGCAGCTTCCCGTTCTGCAGCTTCCCGTTCCGCGGCTTCCCGTTCCGCGGCTTCCCGTTCCGCGGCCAGTGCTTCCGCGGCCGCTACCTCTGCTGCCACCAGTTCGGCTGCCGCGACCTCGGCCGCCACCAGTTCGGCCGCGGCACGGGCCGCTTCCGCCTCGGCCCGGGCCGCGGCCATCGCGGCGAGTGCGGCCTGCTGGGCGAGCGCGGCCTGCTGGGCGACTGCCGCCTCGGCACGTTCGGTCTCGGCACGTTCGGTCTCGGCACGTTCGGTCTCGGCACGGGCCATGTCGGCCCGGCTCAGCCGTTCGAAGACGGCAGCGGTGACCCGCGGCTCCTCCTCGTCGACGTCACCGATCAGGTTGCCGGCCCGGACGACGGTCCGCGGCTCCTCGTCCCGGTCGACCTTGGCGAAGACGGCCGGGCGGACCCGGGTCTGGGTGACCTGGTCGAAGACCGCGGCCCGGATCTCCGGCTCCTCCTCGGCGGCCCGGGACAGGCGCTCGAACACCGCGGCCCGGACACCCGGCTCCTCGGCCGGCGCCGGCTCCACCACGGCATGCTCCACGACCTGTTCCCCCACGACCGGCTCACCGACGGCCGTGGGCGGGCCGAACGCGACAGGCATGCCGGACTCGACAGGCATGCCGGACTCAGCGGGCGGGCCGGACTCGGCCGGCATCGGTTCCAGGTCCGGGTCGAGGTCCATCACCGGGGTGGGACCCGCCCACACCGGCGGGGTGTCCTCCCAGGACAGCTCCTCGTCGTGCGCGCCGGGGAAGGCGTGCGACCACTCGCGGGGCGGCACCGCCTCCCGGACGTCCTCGAACCCGGCCAGGTAGGCGTCGGCCTCCTCGTCCAGATCGGCCAGCTCGTCGACCAAAGGACCGAACTCGGTCTCGGTGACCAGGACCGGCTCGCGTTCCTCGTCCTCCTCGATCTCGCCCTCGAAGTCCGCCTCCGGCACCGCGGTGCCGTCCAGTTCGGGCGCCTGCTCATCGGCCGGGTACCCGGCCAGTGCCGTCTCGATCGCCGCGCGCAGCCGGTGCTCCTCGTGCTCGCGGTCGAGGTACCAGGCGGTGCCCCAGATCCGGTGCAACCGCCAGCCGAGGTTCTGCAGCACCTGTTCGCGCAGCCGGTCCCGGTCCCGGGCGGCGGGTGCCGAGTCGTAGGTGGTGCCGTCGCACTCGATGCCGAGCGCGAACGGGGCGTCGCGGCGGGACGACGCGCGGACCGCCAGGTCGATACGGAACACCCCGGTGCCGACCCGGGACCGCACCCGGTAGCCCCAGCCCCGGATCACGTCCCGGACCGAGTCCTCGAACGGGGTCTGTGCCTCGGGCCGCGGGTCGTCCAGGCCGAGCGCCTCCGCACCGCGGGTGGCGTAGTCGAGATACCCGGCCAGCGGCCGCAGCTCCTCGTCCTCCAGCAGGTCCCGGGCCCGGACCGTGGAGATCACCTCGACCCGCCGGCTGGCCCTGGTGCTCGCCACGTTGAGGCGGCGCCAGCCGTCCGGGCCGCCGAAACCGCCCAGGTCCGCACCGATGGCCAGGATGATCACGTCGCGTTCGTCGCCCTGAACGGTCTCCGGTTCCTTGACGAAGAACCCGTTCAGGCGGTCGTCGTCCGGCGGGACCACCATGTCGGCGACGGCGGCCTCGATCCGGTCGGCCAGTTCCGGGCCGGCGGCGATGACGCCGAGGCTGCGGTCCGGCCGGGTGACGAAGTGGTGGGCGACCCGCTCGGCGACCAGGTTCGCCAGGCCGTCGTCGCCCTCCTCCGGGATCGCCGGGAACATCTGCACCCCGGAGTCCGGCCCGGCCGGCCCGGCGGGCGGGAACGTGTTGAGCCGCCCCTGGTAGAAGGTGTGGTTGGCGAACGCGATGAGCGACTCGTGCCGGCTGCGGTAGTGGGTGCCGAGGTCGAGGACCGGGAAGGCCGCGCAGCCGATGGCCAGTTCCAGGACGGACCGGCCGCCGCCGGGGGTGGGCATCGCGGTGAGCTGCCGGTCGTCGCCGACCACCACGAACGAGGCGCCCCGGTAGACGCAGGTGACGGCATCCGGCACCGGCACCCGGGAGGCCTCGTCGATGATCACCACGTCGAAGGTGAGGTCGGCCGGGACGAGCCGGCTGACATCGGCGGGCACGGTCAGGAAACACGGTTTGACGGCCAGGGTGGCGTGCCGGGTGCGGCTGATCAGCTCCTGCACCGGCAGGCGGCGGCCCTGCTGGGCGGCGGACGCCCGGAGCAGGGCGGCCTCGGCCGCGGCGGGCCCGGAGGGCTGCATCTCGTCGACCGCGTTCATCACGTCGGCGGCGGCGGCCCGCTGCAGACGGGCGTCCCAGACCCGGAACTCCTCGACCAGGCGGTCCCGGGCGGCGGCGTCCAGCGGTGGGAGACGGTCGTCCTCCCGGATCACGGTGCCGGCCCAGGACTGGAAGAGGGCCCGGCCGAGGACCGGGAGGATCTGCTCGACGGTCAGGTCCTCCCGGGCACAGAAGTCGATCACCTCGTCCAGGCCGTGTTCGGTGAGGATCGCGCGGGCCGCCTGGTACTCGAACCACTCCTGCTGTCCCTTGGCGTCCTCGAGCAGCGCCCGCATCAGGTCGAGGGCCCGTTCGTGGTCGTCGAGGGCGGTGCTGAGCGCGGCGTGCCGGCGGGGTGCGAAGGCGCGCAGGATCCAGTCCTTGGCGGCCTGCCACTCGGCGACCCGGGCCGGCAGCGTGTCGGTGGGCCGGGCCTCCCGCAGGGCTGCCACCTGGTCCTTGGTGAGGGCGGTGTCGACACCGATCCGGATCCGGCGGGCCTCCGAGGTCCAGGCCATCGCGGTGGCCAGCGCCTCCACGTCGGTCTGGATGCCGCGGTAGGCGGAGCCGAGCACCCGGGCGTACTCGCCGGCGTTCGCGGACAGGGCCGCTGCAGCGTCGGCCGCGGTCTCCCGGAGCAGGCCGACGGCCGCCGACTCGGCGAGGGTGAAGTCCCGGCCGGCCGCCGCGCTGTACGCCCCGACCAGTTCGGCGGCGGCGGTCAGCGGTTCCACGTGAGCGCGCAGCCAGGTGATCGCGTCGTGCACCGGCCCGGCGGCGAGCTGGGGACGAGGCGCCGGTTCGGGGGCGGGCCGCAATGCGGCGATCCACCTGTCGAACTCCTTGCGGCCCTCCGCCACGATCCGGATGATCGCGCTGTTCGGGGTGGCCGCGGTGACCCGTTCGATGACCGCGGGCAGGGCTTCCGGCGGGGTCACCCGCATGACCTCGTCGGCGGTGGACAGGGCGCGGCCGATGGCCTCGAAGTCGGTGTCCAGGCGCCGCCAGTGCCGGCCCAGGATCCGGGCGTACTCGCGTTCGGCCTGATCCAGTTCGAGCAGCGCCTTCTTCCAGGCGGCGGCGCTGGACAGGTTGGCGACGGCCTGGCTGCGTTTGACGTCCGGCCGGGCGATCTCGGCGGCGGCCTTCTTGTCCCGCCGGTACGGCGACCGGAACTTGCCGATGCCCTTGTGCACGGTGGCGAACCGTTCGGCCAGCTCGTCCACCGGGTGGGCGAGAGCCGCCTCGTTGAAGTGCTCGCGGGCCTTTTCCTCGGCGACCCGCACCACGTCGACGGCGCGTTGCAGCATCCGGGAGGCGGTGTGCGCGGCGGCCATCCCGGCCGCGTCGAACCAGTTCGGTTCCGGCTTCTCCGGCCGGTTCAGCAGGTCGACGATGGCGGCGACCCGGTTGATGTCGGAGAACGCGATCACGTTCGGCAGGCCGAGCCGGGCGGTGACCCGGTCCAGGCTGTGCTGGTGCTGTTCCAGCCGGTCGGCCTCCTCGGCGAACCGGCGGGCCAGACCCCGGGCCTGGGCCGCGGTCAGCGGCAGCAGTTCCACCGGCGGCGGGGCCAGATGCACCAGACTGGGTACGATCGGCAGCTTCGCCGGTGACGGCAGTGCCGACCAGGAGACTCCGGAGCGGGACTTGACCGCCTCCTCGGCCTGGTTCAGCGACCGCAGGTGGCCGAGCAGTCCGTCGGCGGCGCGGGCGACCGAGTCCAGGCCGTCCAGCAGCAGCCATTCGTCGGCGGCCTCCGGCGGGCGGCGGGCGGCGTGCCCGACGAGTGTGGTCAGCGCGATGGCGTCGGCCAGGTTCCGGGTCCGGAAGGCGAGCGCGAGCCGGTCCCTGCCGACCGCTTCGAGCAGCCGTTCCAGGGCGCCCTGGGCCTGCTGGAGGCGGGCGTCCAGACGGTTGCGGTCGACCACGTCACGCCACAGGAACGCCTCGCCCTGCACGGCCGGGCGCCAGGCGCGGCCGAGCTGTTCGGCGGCGTCCCGGACCCGTTGCAGTGACTGGGTGGTGAGCGGGACCGGCAGCACCGGCGGGACCGGGGCGGACGCCACGTCGGTCATCTGCGCGCACATGCCGAGCACGTCGTGCAGCCGGTGCCCGAGCGGCTCGCGGACCTCGTTCATCGCCTCGGCGTACGCGTTCAGCCGCTCGCGGTGGGCCCGCAGTTCCTCCCGTTCGTCGGTGGACAGTCCGGGTGGTGGCAGCGGGATGAAGTCGAGGGCACCGGCGAGGGCACCCGCGACCTCGTCCCGCCCGGTCCGGTCGCTGTGCAGTTCGAGCAGGTAGTCGTCGAGGCCGGCACCGGCCAGCCGGGTCTTGACCACGTCCAGGGAGGCGGCCTTCTCACTGACCAGCAGGACCCGTTTCCCGGCGTGGATCAGGGCGGCGATCATGTTGGCGACGGTCTGCGACTTGCCGGTGCCGGGGGCGCCGCGCATGACGAAGCTGCGCCCGGCCAGGGCCGCCGCCACACACGCCCGCTGGCCGGCGTCGGCGTCCAGGACCAGCGGCACGTCATCGGGCGGGGCGACGTCGTCGATGCTGCGGGCCGGGATCGGCTCGAACTTGAACGCGTCGATCTGCGAGCGGGCCTCGGTGGCCAGCGCCCGGATCACCGGGTGGGCCAGGATCTGCCGCTCGTTGTCGACCAGGTCGTGGTAGACGACCTCCCGGTGCACGGTGAACCGGGACACCAGGATCGCCTCGTCGGTGTGCCACTCCGGGTGTTCGCCGATGGCGGCGTCCAGGCGGGCCCAGAAGACCGTCACGTCCAGCCCGGTCAGGCTCTCCACGCCGGGCAGTTCGATGCCGAACTCCTTGAGGCGCACGGTGAGGGCCGGGTTGACCAGCGGGTCGTCCGGGCGGGCCCGGAGCCGGGGGTAGTCGTGCGGGTCACTGTCGACGAGGTCGACCGGCAGCAGCAGGATCGGGCTGGCGTACTCCCGGTGGTCGTCTTTCCAGTGCAGGGTGCCGAGGGTCAGGTAGAGCGCGGACAGGCCGTACTCGAGCTGGTCGCGGTGGGCGGAGCGGCGCAGGGACCGGAGGGTGGAGTCCATGTCGGCGTCGGACATCCCGGTCTGGAAGGCGCTGATGGCACGGGGCCGGGGCCCCTCGGCCTGTTCCTCGGCTCCCAGGAAACCGCATTCCCGGCCCTGTTGCAGCGCCTCCAGGACGCCGCGCGGGGACGGGCTGTCGATCGCCACCACGCCGGGACCGTCCGGGTCCACGTGGATCAGCGGGTTGGCGGCGGTGAGGTCGAGCAGACCGGCACGCCACGTCTCCAGCACTCCACGGACACGAGCGTCCGGCCGTCCGGTCAAGCCGTCAGCATCATCCCACCGCATCTGCATATTCCAGCAAGGCAAGGTGGGTCACCGTGGCGCTTTTCCGGGTTAATCCGACGTATCCCACCCAGAAAAGCCGACGAAACCACCCGAATAAGTCACACAGTCCTCATCCGGGTGGTTCTGCGCCCGCCCGAGCCGCGGACGGCGCGGACGGGACGGACGTCACTCCCAGGTCGGGATCCACCACTGCCAGCCGGCCGGGGCCGGCGGCCAGGACGGGTCGGGGATCCAGCCCGCCGGCGGGTACCAACCGTCCGGCGGGGTGGGCCAGCCCGCCGGCACCTCGAACCTGATGCCGGTCGGTGCGGGCGGGATCGGCGCGTGCGGGTTGGCCGGCTCCGCCGCCACCGGGGCGGCCGTCGCGAGGCCCGCCGGGTTCGCCTTGACGACGGCGGCCAGCGCGGGGATCACCGTGGTCTCGGCGATCTCCTGCTCCTGCTCCTGGTCCCCGGCCGAGGCCGGGCTCACCGGGACGACGGCCGGGCTGACCGGGCGGGTGGCCGGGTCGGCGAGCAGCGTGCCGGACCCCTCGGTCTGCCGCACCGGGATGGTGGCCGACGCGGTGTGCCGGGCCGCGGGCGCCAGACCGGGCATCGCCCCGCTGCTGCCGGCCCAGGCGGGCACCCCGTCGTCTGATTCGGACCCGCCGGAGCGGTCGTCCTCCGGCGGGGCCCAGGAGGGGCGGACGTCGTCCGGCGGGGCCCAGGACGGTCGGATGTCCTCCGGCGGCGTCCAGACCGGCCGGTTGTCCTCGGGCGGGGTCCAGGTGGGCTGCCCGTCGCTCGGGTTCGCCCAGCCGGGAACCGGCACGTCCGGGCCCGGGCCGGGGTTCGCCCAACCGGCGGCGGACGCATCAGGGCTCGGGGGCGTCCAGCCGGCGGCCGGTGCATCCGGGCCCGGGTTCGTCCAGCCCGCGGGCGGCACATCCGGGCCGGGAGAAACGGGACCGGCCTGCGCCTGCGGCACCCCGGGTGAACCCGGCGCCGGCGACACCGCCGCTGAGCCCAGGGAACCCGCGAACCGGGACGGGAACGCGGGTGCCGGCATGTCCTGCACCGGGGCGAACCCGCCGTCCGAGGCCGTCGCCGGGTAGGAACCGGACGGGTAGGAGCCGGACGGGAACGGCCCGGACGGCACGACCTGCGCCGGGACGGCCGGCGGTGGCGGCGCCGACGGTCCCGAGGCCCAGCTGGGCAGGGCCTCGCCGGAGACCCAGTTCGGCACCAGCCCGCCGGCGGCCGGGCCGCCGGACATCAGGCCGGGGGCCGGGCTGCCGGGCGCGGTCATCCCCGGGATCGGCGCGGCCGAGGCGGACGAGGACGGGATGCCGGCCGTTGCCGATCCGGTGGCGGCGAGTGGCGTACCCACGCCGGGGCCGACCGCCGGGACGCTCGCCGTGCCGCGACCCGCGGCCGGTCGCTTCGCCGCGCCCTGCCAGCTCTCCGGCAGATCCTGGACCCGGGCGACGTAGAGCATCACCTCGGTCTTGCCGCTGTTGCCCCGGACGATGGCGCGGGCCGCGGTGACCACACCCTGCTCGGCCATGTGGCGCAGGACCGGCAGCAGCTCACCGCTCATCTTGGGGCTGAGGTCCCCGACCCGGACGTCACCGACCCGCACCTCGACCAGGTGGTCGGCCGTCTCGTGCAGGGTGACGTAGGCCCAGCACTCGCCCTCCGGGCGCAGCAGCGGGGTGAGCGCGTCCAGGTACTGCTGCTGGCCGACGACCTGGACGGCCGAGCCGGACGGCAGCAGCCGGTGGTCCTGGGCGGGCGGGGCGTTGACCGGCACCAGCATGTGCGGTTCGGCCAGGTCGAGACGGACCGTCGCGTCGAAGGCGGCCGGCCGGCCGTCGGCGGCACCCCACTCCCGGCCGGTGATCCGGGCGTTGACCTCGGGGATCAGCCCGCGGGTGGCGAGAGCGGTGAGAGCGGCGACGTAGCGGGCGGCCTCCGGGCGGGGCAGATGTCCGAGCAGGTGGGAACCGGACCAGACACCGACGGCGTTCCGGTCGTGTTTGTTGGAGCGGTCGGGGATGAGCTGGACGGGAACGGTTATGTCCGCGCCACGGGGGTCCAGGTCAGGGCCGAAGAGGGCACGTATCGCTTTCGCGTAGTGCGTCTCACCGACCACCTCGGCACTTGCCCAGCCCGCTTGTCCCCAGAGGGGGAACCGATTCGCCACACGGGAACGCTAGTGTCTGCTTTCCGTCAGTGACCTCACCCGTACGGATGAGGGCAATCAACCGTACGTTCCGTATCCGAGCCACTCGTTAGAGCGACTGAATTGCCGTTCAGTGTTGGTCATACCCGGCGACAGGCCCCAAACCGGTCGCCGGATAACACCTTAACTGCTGGTTAACCCACCTTGACCACCATCTTGCCGGTGTTGTCACCCCGCAGCAGACCGAGGAACGCCTCGGGCGCGTCGGCGATCCCCTCGACCACCGTCTCCCGCGCAGTGATCTTTCCCTCACGGAGCCAGCCGCCCACCTCGGCCACGAACTCCGGCATCCGGTGCGAGTGGTTGCCGACGATGAAGCCGCGCATGGTGATCTCCTTGCCGATCACCGAGGCGAGGTTGCGCGGGGCGGCCGGCGGTGCGGTGTCGTTGTACTGCGCGATGGCGCCGCACATGGCGATCCGCCCGAACTTGTTCATCACGCTGATCGCCGCCTCCAGGTGGTCACCCCCGACGTTGTCGAAGTAGACGTCGACCCCGTCCGGAGCGGCGTCGCGCAGCTGGTCCCGTACCGGCGCGTCCTTGTAGTTGAACGCCGCGTCGAAGCCCAGCTCGCTCACCAGGTGGGCGGCCTTCTCCGCGGACCCGGCACTGCCGATCACCCGCTTCGCCCCGCGCAGCCGGGCGATCTGGCCCACCACGCTGCCGACCGCGCCGGCCGCGCCTGAGACGAAGACGGTGTCACCCTCCTGGAACCGGGCGATGTCGAGCAGGCCGGCGTAGGCGGTGAGGCCGGTCATCCCGAGCAGTCCGAGGTAGGCGGAGAGGGTGGGCGCGGCAGCCGCGTCGACCACCCGGGCCTTGTCCGCGTCGACGACGGCGAACTCGCGCCAGCCCAGCCCGTGCACCACGAACGAGCCGACCGGGACGCTGTCGGCACCGGACGCGACGACCTCGCCGACCGCTCCGCCGTCGAGCGGCTGCCCGATCTGGAACGGCGGGATGTAGGACTTCACGTCGTTCATCCGGCCGCGCATGTAGGGGTCCACCGACATGTAGACGTTGCGGACCAGCACCTGACCGGGCCCGGCCTCGGGCACCGGCACCTCGGCGACCTCGAAGTTCGCCGCGGTGGGCCAGCCGTTGGGACGGGACGCGAGGCGGATCTCTTTCACGGATGCTCCTTGAGTGTCGTTGTTTTTCGACACTACGTCGAAAATCCGCTCGTTGATTTCCCGGATCGCCACTCGGAGCAGTGATCCGCAGCGCACTCTGGGAAACATGCGTATCGGTGTCATTGGAGCGGGTCAATTGGGCGGCACCCTGGCCAGGTGGTGCGCCGAGAGTGGGCACGACGTCGCGGTCACCTCGCGGCACCCGGAACGGCTGCACTTCGAGGACGACGCCTCGATGCAGGTGATGTCCGTCAAGCAGGCGGCGACCTTCGGCGACGTGGTCATCTTCAGCCCGAACTGGTCGTCCGCCTTCGAAGCCCTGGAGCAGACCCGGGGCCTGCTCGCCGACAAGGTCATCATCGACGTGACCAACCCGGACATCCCCGACGACATCTCCGGCCTGGAGGCACTGATGGACCGCGCGCACGAGGGGCACTGGGCGAAGGCCTTCAACACGCTGCCCACCGACGTACTGAACCGGCGGCGCGGCCACGACCCGCTGATGACCGAGTTCGTCTGCACCGACGACCGGGATGCCCGGCAGGCGGCCTCCCGGATCATCCGCGACCTGGGGTTCGCCCCGGTCTACGCCGGTGGGGCGCACGCCGCCCTGCTGACCGAGACCGGTGGGCCGCTGCAGATGCTCGAGGTGGACGTGAAGGACGCCACCGAAGTCCTGGCCGAGGCCCTCACCCACCACCCGATCTGATCAGACCAGCACGTCCACCAGACCGGGCCGGGTCATCCGGGCGATCGCGTCCCGGCTGGCCATCACAGCGTCCTTGTCCGCGGACAGCCGCCGTTCGGTCATCTCGGCGGCCACGTCGACGGCGAGCCGGTTGCAGTTCTCCCGCAGCCGCAGCCAGGCCGCGTGGGTCTGGTAGACGGTCGGAGTGGTCGAGGTTCCGATGGCGATGGTCATGACGACCTCCAGGCGGTGCGGCGTTCCGGGGACCCGACTATCGGCGGGCCGCACCCGTCCTGAGGGAAATCCCCTGCGGAATCATCAGGACCGGGCTCAGGCCGGTGGGCGTACCGCTGCCGGCGGTGCCGAGGAGAAGGTCGCCGAGATGCCCGCGCTGCCGGATGCCGGCGACCATCAGGCGACCCCGGCGCGAGGCGCGTTCCAGCGTGTACGCCGCCTCGAGCTCGGAGATCGTCAGCGGTTCCACCTCGACCCGCGGGTACCGCCCCGCCCACCCGGCGAGCACCTCGATCAGATACCGCCGGGCCCGTGCCGGATCCTCGCCGGGCCGCCACACGTGCACCGCGACCAGCCGGGCTCCGGCCAGTGACGCCTCCTCGAAGGCTTGCCGGACCGGGGTGGCCGGCTCGCCCGGCCCCGGGACGGCGAGCACGACCGGACCGTTGCGGTGCCCGCCGCCGCGCTGGATCAGCAGGGCCGCCCGGCTGTGCCGGGCCAGGTAGGCGGCGGTGGAGCCCCAGCCGGGCCGCCCCGGGCCGTCGTCCCGGCGGCCGGCGACGACCAGCGCCGCGGTCTCGGAGAGTTCGGTGAGCACCCCGGCCGGGCTGCCGGTCCGCAGCTCGGTGCCGACGGTCAGCCAGGGTGCCCGTTGCCGGGCCCGACGGGCGGCTGCGTCCAGGAGACGCTGCCCGTCCGGTTCGGCCGGGACCGGGCCCCGGCATCGGTACCGCCCGGTGTACCGGCCGGGCCAGACGTGCAGCAGGAGCAGGGGTGCGCCGCGCCGGACGGCCTGGTCGGCGGCGAGGTCCACGGTGACCGGATGCGTTCGTGAGCCGTCGATCCCGGCCACCACGGGCTGAGCTTCGGAGGTCCGCATGTTCGGACGGTAGTCCGGGCGTGACCGGGAGCGGCACGGCCGGTGGTCCCATCCGCGCGGGCCGGTCGATCCGGTGGACGGCTGCCGGACGGCACAGCGGAGACCGGGTGACCGGGAAAGATCGGACGGGGAGTCGGCGGGCACGGTACCGTCGATCATCATGCCGCTCTGGTCGTCCCTCCGCTGGCGTCGCGCCGCCGGCGACGCCGGACATGATGCCCAGACTCTCGCTGAACTCACCGAGAAGCTGCGCGAACGGGACGCCGAACTGGACCGGCTGCGCACCGAACTGGACACCCAGGCCCGGGCCTCGATGGTGCATCAGCAGGAGCTGAACAAGCAGATGCGCCGGCGGGCCCGGGAGGCGATCGACGACACCGCCGAGGTGATCGGCGCCAAACTCGAGGACGTGGTGCTGCAGGTCGGCGCGGCCCGGGACGCGGCAGCCGCCACCAACGAGCGGGTCAGCATCAGCAGCGACGCGGCGAACGCCCTGATCCTGCGGGCGCACAGCGCCGACGAGGCGGCCACCGCTCTGAACGCCAGCCTGCGACAGGTCGCCGGGATCGCCAGCGTGATCTCCGGGATCGCCTCGCAGACCCGGCTGCTGGCCCTGAACGCCACCATCGAAGCGGTCCGGGCCGGCACCGCGGGCAGCGGCTTCGCGGTGGTCGCCGACGAGGTCAAGGGGCTGGCCGACACCACCGCCGACTCCACCGAGCAGATCACCAGCACGATCGCCGCGCTGGAGAAGGACGTCGCCCAGATGGGCCAGACGATGAGCGCGATCATCAGCGACGTGGGCGACATCGGCGAGGCGATGCGCCAGCTCAACGGGATCGCCGACCAGCAGCACGAGATCGTCGGGCTGTTGCATCGCAGTGTCGACGCGACGATGGAGCAGATCGGCGACCTGTCCGGGGTGGCCGACCGCCTCGAACGCCGCCGGCACGACCGGCTGCCGGTGCAGGGCTTCGTCCGGCTGGAACGGCCCGGCCGGCCGTCGCTCCAGGCGGACCTGCTCGACCTGAGCTCGGACGGACTGGGCTGCACCGTTCCGGCGTCCGTGCCGCTCGCCGTCGGGGACCCGGTCCGGGCCGAGCTGACCATGGAAGGGCTGGACGGCACGTTCGACGCGAAGGTGGTGCGCCGGGTGGTCCGCGGTTCCACCGCCGAGCTGGGCATCCAGTTCGGCGACCTGACCGACCAGACCCGGGCCCGGATCGGCGCTGTCATCTCCCGGATCGTGGCCGGGCTGTGATTCCGAGGATGGGAGATCAACCGCCCGGACCGTCGTCAAAGAAGATCGTTTGACAACGGTCTGAAGACCCCCGGCAGCCAGCCCGCCGTCTCGGCCCGGGGCACGAACAGGCCGCAGAGCAACAGCCGGGGTGCCGCCACCGGCCACGACCGCTGCCTGCCCGGACGGTTGTCACATCGACACCCTTGACAGTCAAGATGTGATCGTTAACATACTGGCAACACCCCGTGCACAGGCCGTCCTCCGGCCCCCACCGGCGGGCGCTCACAACGTGCCCGGGCATCCCCGTTTTCCCTGAAGGGACTGCCATGTCTCTCGCACGCCTCAGACCGATCGCCGCCGTCCTGCTGCTGCTCCTGTCGATGGCCGTCGTCGCCCAGGCCCGCCCCGCCCAGGCGGCGACCACCTTCACCAACCCGGTCGCGCCCGCCCCGTACGGCGCCGACCCGTGGGTGGGCTACTACAACGGCTACTACTATCTGGCCGCGACGACCTGGAACAACCAGATCGTGATCAAGCGGGCCGCCTCGGTCGCCGCCCTCCCCGGCGCCGCCGAGACCGTCGTCTACACCGGAACCGCGACCGCGAGCTGCTGCAACGTGTGGGCGCCGTCGCTGCACCGGCTCAACGGGCCGAACGGCTACCGCTGGTACTTCTACTACTCGGCCGGCACCGCCGCCTGCTGCGACGGGCAGCGCTCGTTCGTGCTGGAGAGCTCCGGCGACAACCCGATGGGGCCGTACACCTTCAAAGGCCAGCTCAACGTGCAGGCCGGCAACGGCTGGGCCATCGACGGCAGTGTCGCCACCATCAACGGGACGAACTACTTCCTGTACTCGTCCTGGGTCGGTGACCTGCAGAGCCTGTTCATCGCTCCGATGAGCAACCCGTGGACGGTCTCCGCCTACGGGACACGGATCTCCTATCCCACGTACGACTGGGAGAAGGTCGGCGGGAACACCGAAGAGGGGCCGTACGTCCTGCAGCGGGGCGGGCAGACCTTCCTCACGTTCTCGGCCAGCTCCTGCAACACCCCCGACTACAAGATCGGGATGCTGACGCTGACCGGCACCAACCCGCTGTCCGCGTCCTCCTGGACCAAGAAGTCCACACCGATCTTCCAGCGCTCCGACGCCAACAGCGTCTACGGCCCCGGACACCACTCGTTCTTCACGTCACCGGACGGCACCGAGACGTGGATGGCCTACCACGCCAACGAGACCACCGCCCAGGGCTGCGGTGCCACCCGCACCACGCGGCTCAAGAAGGTCAACTTCAACAGCGACAACACCCCCAGCCTGGGTACGCCGGACAAGCTCTCGACCTCGCTGACGGCCCCGTCCGGTGACCCCGGTGGCACGGTCTCGTTCCCGGTGGCCGGCACCCGGTACCGCCTGGTCAGCCAGGCCAGCGGCAAGGTCCTCGACGCGGCGAACTGCGGCACCGCCAACGGCACCGCGATCCAGCAGTGGACCTCGCTGGGCAACGCCTGCCAGCAGTGGACGTTCACGAAGACGACCAGCAACTACTACCGGATCACCAACGTCAACAGCGGAACCGTGCTCGACTCGGTCAACTGCGGCACCGCCAACGGCACCGCCGTCAACCTGTGGGCGAACCTGGGCAACTTCTGCCAGGAGTGGAGTGTCACCCCGATCAACGGCGGCTACCTGATCGCCAACCGCGGCAACGGCCTCGTCCTGGACGTGACCGACTGCGGCACCGCCGACGGGGTCGCCGTCCGGCAGTGGGTGTCCCTCGGCAACGCCTGCCAGCAGTGGAACATCACCGTCTGACACCCTGAACGACCGGCGCCTCATCGGGTACCCAATCCCGGTGGGGCGCCGGCTCCACCACCCCGCTCCCATCGGCGGTCGCCCGCGTCGTCAACCGATCCGTCCCCCGGTTACCGCGCGCCCGGCCGCCCCCTCCGGGCCGGAGTCCGTACCCCGGTCACTCCGGCCCGGAGCCGGGACCCGGCGGGCACCCCGGCCCAACCCTCGTTGCAGAACCCCGAACAGTGTTTCCGGTGATTCCCAGTTCTGCGTCGCCGCGGCAAACGGTAGGGCCGGCGTCCTACTCCGGCGATCGGCTTCCGGGCGGCGGGCGATCCCGGACCTCGATAGGCCGTCAAGGCCGGGTCAGCGCAGGATCTCGGTGATCAGGTCAGCGACGAGGTCGGCGTCGGCGGTGGTGGTTCGCCAGTTGCTGAAGGCGGCCCGGAGCGCAGGTTCGCCCTGGTAGACAGTGGGGGTCAGGAAGGCTTCGCCGGAGTCGGCGATCCGCTGGGCCAACTCCGTGACGTCGGTGGCGACGGCGAAACAGACCACGTTGAGGCGTACCGGCGCAAGCAGTCGAATCCCGGGAACGGCCGCGAGGCGCTCGCCCAGCCGATGCGCCGCATCGATCGCGGTGGTGACGATCTCGCGGTGGCCGGAGACGCCGTAGGCGGCGAGGGTGAACCAGGCGGTCAGGGCGCGCAGGCGGCGGGAGTTCTCCGGGGTCAGGTGGGCGTGGTCGGGGGTGCTGGAGATCGGCGGGAGGTAGGCGGCGGCGTTCTGGAAGACGCGGACCTGCAGGTCCCGGTGGCGGGTGAACTGGACCGCGCCGTCGTAGGGGACGTTTAGCCATTTGTGCAGGTCGACGCAGACCGAGTCGGCTTCGGCAAGGCCGTCGACCAGGTGGGCGTGGTCCGGCGAGAGGGCGGCGAAACCGCCGAACGCGGCGTCCACGTGCAGCCAGAACGGGTAGCGCTCGCGCAGCGCCAGGATGGCCCGCAGGTCGTCGAAGTCGACGGTGTTGACGGTTCCGGCGTTGGCGACCACGATCGCGGGCCTGCCGTCCAGGGCCGCCAGGGCTCCGGCCAGAGCGGTCACGTCCACCGCCTCCCGGTCCGGGAGGGTGCCGACCGGTCGCAGCGAGTCCCGGCCCAGACCGAGAATGGACAGCGCTTTGAAGACGCTGGAGTGCGCGGCGCCGGAGAACACCGGGACCTCGCCGAGAGCGGCGACACCCTGAGAGGCGACATCCACCCCACGTCGTACGCCCACCCACTCCCGTCCGATCGCCAGCCCCACCAGGTTCGACATGGTGGCGCCGCTGACGAACGAGCCGGTGTGTGCGCTGCCCAGGCCGAACATCTCGCCCAGCCAGGCGACCGTCTCGTCCTCCAGGGCTGCGGCCGACGAGCCGGACCGGTTGGCGCCGTTCTGGTCGAAAGCGCCGGTCAGCCAGTCGCCGGCGAGGGCGGCAGGAGTGGTGCCGCCGGTGACGAAACCCAGGTAGCGGGGGCCGGCGCTGGCGGAGAATCCGGGTGCCCAGCGCCGCTGGAACTCGGCGAGCGCCCCGGCCGTCCCGGCACCACCGACGGGCAGCGGGGCGACGGGCACGGACGCCGGGGTGGCCGCCACCGGGCGGTCGTCGAGGCCGGCCAGGACGGAGACCGCGTAGTCGCGGGTGGTCTGGAGCAGTTCCGGCAGGGCGGCCAGGTCGCCGGCGAGTGGTGAGGTCACCGTTCACACGGTAGGCACGGCCGCCCGGCACGTCGCGGGCCAGTTCGAGGAGGCTGGCTCAGAAGAGGCGGTTGACCGGAACCGACCAGAGCGGGCTGGGGACCTCGCGGTCGGCATGCCGGCGGACCGTCGTCAGCCAGGCCGCCCCGGGACAGGGCGGTGAACAGGTGCGGGTCCCGGGCGTGTAAGACGGCACCCGGATGTCCGCCCGGGTGCCGTCACCCGCGGAAGTGAGACTGACGAGTCAGCGCCGTGAGTAGATGAGTCCCAGTTTGTCGACCTCGGCTCCGGCCCGGCCGTGGAATCCGGCGATCTGGAAACCGGACGGGGCGGTCCTGGTCACGCAGTCGGACGTGGTGGTGCCGCCGGCGATGCTGTTGCCGAGGTTGGTGGTGAAGCGGGCGTAGAAGATCCGGGTCCGGCTGTTGTGCTGCGCCCGGCACAGGTGGGCGCTGGTGACGTACTCCCCGGTGGTGAGGGTGCGGGAGGTGGCCGTGCCGCCGGTGCCACCGTGGGTCCGGGATCCGATGCTGACCTGGTCGACCCGGGACCCGGCGCGGATGCCGATGGTGGTGGGGTTGCCGGAGATCGCGTCGATGTCGGTGAAGTAGTCGCCGTGCGGGCCGCCGAACTGCTCGCTGAGCGCGAAGGCGCTGTTCGTCGACCAGGTGAACGTGCTGCTGATCGGGAAGTGGTCGGAGAGCATCAGCCCGTCCGCCGTACGGAAACCGGCGTCTTCGTTGCGGTAGCCGGTGGCGTTGAGGGTGACGAAGCGGCTGCCCCGGTAGAGGATCTTGTCGACCACCTCGCACGTGTCGGTGACCGCTGCCGGGTCGCAGACCAGGGCGTCCGCACCGGCGGCCGGCGGGATGCCGGCCCGCTCCAGCTTCACCCACGCGTCGGTGAGCCCGTTGGCCGACACGAACGTACGGATGGTGTCGGCGGCCCGGGTGTACCGGGTGTTGGTGTCACCCATCACCACCACCGCGTTGCCCTGCGAATGGGTGCCGATGAACGCGGTCAGCTGGTTCAGGTTGTCAGCGCGGGACGTCTGGTCCCCGCTGCTGGTGCCGGCGTTGGTGTGCAGGTTGTAGAAGTCGACGTAGACCCCCTCGGCGAGCCGGTGCCGGGCGAAGGTGAAGCCCTTGGGGGTGAGGCAGTCACCGGAGTCGAGCTGGCAGGAGTTCCAGTCGCCACGTTCGAAGTCGTCGGTGTCGTACTGGAGTTTCGACAGGGTGTT
>DATMVU010000265.1:0-3326 GCA_035562875.1 Actinoplanes sp. | reverse complement strand
CCACGTCACGGTCGGCCACGGGAGGGGTGGCTCGGCGAAGGGCCGTTGGTCCGTACCGGAGGAGGGGGTTGATCGGTTCGGGGTTTATTCGGGGTCGAGGACTGCCAGGAGTTCGCCGGTGTCGACCTCGGCGCCGGGCTGGACCGGCAGGGAGGCGACGACGCCGGCTGCAGGGGCGTGGACCGGGTGTTCGAGTTTCATCGCTTCCAGGGTGAGCAGGAGTTCGCCGGCGCGGACTCGCTGGCCGGGGACCACCAGGATGCGGCGGACGGCTCCGGGGAGTGGGGCGATGAGTGACGATTCGACGGCTTCGGGGGCGGGCAGTGGGTAGCGGGAGATTTCGCGGAGCGTGACCGAACCTTCGGGGCTGTCCACATATGACACGGCCCCGACCCGGTGTACGTGGACGGCCAGGCGGATGCCCTGCACGTTGAGGACGACCCGGTCGCTGTCGGCCTGGACGACGATCACCGGTGGGTGTTCGTCGTTGACCGGGGCGTGGCCGAGGCCGGCCAGGTCCAGTTCTTCGGGGTCGACGGCGCGGACCCACCAGCCGGCGAGTTCGCCGCGGCGGTTCATCCGGTAGCCGACCTCGACGGGGCCGGTGGGGCCGTCGTAGACCGCGTTCTGCGAGCCGGACGGCACGTTGCGCCAGCCGGACGGCAGGGAGCTGAGCACTGGTGCGGCGGCGCGCCGCGCGGCGGCTCCGGCCAGGGCGGCGGCCAGGCAGGACAGCCGTACCGCATCCACCGAGGAGAGCAGTGGCGCGAAGACCTCGGGATGCCGGTCGAGGAATCCGGTGTCGACTTCGCCGGCCCGGAAGGCGTGGTGCCGGAGTACCCGGACCAGCAGGTCCCGGTTGGAGACCACACCGTGCAGGTGGGTGCGGGCCAGGGCGGACGCCAGCATCCGGGCGGCTTCCTGGCGGCTCGGTGCCCAGGCGACGAGTTTCGCCAGCATCGGGTCGTGGTGCATGCCGATCACCGAACCGTCGGTGACTCCGGCGTCCAGGCGCAGGCCGGGCTGGGGCAGTGGGCGGAACCAGCCGGCGATGTCGGGGACCGCGAACTTGTGCAGCGTTCCGGTGGCCGGCAGCCAGGCGTAGGCCGGGTCCTCGGCGCAGATCCGCACCTCGATGGCGTGGCCGCGGATCGGCGGCGGGCCGGGCATCGGCACGCTGCCGCCCTCGGCCACGAGCAGTTGCAGACGGACCAGGTCGTAACCGGAGACACATTCGGTGACCGCGTGGTCGGCCTGCAGGGTCGGGGTCAACTCCAGGAACCAGAAGTCGCCGTTCGGGTCGAGCAGGAATTCGACAGCGCCGGCACCGACGAAGCCGAGGGCCCGGACCGCGACGATCGCAGCCCGGCACAGGTCCTCACGCAGTGCCGGGTCGACGGCGGGGGACGGGGTCTCCTCGACGATCTTCTGGTAGCGGCGCTGCACCGAGCATTCCCGCTCGCCGAACGGCACCACGGCGCCCTGGGCGTCGGCCAGGATCGGCACCTCGATGTGCCGGACGCAGCCGAGATAGGGCTCACAGAAGACGTCGCCGCCGACCTCGCGCCGGGTGGAAGCGACAGCCTCGGCGAGGGTTCCGGCGTCCCGGACCACCCGGATGCCGTGGCCGCCACTGCCGGTCGTCGGTTTGATCAGCACCGGGAAGGCGGGCACCTGGTCCGGGTCGGTGAACGTCGGCAGCACCGGCACCTGCGCCTCGGCGACCAGCCGCTTCGTCTCGACCTTGTCGGCCAGGGTGCGCAGGATGGCCGGTGGCGGGCCGACCCAGATCATTCCGGCGTCGACGACCGCCCGGGCGAACTCCGGATCCTCGGCCAGCATCCCGATGCCCGGGTGGACGGCGTTGGCTCCGGCCCGTTCGGCGGCCGCGATCAGTGCCCCGGTCTGCAGGTAGGTCGCCGACGGGGTGTTGCCGGGCAGATGAACCGCGTAGTCGGCCTCGATGACGTGCGGGGCGTCGGTGTCGACGTCGGAGTAGACGGCGACCGTCTCGATGCCGACCAGCCTGCACGTGGCGAAGACCCGGCGGGCGACCTCACCGCGGTCGGCCACCAGAAGTCGTCGGATCACTGGTCTACCTTTCAAGGTCGGAACACACCGACGTGGCCGGCGCCTTCCACGGCCGCGCTGTGCACGGCGGAGAGGCAGAGGCCGAGGACCGTACGGGTGTCGCGGGGATCGATGACACCGTCGTCGGCCGGAGTGGCGCCGACAGCGGGCCAGCTGAATCGGAAACGGGGCTCGTCGGTGCGTTCGCCGGTGGCGTCGCCGATCGTGAGAGCCAGGTGCGGCACGGTGGACCGGGCGATGGCGTGGGCCATCGGGGCGTCGTGCACCTCGTCAGCCGTTCCGGTGAACGGCGTCCCCGCGTGGCGGAGGAAGACCAGCGGGGTCGCCGTGGCGTTCGCCACGTGCAGGAAGTGCACCACCTTCTGGGCCTCGACAGCCGAGCAGGAGCGGATCGGGGCGGCGAGGACACCCAGTGGATATCCGTGCAGTTCGCCCCACCCGGCGACCAGCGCGGTGCCGTGGCCGGGTTTGAACTCGTCGAAGTCGCTGTCGTCGAGGATCCGGGCGAACACCTCACGGGCGTCGAAGACTGCCGGATCGGTGGCGGCCAGCGTGAGCAGGCCCTCCGGGTCGTGGCGGGGCGGTTTCGGGCGGACGGTCCGCGGTGGCGGCCCGTGTTTGCGCCAGTTCAGCCGGCGGACACTCTGCCGGGCCAGTCGCAGCCCGTCCCGTTCGTCCTCGGCGAGCTGATCGGCGGGCCCGTCCGGACCGGCCGGTACGACCGGGGTGGCCCGCACGTCGACACCGCTGTGACCGTTTATCGGCTGCGGATGAATGGTCAGCACCTTGGCGTGCCCACGAACCCGGATGGTGTAGTCGCAGAGCGCCGGCAGATAGGCCGCATCCCCGGTGGCGGCCCCGAAGACCACACAGATCGAAGGCACCCGTGCCGGTGGGAAGAGACCACCGGCCGCGCCCGCGTCACCCGCCGACTCGACCAGGCCGACCATCGGCAGCCGGTTCATCGAGGCGATCGTGGTGGCCCGACGGATCTTCTCGACCGTGTACGGGTTGACCGCGCCCTCGTCGACAGTCGGATCGTTCGCGACCACGACACATTCGACGCCCTCGACCACGCCGATGCCGGTGACCACGCTCGCGCCGACCGGGTACTCCGAGCCGCGCGCCGCGATCGGGCACAACTCCAGGAACGGGCTGTCCTGGTCGAGCAGCATCTCGATCCGCTCGCGGGGCAGGAGTTTGCCGCGGGCGTGATGCCTCGTCACGTTCTTCTC
>DATMVU010000264.1:0-9705 GCA_035562875.1 Actinoplanes sp. | reverse complement strand
GTGCTTCATCTCAACGCGAAGGACGGGGAATTCAAGATCATCCCCATCAGGTACGGGTACATCCAGCCGGCCGCCGGATCGCTCGCCTTCAACGGCGACGCCGGGGTCTTGCCGTAGAAATCGGCAAGCGCCGCGATCTGCTTCGCGGTAGGCGCGATTCCGGCCAGCCGGGTGGCGGTCCTCTCGATCAGCGCGCCGTACGTGGCGGGCAGCGCCCCGACCGTCCCGGTCATCAGGTTCGCCGGCTTGACGAGCGTGTCCGGCCACCATCCGGCCGCGATGGACAGGTGCCAGTTCCAGCGGACCAGCAGCCCGGACGGTGATCCCCAGGCCGCGGCGACGTCCGGATAGCCGTTCGGCGGCCCCCAGCACAACGGCGCGTGCCCGGCCTCGCGGACCATCCAGTAGAGGCTCTCCAGGAACTTGACGCCACTGGCCGCCGGCCCGTAGGCCAGGGTCCGCACGGTCGCCGCCAGGTCCTCCAGCGGGGTCCGGGTCTTGGCCCCGATCGAGGCGGTGAACTCCTTGGCGGTGAACAGCGCCCGCAACACCGGCACTATCGCCGAACCGTTGTCCAGGTACACCTTCACCAGGGTGGTGATCAGCGAGGCCGGTGGGGTGTCCGCGACGAACCGGACGCAGAGCTTGGTGACGATCCGGCGGGCGGTGAGCTGGTGCAGGGCCAGATAGTCGAGCAGCGCGACGGCTGCCGCCTCACCCCCGGCGGCGGTGGTGTTGGCGTGCTGGAAGGAGAGCACCCGGACCGCACCGACGGCGTGCCGCGTTCCGTCGTACCGGAAAGCCCCGGTCTTGTCGTCGACCGTCAATCCGGTGAGCAGCCGCGCGGCGTTCCGCACGTCCGCCTCGGTGTACGCCAGCCCGACGGTGTGCAGTTCCAGCAGCTCCCGCCCGTAGTTCTCGTTCGGCGCGTCCTTGCTGGAGAACCTGTTGTCCAGGTAGGTGAGCATCGCCGGGTGCCGGGCCGACGCCTTCAGCAGATCCGAGAACCTCCCCAGGGCGTGTTTGCGGATCGTGGTGTCGTAGTCGATCCGGTTGTCCCAGACGTCACCGTTCGGGCAGGTCACGTTGAGGTGGTTGCTCCAGAAGTCGACCATCACCTCGAACAGTTGCCGCTCGCTCCAGAGCGACCGGGCCACCGCCGCGAACCCGAGCTGCCACATCGGATCCCACGAGTACTGCTTGATCTTCCCGGCCGCCACCTGGGCCCGGACCTCGGCGGTCGACAGCCGGGCCAGCGGCAGCCGGGCGACCAGGCCGTCGGCCACCTTGTCGCTGATCGACGACGGGTTGAGCTGGCGCTCCAGCCAGGCGGTGGCACCCAGCCGCCGGATCTCCGCGATCGACGACGGGCTCGGCCCGAAGGTGGCCCGGCGCAGCAGATGCAGCAGCGGATCGGCAGGCAGGAGACTCGTGGTGGCGCCGGCCGCGGCCGGCTCGACACCCAGGGCCGTCACCGCACCCGCTAATGCGATCCCACTCACCACGGCCCGGCGCGTCATCGTCGTCACGCCGGGAAACGTCGGTTGTTTCGGCTGGGACATGTGGGTTCCCGCCGCGGAGCAACCCGATCGCTACCGGGATACTGGCCGGATGGCACAGCGCAGGTCGGCACGACGGACGGTGGAGACGGTCGCCTCCGGGACGGCCGAGTTGGTGCCCGACCCGGATCGGGACACCGCCTGGACCCTGTTGCTGGACGGCGCCCCGCAGTCACACGTCGACCTGGCCGACCCCACCCATCTGGAGTTCGAGTACGTCCGGCGGATGGCCGCGGCGATCGACCTGGCCGCTCCGTCCGGCCGGCCGCTGCGGGTGCTGCACCTCGGCGGCGGTGCTCTGACCCTGCCCCGGTACGTCGCCGTCACCCGCCCCGGCTCGGCACAGCGGGTGATCGAGATCGACGGCCCGCTCGTCGAGCTGGTCCGCCGGGAACTGCCGCTGCCCGACCGGTCCGGCATCCGGGTCCGGGTCGCCGACGCGCGGGCCGCGGTGGAGGGCATGCGCGAGGCCGGGTACGACGTGGTGGTCCTGGACGTCTTCGCCGGTTCACGCACCCCGGCCCATCTGGCCTCGGCCGAGTTCGCCCAGCAGGTGGCCCGGGTGCTGGCCGCGGACGGCCGGCTGATCGCGAACGTGGCCGACGGCCCGCCGCTGCGCTACGCCCGCGCCCAGGTCGCCACGATCCGGGCGGCACTGCCGGAGGCCTGCCTGGTCGCCGACGCGGGGGTGCTGCGCGGGCGGCGCTTCGGCAACCTGGTGGTGGTGGCCGGACGGACCCCGCCGCCGGTCGACGAACTCGCCCGCCGGGCCGCCGGTGACTGGTTCCCCGGCCGGGTGGAGACCGATCTGGATCGCTTCACCGGTGGGGTGGCCCCCGTACCGGATTCGGCGGCGGTACCCTCACCACTACCACCTGACAACCTCTTCGGTAACCGAAAGTGATTGCCGAATCGGCCGAAGGTGCAACCTTGGTTACCGTCCTGTGTCGTTTTCCCGAGTCGAGGTGTGATCCACGCCCAGTAGCTGGCGACGCCGCCGGTAGCACGTTGTAATCGAGGCGTCCGCGAGCTTCCGTTCGTGGCGAGCACGGGGAAGGCATCCATGTTCCACCAGCACTTCCTGTCCCCCGCGGGCACCGATCTCGGTCCGCTGGACGGCGGTGAGCGGGTCCTGTGGCAAGGCCGCTGCGCCGTGGCCGAGTACGCGTTCGACGAAGCGTCCTCGCTGCCGCGCTGGACCCTGCCGGAGGAGACCGACGTCGTCGTCACGGACCGGCGTGTCCGCTACTCGCACGACAGCGGGGATACGCAGAGTAGTGGCGAGTTGTTCTGGCTGTGGCCCCAGCATCTGCGGGTTCAGCCCGGCAACCGGGAGACCGGGCGCAACGCCACGATCACCCAGATCCAGCTCGTCTGCAACGGGCCGGACGGCACCTTCCCGGCCCTCGTCGTCGCCGGCGGCGACCTGAGCAAGGTCAGCGACGCCGACCACCTGGCCAACACGCTGCGGCAGGCGATCGCCCGGTTCCGGGTGGAGAACGCCGACCTGATCGGGGTGCCCGCACCTCAGGCCCGGATGCTGTCCCGGCTGGTGATAGGGCCGGAGTTCAGCAACTACCAGGGCGGCCAGGGGCAGACCGTGTCACTGCTCGGCGCCGTGCCGGTGCCCGCCCCGGAGACGGACGAACCGGTGGCCCCGATCTCCGGTCCGCACTCCGAACGCCCCGGAGTCGAAGCCGACGCGCTCCGCGCCGAGCAGGCCATGCGCGCCGAGCAGGCCCTGCACGAGGAGCCCGACCTGGCGTCCCGGGCGGCGAGCCTGGCGGCCCGGGTTGCGAACCTGGTCTCGCAGGAGCCCGACAACGGGCGGGGTGCGAACCTCTCCCAGTTCCTGGACCGCTGACCAGGCTGATCAGGTGGTCGCGGGCACAAAACAGCGCCCGGCGGCGACTCGCTCGTCGTGCACCCGGTGTGCGCGGTCGAGCAGTTCCATCAGCTCGGCCTGCTGGCGTACCCGCCGCTTGTATTTCTCCGGCAGCTCGGCGATGTGCCGCTCCTCGATCTGGAGCCGGTGATAGATCTCGTCGCAGTAGGCCGGATCGGACTCGATGTCGAGGAACTCGGTCGCGTGCCGGCGCGCCGCCGCCATCGCGGTCTTGGCCCGGCCCTTGGGGCTGAGCAGCGAGGCGACCACGGTGATCACCAGAACCCCGACGATGAAGCCGAGTGACGCGGCGGTCGGGATCTCGATCACGTTCACGTGCTCGCCGTCGTTGATGAACGGCACGTTGTTCTCGTGCAACGCGTGCAGGATCAGCTTCACACCGATCAGGGCCAGGATCGCGGCCAGCCCGTACGACAGGAACACCAGCCGGTCCAGCAGTCCGTCGATCAGGAAGTACAGCTGCCGCAGCCCGAGCAGGGAGAACGCGGTGGCGGTGAAGACCAGGTAGACGTTCTGGGTGAGGCCGTAGATGGCCGGGATCGAATCCAGCGCGAACAGGATGTCGGTGCCGCCGATCGCCACCATCACCAGCAGCATCGGGGTCAGCACCCGTTTGCCGTCCTGCACGGTGAAGAGCTTGTCCCCGTCGTACGTGTCCGAGGTCCGCAGCACCCGGCGGGCGATCCGCACGACGATGTTGTCCGGCGGGGTCTCGCCGTCGTCGGTCTTCTCCCTCAGGAGGTTGCCCGCGGTGATCAGCAGGATCACCCCGAACAGGTAGAACACCCAGGCGAAGCGGTTGATCAGGGCGGCGCCGAGCAGGATGAACCCGGTCCGGGCCAGCAGCGAGAAGACGATGCCGAAGAGCAGCACCTTCTGCTGGTCCGCGCGGGGCACCTTGAAACTGCCCATCAGCAGTAGGAACACGAACAGGTTGTCAACCGACAGCGCCTTCTCGGTGACGTAACCCGCGAAGTACTCGGCGCCCATCGTGGACCCACCGAAGATCCACACCCCGGCTCCGAACAGGATCGCGACCGCGATGTAGATCGCCGACCAGCGAGCCGCCTCCCGCAACGTCGGGATGTGCGCCTTCCGCACGTGGAAGAAGAAGTCGAACAGCAGAAGAGCGACGATCGCCAGGACCGTCAGAACCCACACCACACCGGACACCTGCTGCATCCACTCATCCTAGGGCTGATCGGCGTCGGTCACCGCGGCACGCAACTGTGATGCAGTAAGGAACAGGACCCCGTTTAGGTTCGCCCCACGCAGGTCACAGCCGCGCATGTCGGCCCCGGTGAAATCGGCCCGCCGCAGATCCGCGTCGCGCAGGTCCGCACCGATCAGCAGCGCACCCCGGAAACTCGCCCCCCGCAGATCGGCCCCGCGCATCCGGCGGCCGATCAACCGGGCTCCGCTGTGGTCCGGGCCGCGGTGCCGGCTGCGGGCCGCCTCGCTGGCACGGCGCAACAAGGGCACCACCTTCATGCGGTACGAATCCAAGTCCAGTCTCCGGAGCTCCCCCGGAGCACCACCGGCCAGCGCATCGGTCTCGTCCAGCGCGGCCCGCAACTTCGGATGCAGCCGCCGGGTCTCGTCCAGTTTCAGCGCCTCGGTCAGATACCACATCAGCTCGTGCAACTGCCGCACCACCGGCAGCACCGCGAACATGTCCCCCGACAGCTCCGGCGCCGACCGCCAGTCCCGCCCACCGAACGTCTCCTGGGTGATCCGCTGCCCCGCTCCGAAACAGTCGAACACCACACAACCGGAGAAACCGAGCGGAATCAGCTTCTCGTGGACGGTGCACCGGAAGTCGTCACCGAGGTTCCGGCACGCCCGCCCCGCCGGCTTGTTCACCGCGAAATCAGACGACTTGGCAAAAGCCGGCGCCACACAGCAGAGCGCAGCACAACGATCACATTCAGCAACTAGAGCCGTCATCCGCCCGCATCCATAAGAAGTAGCCCATCATTCCCGATAAGTATCACCCAACCGGACTCCGGACCGAAATCGTCTCGATATCACCGAGACGTCTCCTCACGCGCAACAATCGGACATAGAGCTGATTCATTTCGGTTCCACAATTCACAGAACGAGGCCCGAACAAGTACCGGTGACAGCAATACTTGCAGGTAGGGTGCCCAGACGAGAAGACGATGGCTCTGCCTTCGAACCTCGATAGTGTCAGCGTTCATTAGCGGTTCAATGCGGGGAACGCTGCCCCATGACGGAGGACTCTTAATGCACGTGCGACCTATTGTCGTGAGCGCCACGATCGGCACTCTCCTGGCCGGAGTCGCGGCACTGTTCCCGGCCACGTCGGCATCCGCAGCCGCAGCCCCCACGTTCGACATCGTGCCGCTCCGGACCGCGTACGGACCGGTCACCCTGAGCGGAACCGCAGCGCCCAACTCGACGGTGAACCTCTACGAGTGGGCGTACACCTGGGGCTACGACTGGAACCAGTCACAGCTCGCCGAGAGGCCGGCCACCGACTACATCAACGGCGGAACCGTCAAGACGACGGCCACCTCCAGCGGACACTGGACCATCAGCCGCAACCTCGACTCCGGCCACGTCATGATGGTCGGCACCACCGACGGGTACTCGCAGATCCGGAAAGCCGCACTGCGCGTCAAGGGCGACCTCACCGTGACCGTCAGCGGCACCCGGGTCAACTTCTCCGTCAATCTGGACCCGTCCCAGGGCGGCCTGCCGGTGAAGATGCAGCGGTACTCGTCCTCCGATGGCTGGACCACCGTCGCCAGCGGATTCGCCGACCAGATCGACGAGTCGACGGCGATCTACACCGGCTTCGCGGAGAACCAGCCGGCGGGCACCTCGTACTACCGGGCGCTCATGGAGGGCGGCACCAAGGACTGGGCCGACACCGACAACTACATCGTCGCGAACTACTCGGCGAACCAGCCCGCCGTCGTGGGCAGCGGCAGCAGCCACGGAGTCCCGCCGGGCAACCCGACACCCAGCCCCGTCTACGACACCGGAACCGTGACCCAGCCGCCGACGTCGTCATCACCGTCGCCGTCCAAGTCGCCGACCCCGCGCCCCAGCTCCAGCTCACCCGGCCCGAACCCGACACCCCCCACCCCGGTGGGCCCCGTGGTGGGATCGGTCCAGTTCACCCGGATCCAGTACAACGCCCCCGGCGTGGACCGCAAGACGAACAAGAGCGTCAACGGCGAATACTTCCGTCTCACCAACAAGACCAAGAAGTCGCTGAACATGAAGGGCTGGACCGTCCGCGACGCGGCCGGCAACCTGTACCGCTTCACCACCGACTACACCCTGGCCGCCGGCAAGAACGTCGTGGTCCGCACCGGCAAGGGCAGCAACACCACAGCCACCCGCTACTGGGGCAAGACGAACCACGTCTGGAACAACAGCGGCGACAGCGCCCGCCTCAGCACCGACAAGAACAAGATGATCGACACCTGCAAGTGGACCAAGCCCGGCAAGGGTTACACCACCTGCTGAAGTCCTCCCGTCAAGCACCGCAGGCCCCGGCGAACCCGCCGGGGCCTGCGCCTTTCCAGCCCCAGCCAAGACCCCGGCCCGCCACAACCGTGGTCGCCCGGCCGCCTACGCGGTCGCCCTGCACCCTGACGGTCGCTCAGCCACCTACGCGATCGCCCTGCCACCCCGGCCCACCCCGGCGGTCGCCCTGCCACCCTCGGCAGCGGCTGATCACCAAAAGAAGCTCGTGGTTCTCAGGATCGCTGAAACAAGGAATCGCCTGACGGATCAGCCCTCGGCTAAAAATGCGAAAAGGGCCCCGATCCGCATTTTCGCGAACCAAGACCCTCTGCAATCGTAGCGGGGACAGGATTTGAACCTGCGACCTCTGGGTTATGAGCCCAGCGAGCTACCGAGCTGCTCCACCCCGCGTCGGTAGATAAAGCCTAGCGCACCGCTATCGACGGCTGCAAAACGGGCCCACCCATCCGGCACTCGCAGTTCACCAGGCGCTTACCGAACCGCCCTCTCCGAACCACCACCAGGCAAAACACCTAGGAAAAAACGCCCACCCGCCACATCGAACCCTCACGCCAGACGTTACGTTCTAAACATCGCACCGAGACGAACACCGCCCAGGCCCGAACCGACCGCCCCGGATCCGGCCAGCCACCCACGTCGCACAGCCCTTATCGACACACGACCGTTATCAACGACAGCTCCTCGCCATCAGCCACCACTCATGATCGGATGAAACCCATGTCCACCCTCTTCACAAGAATCATCAACGGCGAACTCCCCGGCCACTTCGTCCACTCCGACGACCGGGCCGTCGCGTTCCTCAGCATCCAGCCGCTGACCCCCGGCCACACCCTGGTGGTACCGCGCGAGGAGGTGAACGAATGGACCGATCTCGACCCAGCCCTGGCAGCCCACCTCATGTCAGTGGCGCACACCATCGGTGGGGCCCTCAAGCGCGCCTACGCCTCTTCACGGGTGGGCCTGGTGATCGCCGGCTTCGAAATCCCCCACACCCACATCCACGTCTTCCCAGTCGAGACCATGTCCGACTTCGACTTCACCAACGCCACCGCCATGCCCACCGAAACCCTCGCCACCCACAAACAGAAGATCCAAGAAGCCCTCTCCAAGGCATAAAACCCTATTAGCGACATAACCTCTCCCACCCAGGCGCCCGATCGCACTCCCGGAAGAGCCAAGGCCCCAGCAAACAGCTGGGCCTCACACAGGGATGGCAGATCGCGGCCCGACCAGCGGAAGTCTGCGGGCTCGCCCCGGCAAGTCCTCCGGCGAGCCCGTGACGAGCCCTCGGCAAGCAGGAGGAGAGCACCCCGAAGAGTTCGGGATTCCCCGAGAAATGCAGGAGGAGCACCCCGAAGAGCGCCCCGAACGAGCGCCCCGAAAGAACCGAACGAACCGAACATGCCCGGGAATGCCCCGGGAAATACGAAGAGGGTCCCGGTTCGCTATCCGCGAACCGAAACCCTCTGCACTCGTAGCGGGGACAGGATTTGAACCTGCGACCTCTGGGTTATGAGCCCAGCGAGCTACCGAGCTGCTCCACCCCGCGTCGGTAGCTAAACCCTACCGCATGCCGAGAGCCAGCAACCCACTGGCCATGGCAACGGCCGTTGTACCTACCCCCACCAGGGGCGCGGCCAAGGTTCCATCGACTCCACCTGACCGAAGATCCCCACCCCGACGGTTCGAACCCGCCCCACCTCCCACCAGCAAAACACCGCCCCGAAGACTGCCGACGCTTCGATCCGGTCGACGAGCGGCAGGTCCACCGGGCTGACCGCCACGTTCGCCCCGGAGATCGGCGGGCCGTGCAAGCCGCCCTGACGGAGCCCGTCCGCACCGCCACAGCCGACGGCCGACAGCCGACAGGCGACAGGCGACAGGCGACAGGCGACAGGCAGCGATACCCCAAGAAACCAACCACGGGTCGTGGCCATGTCCCGCCAACTCCTGACCAACGCCCACGAGCCCCAGGCAATACTCCGCAGCGCCCCGCAGCACGGCAAACAGTGTCCCCGACGCCTCGGCGACCAGGCAGCGACGGACCGCCGACAACAGACAGCGATGGGTAGGCGGCAAGCCACACACCACACGGCTCAGGCGAAAGGAAGGGCACAGCGCAAATGGCAATGGCAGGCACCGGTAGGAAGGAACCGTAAACCCCAGGCGCCTGACATCAACCGCAGGAGATCACGATCGGCAGGCCGCAAGCAACAGTTCCGGGTGACGGACCGCCAACCACAAACGGCAGGTCACCGCCAAGATACAAACCCAAAAATCGAAGGCCACACTCCGCCAGGCAACACACCAGCAGAGAACAAACCAACAGCTCACAGGGCGACGCCCGACAACCGACAGACGGCAAGAACCCCGGAGACGGAGACCAGCGACGGAGACCGGAGACAGACAAACGCCGACAGTCGGCAGACAAACGGCGACAGCCGATCCAACGGCAAGCCGCAAGAACGAAGCAAACCGCAATCACCGTAACGCGGGGGTCTGGGGGGCTCGGCCCCCCAGGAATCGCGAAGAGGGCCCCGGTTCGCGATTTCCGCGAACCGAGACCCTCTGCACTCGTAGCGGGGACAGGATTTGAACCTGCGACCTCTGGGTTATGAGCCCAGCGAGCTACCGAGCTGCTCCACCCCGCGTCGGTATGGGTAAAGCTTAGCGCAAGGTTCCCGGCCTTCGCACAGGGGGTCGAATTCGTGGATAACC
>DATMVU010000263.1:0-8063 GCA_035562875.1 Actinoplanes sp. | reverse complement strand
GCTGATGCTCCGTATACCGACGTTACCCGCATCCTGGGTGCAGTTGCTGTGTCACTTCCGGCCGTGTTTCACCGCGCCGACGTTCACCACGTTCGTGGCGGTGGTGTCCGGGCTGGTGGCCCGGCCACAGCGGCGGACGGTGACCGGGATGCTGATCGGGGCGGGCCTGTCGCGGGTGTGGCATCACAGCAGGACACACCGCTTCTTCTCCCGGGAGGTGTGGTCGGTGGAACAGGTGTCGAGGGTCGTGACGGCGCTGGTGGTGGCGACGCTGATCCCGGCGGGCGACCCGGTGCTGATCGCCGTCGATGACACCGTGTTCACCCGTTCGGGTCGCAGGATCGCCGCCGCGGGCTGGCACCACGACGCCACGACCAAGCCGCGCAAGGGCAAGGATCATCGGGTCCGGTGGGGCCACTGCCGGGTCGTCGCCGGGATCGTGGTCCACCTGCCGCTGCTGGACCGGCCGGTCTGCCTGCCCGTCGCGTTCGTCCTGTGGGCCCCCGTCCCCTGCTCGGCCGCAGCCGAGCAGTCGAACCATGGGTACCGGCACCGACGCCGCGATCGAGGCGTCCGACCTGACCCTGGTTCGCGGTGACCTGATGGCCGCGGCCGACGCCATCCGCCTGTCGCGGCGCACCCTGCGCATCATCAAGAGCAACCTGTTCTGGGCGTTCGCCTACAACGTGGCCGCTTTGCCGCTGGCCGCGGCGGGCCTTCTCAACCCGATGATCGCCGGAGCGGCGATGGCATTCAGTTCGGTGTTCGTCGTCGCCAACAGCCTGCGGCTGCGCCGGTTCACCAGCATCACCGGGTAAGTCGTACGACAGCGCCGCCTGCACCCCCGCCAAGGACGGGTGCAGGCGGCGCTGTGTGATGTCCGGACGCGAAGCGCGGTCAACGAGCGGAACCACTCAGACCAGGCGCCGGACCACGTAGTTCTTGCTCCAGATCTTCTGCTTGGTCACGGTCTTGCCGGTTCGCGGCGCCGCCCACATCTTGCCGCTACCGGCGTAGATGCCGGCGTGCGTGCCCTTCGTCCCCTTCCGGATGACGATGAGGTCCCCGGGTCGGGCGCTGGACTTGGCGACGGCCTTGCCGTAACGCTGCTGCAGGTGAGCCTTGTGCGGCAGCTTCTTACCGGCCGCCTTCTTGTAGACGTACAGGGTGTAGCCCGAGCAGTCGAACCGCTTGGGCCCGGCCGCGCCGAACTTGTACTTCTTGCCCTTGTGCTTCGCCGCTTCGGTCAGGACCCGGTTCGCGGCCGCCTTGGACTGAGCGGCCTTGGACGCCGCCGCCTTGACGGTGATGCCGGTCTGATTGAATGCCACGCTGGTCTGCGAGAACACCTGCGTGGATGCGACCGCCGATGACGACGTCGCGGCAGAGGCGGACTGCGGGATGCCGAGGCCGCCGGTCAGAAGACCAAGACCCACGGACAGGGCGATAGTGCCGACTCCCAGGGTACGGGCGGGCCGGCTCGAGGTGCTTACGCGCACGGTGAAGGATTCCCTCCGGCACGCCTGCGAGGTTAGCTGTCGGATTCGGGCGCGAAGGTTGCCCGGCCGCCGGTGGCGGCTTCACCCCGAGGTCTTCATGTCCCGGCCGCCGCAGTACGGCGTGCCGGTCGAGGACCGATAGTGGTTCCCCCGTCCCCGCCCCGATTGCCTCATGACTCGTCATGTGGGCTCGCGCCGCCGGACCGGGGCAGGGCTCGGCGTGGTCCAGGTCGGCACGACCGGCGAGCAAGTGCCCGCCGCCCCTCCTTGATAGCCCAGCCCACGACCGCCACCACTTCCCGTGGCGCTTACACATAGTGACGCTCGCACGAGATGGTGTCCGGTTTGGATGACTGCTGCGAGGTTTTCCGACACGCATCGCACATGAACGGTGACTGTCAAGTGGAGTTGATCTGTGAAAGGGAACACGACGATTCGCGCGCGGTCGCTATGCGTGGCCTCGACGGGATTCCCCGGTCCGTCCTATTCACCGCGACTGCAGGCTCGTCGACCGTGACCGAAGGCCCGGCTCTCATCGTCCGAATCGACGACCTCCCTGCAATCCACGGATGGTGTCACCTACGGCGACGACAACACCCCAGCGCGCTCGAAGGCGGTCGCCGCTGCGATGCAACCGAGCTGCAACCACCGGACGTTTCAGCCGGCCGCGCCGTCGGGCGATAAGGCAGATCCGATCGACCGCAGCACCAGCCGCATCCACGAGGGCGGCCATCGACGGTCCAAGAAGGCTGTGTGGAGGCAAGTTGATGAGCACCCGCTCTGTGCCGGGCGCGAGCACCACACCCCGCGCCGGGCGTACACGCAAGCCGACCGCTATTCTCGTGGCCCTCATCGTGGCCGGGAGCACAAGCTTGGGCGCCGCACCTGCGTACGCGGTACCCGAGGCGGCGCAACGGCAGCAGATCGCGGGTGCCTACTCCATTTCGCCGGGCACCGCACGCCTTCCGCGGGCAGTGCCCGCAGCCGATGCCGCCACCGCGGTCTTCCAGGATCGGCTGGACAGTGCCCTGCAGCGCATGCTGGACACCGTGCTCGGCCCCGGCCGATCGGCAGTCGCCACCAACGTGGAACTCGACCTGGATATGGTCGCGCGATCCAGCGTCAGCTACACCCGGGATCCGTCCGCCGCCGCCTTGTCCGAGCAGATCAGCGAGCGCTCCTACACCGCCGACAACGGCGGCACCCGGTACGAGAGCAACAGCGCATCGCGTGTCCATGCCCTCGACGTACTGCACGAGACCCGGCGGGAAGCCCCCGGCGACATCATCCGGCTGAGCGTCGCCGTCCTGGTCGACGATGCCGCCGCGGCGAACACCGACCTGGCTCAGGTCCGTGAACTGGTCGCCTCGGCCGCCGGTATCGACGCCGGCCGAGGCGACCGGGTGACAGTCGCCGCCATGCCGATGCGCGCAGGCGCCACCACCCCCGCCGACAGCGCCGTTGCACAGTCCGGCACCGGATCCCCCGCCGGCCTACCAACAGTGCTCATCTGCGCGGCATTGATCCTGCTGACCTGTGCAGTGCTGGCCCTCCGGAGGCGGCGACGCCGGACAACAGCGGCCTCGGTGACGGACCAGCGCGAGCTGCTGCGCCAGCTGCACGACCAGCGCACACCGGTATTCGCCGTGGCCGAGCCGATCACCGCCTCGACGGGGCACGCCAGGAAGCAGCATCACGCGATCGGGCCGATCGACCCGGCTCAGGCCGCGCAGCAACTACGAGACTGGATCGGACCCGGCCGGTAACGACGGGCACCCACCTGCGGCATGTCCTGCGTGAACCTTCACGCCGTACCTGCCGACCCGGTTACCCGGGTGCGCGACCCGCACCGCCCGAACGACAGCCGTCTTCGACCGGACGTGAGGTTGCTGCCGTGACCGAGATCCTGCCGCCGTTACGCACGACCCACCTGTTCGACGCCGCCGGCGGACGATGGTGCTTCGACCTGTGGGCCGGAGCCGGACGGCCGGTCGTGCTCGTCCCCGCGGTGCTGTTCGACCGGACCTGCTGGTGGCCGACCGCCGCCGACCTGCGCCCATACGCCACCGTTGTCGCTGTCGAGACCATGTATCGGAGGGTTGCGCTGCTCTTCCATCCGATCAAGGGGTCGCCACACCCGCGTAGGCGCGGTCATCGCGGTCATCGCGGTCTACGGCACCGCGCCTGCGATCCTCGGTCCCGCCGACGTCATACGCGTCGGAACACATCGGAGGTCTCGTTTGAGCCCTGCTGTCGGAGCCCAGACGGAACGGACCTGCATTGATTGAGGCCTCGGTACCACCCGCCAGTCGGTGACCTCTCTCATTCCCGGTCGCCGACCCTGTCACCCGCAGCGGAGGAGGCGTGCGCCGGGACGGTGGCGCGGGGGAGGACGGTGAACGCGATGACGGCGGCGACGATCCAGAGCCTGGCGCCGAGCAGCAGGCCGAAGGCGTATCCGTCGCTGAGGGCGGCCGGGGTGCCCGATCCGGCCCACTCGTGGGCGGCAGTGCCGAGCACGGCCAGACCGAGCGCGGCGCCGATCTGGCGCGAGCGAACGGTTGGCCAGCAGACCGGGCCGGACCAGCGGATCGCGGGAGGTGGTGTGTTCCACCAGCACGAACGCCGCCAGCAGCACCAGCGTGACCGCGAACGTGGTCAGGGTGACAGCGGAGCCCCACGGGTGCCTGTCGGTGCGGACGATCCCGAACACCAGCAGCATCATGCCGGCGGTGGCCAGGACGGCGCCGAGCACATCGGGGTGGCCGCCGGGAGCCACCGGTGCGACAGCCCCGACACCCCGCCCGACCAGGACGAGAGTGACGGCGGCCATCGGCACGCTGACGAACATCACCCACTGCCAGCCCGCGTACTGGGTGAGAAAGCCGCCGATCAGGACGCCGAGGGCGCCACCCGCGGCGTTCATCGCGCTCCACACGCCGAACGCCCGGACCCGGGGCTTCCCGGTGGGGAACGTCGCGGTCAGCAGGGCCAGCGCGGCGGGTGCCAGCAGAGCGGCGCCGACCCCCTGGGCGGTCCGGGAGCCCACCAGCTGACCCGGAGGTAGGTGCACCTCGCCCCGTCAGGCTGGTGGCCGGAGGGGTGACAAGCCGGCCCGGTGAGCCTGGGAGCGGGTAGGGCAGCCCCGCGGCTCCCGCCATGGGTGGCGCTCCGCGTCGGACAACCAGCCTTGCGCGCCACCTCGGCCACTCCGGCCGTCCTGCCGGCTGTGGCGCCACGACCCTATTCTCGGGAGTCGTGCAGTCGCGCTCGGAGAACTCGATGTTCGGGATGATGGTGATCCTGCTGGGATCACCCGCTGTGTGGTATTTCGTCGGCCGGCTGGAGAGCGCGCCGATCATCGGCACCGGCTTGTGGCGCAACGGGCTGATGGCCGGCGGCATCGGTGGCGGCCTGGCCGCCGTCTGCTGGCTGTGGCGTACCGTCCGGCACCGCAACGACGGTCTCGTTCCGTGGCAGTGGATCACCATCGGCCTGCTGCTCATCTCCGCGATACATCCGCACTCGGTCAGCTGGCCCAACGCCCGGCGCGGGCTGCCGACCCCGCCGGTGGACAGCGCCGAGGACGTCGCGATGATCGTCTACGCGATCATCGCCCTGGTGTGCAGCCTGCTGGTCGCTCTGATCCGCGTCATCACCGCGCCGGACGACTTGACGGACCCGTCCGTGCTCAAACGGACCCGGACCCGCCCGCGCCCGGTCCCCTCCAAACACAAGAAGAGGCAGCGGCGCCGCTGACCTAGGATTTCCTGGGGTCGTCCGTTCGTCCGGGATGAATGCGCAGTGAGTCTCCCCCGGTTCGATGGACGGGATGACCTTCCCGGGTTCGATGATGACGAGCGTGCTCGCCGAGGATGCGACACTGCTGCCGGCGATCGGCTACCGGGAGATCTGCCGGAGTGAGGATTTCGGCACGCCGCCCGTGTCATGGAACATCGACGACGAGATCCGTCAATGCCCTATCGGTGTCACCGCCCCAGCGACCGGGCTGGAGACCGTAGCGGAGCCCGCCGATATGGCGACGAGGACACCACTGATCCGGCCGGCAACAGGGACTGACTGAGCCGGTCCGGACCAATCTTCGCGGGACACCACAGCAAGGTCACGGACCATCACCGGCGCCGACCCCGCCGCCCCGGTGCTGTCGTCGCGCGGCGCCCTGCAACCGAACCGGCTGCTGGTGGTGATGTGGGCGTCCTGATCGGCGCGACCGGGGCGGAGCTGGTGCTGGAAGCCCTCCATCAGGCGACCATCCTCGTCGCACTGCCGTTCGTCCCGGTGACGCTGCCGCTGACCGTCGCCCTGCTGAATGACATGCCCGCAGACCCCGGGCACCGTGGTCAAACCACCGCGACTAGGCCGGCCTCATAGGCAGCGATGACCAGGTGGATCCGGTCCCGGGCGCCCACCTTGCTCAGGAGCCGGGTGACGTACGTCTTGACCGTCGTGTGGCTCAGCATGAGTGTGTCGGCGATCTCCGAGTTGGACAGTCCCCGGCCCACCAGCGTGAGCACCTCCCGCTCCCGCTCGGTGATGCCGGTGAGCTGCCGGCGTGGGACGGCGGGCGCAGTGCGGGTGCCGACGACGTGCTTGATCAGCCGTCGGGTGACACTGGGAGAGAGCAGGCCGTCGCCCCTTGCGACGGCACGGATCGCATCGAGGATGTCGTCCAGCGGCATGTCTTTGACCAAGAAGCCGGCGGCGCCGGCCTGCAGAGCGCCGAACACGTGATCGTCCTCGTCGAAGGTGGTCAGGACCAGCACGCGTGTGTCCGGGAACAGCACGCTGATCCGGCTGGTGGCCTCGACGCCGCCTATCCCCGGCATGCGCAGGTCCATCAGGACGACGTCCGGCTTCAGTTCGCCGGTCAACCGGACCGCTTCCTCCCCGGTGCTGGCCTCGGCGACGACTACCAGGTCGTCGGCCTCCCTGGCGACCATCTGCAACGCCGACCGTATGAGCGGCTGGTCGTCGACGACCAGGATCTCGATGGTCATCTTCCGCCAATCGGGATGGGAAGGCAGGCCGTCACCCGATAGCCGCCCTCCGGGCGTGGACCAGCGGTGAGCGTGCCCTTCAGCACCTCGACGCGTTCCCGCATCCCGACCAGGCCGAATCCGGGATCGGGACCGGGTCTCCGGCGGTGACCGAGGCCGTCGTCGACGACCTCGACGAACAGGTCAGCTTCACGAAAGTCGATCAGAACGTGGCATGCATCGGTGCCGGCATGGCGGATCACGTTGGAAATGGCCTCCTGGACGACTCGGTAAGCGGTGGAGTCGATCTCTGCGGGAAGCTCCCGGGGCGCCCCGAGGCGAATCACATCGATCTCCATACCTGCTGCCCGGGTGGTGGTGACGAGATCGTCGACGGCGGACAGCGACGGGATCGTCGTGCGGACTCCCGCCGGGACGGGTTCGACATCTCGGAGTGAGGAGACAACCCGGCGCAGCCCGGCCAAGGTCTCCCGGCCGACCTTCTCGATGTTGCCGACCGCTTCACGGGCGGCTTCCGGCTGTGTCCGCATGATCCGGCCCGCCGCGCCGGCCTGGAGGGCGATGACCCCCAGACTGTGCGCCACCATGTCGTGCAGATCCCGGGCGATGCGTAGCCGCTCCGCACTGATCAGCTCGGCGGTGGCCTGTCTGCGCGCCTCCGCGGCTCGTTCCCGCCCCTGCCGGATCATCATGCCGAGCAGTACCGCCGTGCACAGGGACAGTGCCATGCCCGGTTCGGACGGGGTGCCGTTCTCGAGGCTCAGCAACGATCGAGCGGTCAGGTAGGCGGCGAGCAGGAGCAGCGCCAGCCCGGCCGCGGTCAGCGCCACGCGACGCGGGTGGCAGGCCGCGACGATCGCCAGCGCGATGTCGACCGGGACGATCTGCGGCGCCCAGATCTCCGGCTGCCGCCAGGCCAGTGTGGGGATCGCGATGCTCCCGAGAAGGAGCACGACGGCGAGCAGAGGGGACCGCCGCAACAGCGCGCTGCCGGCCAGCGCCGCGGCGGCGGCCGCGGGCACCGCGATCCGAGTGGTGGTGGACGACAGGACACCCGGCGCGAACAGCGCCGACCAGCGCTGATCGGGTGGCTCGATCAGGAACCAGACCCACGGGTACACCGTGGCCAGCCAGCCGGCGAAGACCAGTGGACCGAGGAGCCGGGACCCGGTGGAGAGGACGTTCGGTGCCACATGCACGGCTCAGAATCTAGCCGGGGGATCGCCCCGGTGCATCGGCCCACGGTTGTACAACCGTGGATGACACCCGGACGCCGAAGTGTCAGCCCCGGATGGACGCGCGCGATCGTTCGGATCGCGAGACTTGTCCTCGTGATCGAAGTGGAGAAATTGACGAAGCGGTACGGGGAGACCACGGCCGTCGACGACCTGACCTTCACCGTGCGGCCCGGCCGGGTGACCGGATTCCTCGGCCCCAACGGCGCGGGCAAGACCACCACTCTGAGTGTGCTGGTGGGTCTGAGCACGCCGACCCGCGGCGCTGCCCTCATCGACGGTCTTCCCTTCGCCTCCCACCCTCGGGGCCT
>DATMVU010000262.1:0-7117 GCA_035562875.1 Actinoplanes sp. | reverse complement strand
ATCCGGTGACCACCCATTGCCGGCCGAAGTCGTCGAACCGGAGTTCGGCTTGGGCGGTGGGCAGGGCGATGTTCACGATCGTGGCGTCGAGCACCACCATGAGCTGGGCCAGGGCCAGGACGACCAGGGCCCACCAGCGGCCGGTGTCCTGCTCGGCGGCCGGGGGCCGGTTGACGACGGTGCTGCTCATGACGCTGCCTTCCGTGGCGGGGTGTGGTTCCCGTCCAGTCGGCAGGCGCGCCGCGGATCGTCAGGCTTTTTGCGTCATCCGGTTCCAGCGGGCCAGATTGTGTCTGGCGTCGACCAGGGCGTCGTGCCGGCCGGCCATCTCCGGCAGGCTCGGGCGGCCCAGGTCGTCCCAGCGCTGGCGCAGGTCCTTGGTGAACCGGGGGATCTCCCGGGGCAGCGCCGGCATGGCGCCCCAGAGCTGGGCGAGAGCGACGTGGTCGTAGGCCGCGTACCAGGCCCAGAGCTCCATCTGCTCGGTGCGGCCCCGGAGCGGCTCGGTGAGGAACTCGTACAGGTCCTCGCGGATCCGCTCCCGGCTGCGCCAGGACTTGTCGGACGGCGACGGCAGCTTGTCGAGCACGTTGCGCCGCACCCAGGGCACGGCACGAGAGTCGTCGAACTCGGTGCTGACCGCGTAGAACTCGCGGCCGAACTCGTCGACGACACCGATCGAGACCAGGTCGACGATCCGACCGTCCTCGATGAATTCACAGTCATAAAAGTAGCGATGAGCCATCGCCGATCAGTTTCCCCTACCGCTCATGTGGCATGGACTCCAGGGCCTCCCTGGCCATCTCCAGGCCCTCCGCGCAGTCGTAACGGGCGGACCGGTCGGCCTGCACCGCCCAGCGCAACCGCAGCAGTACCGGCAGTGCGGCCTCCACCTCGTCGGCGCTCACCGGCCCGGCCCCCAGGTAACCGGCCACCAGTTCGGCGGACCGGTCCGGCCCGCCGGCGTAGGCGACGGCCGAGGCCAGGTCGTAGACGAGCGGCCCGGTGCCGCCGGCCCCGCAGTGCAGCGGCCCGGAGCGGCCGGTGGCCGGGTCCATCGCGAACACGTCGGGCGCCGGGTCGCCGTGCAGCACCCCGTAGGTGAGCTGATCGGTCACGGTCAGCCGGGTGACGGCGCCGACAGCGGCGGTCACCGCGGCGCGGAGCCAGGGTTCGGCGTCCAGGTGGGCGGCCTCCGGGTCGGGCAGCTGCCACGGGCGCAGGCCGGCGTGCCGGAAACCCCGCAGAGCCCGGTGTACGGCCCCCAGACGCTCGCCCCACCACTGCTGGTCCACCGGGTCCCGCCCGTCCAGACAGCGGCCGGGGAGACGGCGCAGAACGGCGAGCACCCCCTGCGGTACGACGACGGTGAGCGCCCCGCCGAGGGTGCGGACCGGGGCGCCCGCGTCGATCCGGGCGCTGAGCAGATGCTGGGCGGCGGCGAGCCCGGCCTCGACGGGTTGCCGGGCGGCACTCTCGGCGAGCCGGGCGACGTAGCGCGCGCCGCCCGCGGTGAAGTCCCACCCGCACGACATCAGGGCCATCGGCAGTCCGGTCAATTCGGACGGAACGAGGTGCCACTGGTCGCGCAGAACCGATCGAAGAAACTCGTCATCCGGCACCGCGGGATTATCTCGACACAAGCCACCAAAGCGACGGACAGCGAGGGCGACAGTCACTCTACGAGATAGACGGTTTACAGAACGCTACCGAAGCGACATGATCGTACGGAGCGTGTTTCGATGTCCGTTTCCTAAATGGCGCCGCGTGCGCGCTTCATGCTAAGAGTGATCGTTCGCGTCCTGGGGGCCGACGCAGACCGGAGTCCGACCGCGGTCCCCACCGGGGGAGGGATCAACGCCGTGGACCATCGCATGCCGGATCCCGGCGACGCGCTAACCGGCGTGGACATGTTCGCCGGACTGGAGCCCGAGGTGCGCCAGCGAGTGATCGCCGCCGCTGTCCCTCGGCACTACCGCAAGGGCCAGATCCTCTTCGTCGAGCACGACCCCGGCGATTCCCTGATCATCATGAAACGGGGTGCGGTCGCCGTCTTCCGCACCGCGCCGACCGGTGAGCGCGCGGTCCTGACCGTGGTCCGGCCACCCGACGTGCTCGGCGAGGTGTCCCTGCTGGACGCGTCGACCCGCAGCGCCTCGGCCGAGGCCATCGAGGACTCGCAGGCGCTGTCGCTGTCCCGGGTCGCCTTCATGGATCTGGTGCACTCCAACCCACGCATCCTGGACGCGGTGATGCGCTCGGTCGGCGGCCTGATCCGGCGGCTCACCGAGCAGAACGCCGACCACGTCTTCCTGGACCTGCCCGGCCGGGTGGCCAAGACCCTGGTCCGGCTCTCCGGGGAGAGTCAGGCGCCGATGATCACCATCGAACTCAACCAGAGTCAGCTCGCCGAGATGGCCGGCGGCTCCCGGCAGAGCGTCAACCAGGCGATCGGCTCGTTCGCGAGCCGCGGCTGGCTGCGCACCGAGGGCCGGCGCATCGTGGTCACCGATGTGCAGGCCCTGCGGCGGCGAGCGGGGATGCAGGGTTAAGCGGTGGATTTCAAGGTCGAGGCGTAGACATCGACGTACTCGCGACCGGACAGCGCCATGAGTTCGTACATGATCTCGTCGGTGATCGCTCTCTCGACGAAGCGGTCACCGCGCTGGTCGGCGTAGCGGGAGAAGTCCAGCGGGGCGCCGATCCGGATCCGGACCCGCTTGATCGACCACATCATCGCGCCGGTCGGCTGGATCTCGTCGGTGTTCAGCAGCGCGACCGGTACGACCGGGGCACCGCTGTCCAGGGCGAGCCGGGCGACGCCGGTCTTACCGCGGTACAGACGCCCGTCCGGCGAGCGGGTGCCCTCCGGGTAGATGGCGGCGACGTCGCCCTCCCGCAGCACGCGCAGCAGCGTGTCCAGGGCCGCCTGGGCCGCCTCACCACCCGAACGGTCCACCGGGATGGTCCCGGCGCCGGTGAAGAACATCCGGGAGAACCATCCTTTGATCCCCTTGCCGGTGAAGTATTCGGCTTTGGCGACGAAGGTCACCTTCCGCTTCATGATCAGCGGGGTGAAGATCGAGTCAGAGAACGAGAGATGGTTACAGGCGAGGATCACCGGCCCGGACCGGGGCACGTGCTTCAGGCCCTCCACCTTGGGGCGGAAGAGCAGCCTCAGGAGCGGTCCGAGAAGCACCAACTTCAGCAGCCAGTAGAACACTTACGTCCTTTCGACTCCGCGCCCGCGCGCGTCCGGGGCGACAGGAAGCGTACGAAGCGGGGGCGGCGCGCCACAACGCACTCCCGCAACAGGTGCCTGCCGTGTAACCATTCAAGGCACGGTCGGCAAGGGGGTGTGCATCGGTGACAGCGGGTGGCGCCCGTCGCGGGCGGCGTGACAACGGGCTCGACGCCGCCGACTTCGCGGCGGCAGGGGATGTGGATCCACGCATCGGTGAGCATCTGCTCGACGTGCTGGCGGCCGGGGGCATCGCTGCCTACCTGCAGCCGACCGCCGATCTCAATCCGATCCTCCGGGCGACCACGTTGCCGGCCCGGCCGATCGACAGGCTGTTCGTGGACCGGGTACATCTGGAGACCGCCAAGGAGCACCTGCAGAAGGTGACCGGCGGCGTCCCGCCCACCCCACCGGCCCCGCCGGCGCCGCAGCCGCGACCACAGGCCGAGGTGGACGAGGAGTGGGCGCGGATCATCGCCGGGTTCCACACCACGGTCGAGGGCGAGAAACCACCGTGGCCGGCCGCCGAGGACAGCCCCCGCCGGGAGGAGCCGCGCCCGGTCGCCGAGGAGAACCCGCCGCACAACCGGCGGCGCACCGATCCGAAGGAGGAGCCGTCGATCCTCTACGGACTCGACACCTTCGGCACCGATCTGCCCGCCGAGACCGACGAGGACGAGCGATACGTCCCGCCCCCACCTCCGCCCCTGCCCCACATCTCGAAGTACGCCGTGATCGGCATCCTGGGCGTCGTGCTCGGCTTCGTGCTGCTGGTCTTCCCCCAACTCGTGCCGATCGACTCGTTCACGGTCTCGGTGCTGGGGTTCGCGGCGATCGTCGGCGGGGCCGTCACCCTGGTCTGGCGCCTGCGGTCCGGTGACGACGACGACGAATTCGACGACGGCGCCGTCGTATAGACAATCATGGGTGCGTGACCGATAACCTACAGTGATGCGTCAGAGTTCGCTCGTCGTCATCGCCAACCGCCTGCCCCTGGATGACAGTGCCGCCCCCGACGGGGCCTGTGAGTGGCGCCGCAGTCCGGGCGGCCTGGCCAGCGCCCTGCACGCGATCCTGGAACAGACCCCGGCCACCTGGGTCGGCTGGGCCGGTGGGGTCGGGCCGGCACCCGCCCTGCCCGACATCGGCAGCCTGCGGTTACGGCCGGTCCCGCTGACCGAGGACGAGCTGCGCGGCTACTACGAGGGGTTCGCCAACTCGACCCTGTGGCCGCTCTACCACGACGCGGTGCAGCAGCCCACCTTCGACCGCGGCTGGTGGGAGACGTACCGGGCGGTCAACCAGCGGTTCGCCGAGGCCGCCGCCGAGGTCGCCGAGCCCGGGGCCGCCGTCTGGGTGCAGGACTACCACCTCCAGCTGGTCCCCGGGATGCTCCGGGAACTGCGGCCGGACGTGCTGATCGGCTTCTTCATGCACGTGCCGTTCCCGCCACCCGAGCTCTACATGCAGCTCCCCCGGCGGGTCGAGCTGCTGCGCGGCATGCTCGGCGCCGACCTGGTCGGCTTCCAGCGGGAACAGGCCGCCCACAACGTCGCCCAGCTGGCCCGGAAACTGCTCGGCGCGACCACCGGCGACAACGCGATAGTCATCGACGGGCGGACCGTGCACACCGGCGCCTTCCCGGTCTCCATCGACGTCACCGAGATGCGCGCGCTCGCCGCCCGGCCGGACGTGGTCAGCCAGGCCCAGCAGCTCCGGCACAGCCTGGGCCGGCCGAAACGGGTGCTGCTCAGCGTCGACCGGCTGGACTACACCAAAGGCATCGAGCACCGGCTCACCGCGTACCGGGAACTGCTCCGGGACGGCCACGTGAAGGTGCGGGACACGGTGATGGTGCAGGTGGCGGTACCCAGCCGGGAACGGGTGGAGAGCTACCGCAACCTGAAGGACCGGATCGAGGCCGAGGTCGGCCGGATCAACGGGGAGTTCGGCCGGGTCGGCGAGCCGGCCATCCACTACCTCAACCAGCCGTTCGCCCGGTCCCAGCTGGCCGCCCTCTACCAGACCGCGGACGTGATGGTGGTGACCCCGCTGCGGGACGGGATGAACCTGGTCGCCAAGGAGTTCGTGGCGGCCCGCGAGGACGGCACCGGCGCGCTGGTACTCAGCGAGTTCACCGGGGCGGCCGCCGAGCTGGAACAGGCCTTCCTGGTGAACCCGCACGACGTCGACGGACTCAAGGACACCCTGCTGCGGGCCATGGAGGCGGACAGCGCGGACCTCGCGGCCCGGATGGCGGCGATGCGGCGGCACATCGCCGACCACGACATCCTGGCCTGGGCCCGCGCCTACCTGTCCGCGCTGGACCACACCGGACGGCTGGCCGGCGCCCTGCTCCGGCCGGACCTAACGGGTGGCTGACTGCTTCGACAGCCAGTCCAGGATCGCGTCGATCGGCTCCTGCCAGCTGGACTCCAGCATCAGGTAGTGGCCCATGCCGGGGAACAGCAGCGGATCGCCGCCGTACCGGGCCGCCGCCTTGTCCAGGGCCGGCCGCCGGACCACCCGGTCGTCGGGGCTGCCCAGCACCAGTGTGGGCGGCCCGCCGACCGGCTCCGGCAGGTCGTCCCGGCCGAACAGCTCGGCCCGCGGCCGGGCCCCGATCCGGTCCAGATGCGCCTGCGCCTGCTCGGCCGGCAGACCCGGGCCGAACAGTTGCCGGGCGGAGAACCGCAGCCGGCCACCGAACAGCGCCGGGATCGTCCCCGCCGGGTTGCCGCGCAGCGCCGCACCGAGCGCCGCCCAGCCGTCCAGCACCGGGGCCACCAGCACCGCCGCCCGCGCCGGATAGCGGCCCAGGGCGCGGGCCACCACCCGGCCGCCGGTCCCGTGACCGATCAGCACCGTCTGGCGGGGCAGAGCAGCGGCGGTCTGCACCACGTCGTGGGCCTGGGCCCGCAGGTCGCCGCCGGGACGCGGGGTGACGGCGTGCGCCGGGAAGCCCCGGGCCGCGGCATGCGCCAGCCAGTGCTCGGCGAAGGCCCAACCCCCATGACCCATTCCCGGTACGAACAACAAGGGCGGCCGTTCGCCGTCGTCCTCCTCGGGCAGACGGGACTCGACGGTCCGGTCCCCATGCGGAACCGGGTCCGACCAGTCCTGGAAGCGGAGGATCTCGCTCACTGTGCTACCCCGTTCCACGGAGGAGAGGCGGAACTCCCGCGCAGCACGAGCTCCCGTCGGTCGTTCATGCTGCGCTGTCCATGCGTACCAGAAGGCTCTCGATGGTCTTGAGATAGTCGACGTGGCCGATCTCGAACCAGTAGCGGCGGGTCGGCACCACCTTGCGGCGCGACCACGACTCCAGGGGCCGTCTCGACTCCTCGCGCTGGACCGCGACGGCCTTCTCCGGGTCCCGGGCGCGCAGCCGCAACCAGCGGGCCACCGCCACACTCTGCCAGTGCGCAATCGGGAACAGGCCGCTGTCCGGCTGGACCAGGCCGATCACGGCGAGTGTCGGATGCTGCCGGGCGAACGTGTGCAGATGCAGGTCGGGGCGGCCGTGTTCGTCGGCGTCGAGCAGTTCCGGGGCGGCGAAGTCGAAACGGGGCCGGTAGCCGGTCGCGGTGATCACCAGTTGCGGTTCGATGCGGCTGCCGTCGGCCAGTTCGACAGCGTTGCCGTCGTACCCGGTCACGTCCGGCACCGGCTCGATCCGCCCGTGCCCCAGATAGTGCGGCAGCAGGCCGTTGACGACCGGGTTGCTCTCCAGTGGGGTGTGCTCCGGCGCGGCCATGCCCCAACGGGTCAGGTCGGCGGCGATCCGGCGGATCCGGCGGCGCCGCAGCCAGGACGGGGCCCGCTCGCTGGCGAACTGGTCGGCGGGACGGCTGCCCACATATTTCGGGGCGAACC
>DATMVU010000261.1:0-20119 GCA_035562875.1 Actinoplanes sp. | reverse complement strand
CCGTCGAACCCGCTGCTGGAGAACGTGATCCGGAAGTACATCGACGAGGCCAGAAGCGAGGTCGCCGACACCACCGGCAGTGCGAGCACCCTGGCCGGTGGTGGGATGGTGCTGGTGGCGCTGGGGATCATCCTGGCGGCGGGCACCGGCGAGCCGATGATCACGATCATGATCGTGATGGCGCTGGCGGCCGTGGGGCTGGCGTACACGGGAGTCAAGGCCCCGCCGTTGCGGCTGGATCCGTTGCAGATCCTGGCGCCGATGGGCGGGCCGGGCAACCTGCCGGCCGGTTACATGGTGCACCCGCTGGCGTGGGAGGCGGGCCTGCCGGCCTATCTGGTGGGGATTCCGGAGCGGCGGCTGCGGATCGCGATCGATCTGTGCCGGGATCATCCGGGGGCGGTGACCGATCTGCTGCGGCTGGTGGAGCGGGCCGAACGGTATGTGGCCGAGCACAAGCCGGGTAAGGATTTCAGCCCGGAGGGCCGGCGGCACGAGGTGCAGAAGATCGCCACCCGGATGGTGGAGTACCAGGTCCGGACCGTGCCGGCACTCACCCAGGGGTGAACCGTCCGCCAGTTACGGCTGTGAGCCGCTACGGTCGGAGAGAACTATGGAACTCACCCCACGGCAGCGCGAGCAGATCCGCGACCTTCTCGAGGAGGAGTTGCGAGACGCCGGCCGGGCCGCGCTCAACCGGCACGAGGTGACGGCGGTCGGTGAGTTCGTGGCCGCCCGCCGCCGGGCGCTGGAGCAGACGCCGGGCGGTACGGCCCGGAGTAGACGGTCAGATCCATTCCGCGGTCTCGGTGAGGACCCGCAGTCTGGCCTCGTCCAGCACGACGATCCGGCGGTAACCGGTCCGGACCAGCCCGGCCCGGCGTAGTTCGCGCAGCGCCCGCTGGACGGTGTCCTCCCGGGCCCCGATCAGCGAGGCCAGCTCGGTCTGGCTCAGTTCGACCCGGATCTGCACCCCGTCCCCGACCACCTCGCCGCAGGTGGTGGCGATCTCCAGCAGCACCCGGCCGAGCCGTACCTGCACCGGAAAGGCGGTGAACTCGGTACGGCACCGGTTGGCCCAGTGGAGCCGCCGCCCCACCATGGCGGTGAGCTGGGCGGCCACTCGCGGACGCTCGTTGACGAACCGCAGGAAGCAGGCCTGCCGGATCACCGTGGCGACCACGTCGGCGCAGGTGGTGACGGTGGCGATGCGGCTGTTGCCGGTGAGGGCGGCCAACTCGCCGACCAGATCGCCGGGCAGCCGGACGGCGAGCAGCCGGGGTGTGCCGCCGACGGTGGTGGCGACCTTGACGTGGCCCTGCCGGATCACCTCGACCTGGGTGTTCAGGCGGCCCTCGACCAGCAGGTGCCGGCCGCCGGGGATCCGCCGGGTGGTGCCGAGACCGAGCATCTCCTCCCGTTCGGCGTCAGTGAGCATCGCCAGAAACGAGCCGGCGGCCCACATCCCGTCCCCCTCGCTCATGTGAGGATCTCCCGTACCGCGGCCACGATCCGGTCGATCCGGGCCGGGTCGGTGAGCGCGCCGATGATCCCGCCGAGTGGGTCGGCGGCGGCGTGCGGCATCTGGTCGAGGGTGCCGGATCCGGCACCACCGAAGACGGTGTGGACCACGTCGGCGACCACCGACTCGGCGGGTTCGCCCCGGCCGATCCGGTCGGCGATGGCCCGGACCGCGGCGGCCGCCAGTTCGCTCAGCTCCGCCTCGACCCGGTCGGCGGCACCGGCGGCGGGCAGCGGGACCAGGGGTTCGCCGTAGGTGTCGGTGGCGATCGTGACCACCGGTGGCTGTTTGGCGCCGAGCGGCCGCTCCACATAGGCCTCGAACCAGGCCGGGCGCCCGCGCATCACCGCCAGCACCTGCTCGATCTCCCGGCTCACCGTGGCCGGGTCGGCGGCCGCCCAGTCCCCGGTGGCCAGGCCGCGCTTGTGCGCCCACGACTCGGCCGGCCACAGTCGGCCGCCGGCGGTGCCGCTGGTCCCGGCCCAGATCAGGATGTCGGTGGCGAGTGCGGCGAGCCACGGGTCGCCGCCCAGCCCGGACCGTAGCCAGCCGGGCAGCCGGGGCCGTTGCAGAGCGCCGCGGGCACCCCTGCGGCGGCGGTGCGCGTTCACCATGGCGGCGTTGAGGCGGGGCGTGATCCACGCCTCGATCTGCCGGATCGGCTGCCGGGCGTGCCCGAGCAGGTCGTCGACGACCGCTTCGACGTCGTCGTGGAACCGGTCCAGGCACTCGTCGGCCAGCCCGCCGACCCCGGAGGCGCAGGCGAGGTGCCCGCGCTGCCGTTCGAACCGGCAGGTCACCCGGGCGAACACGATCGGCCAGACCACCTCGTAGGCGGCCGGGACCAGGTCGTCCCGGTCCGGGCCGTCGGCCACCGCCGCGAGACGGCCGGTGGCGGCGAGTTCCCGCAGCCGTACCACCGGAACGGACGAAAGGAGCACCGAGGACGACATGCGACGAGCTTGCTGGAAACAGGCGGCGCTGGGGAGACGCCGCCGTCCGGTTGGCCCGTCCGCAGGCCGAATCCACATGTTCGGCGGAGAGGATTCCGGCTATCGGCGCCCGGTCCGTCAGTAACAGCCGTGAACCTCCTACGGATCGCATCGGCCGTCGCGGCTCTGCTGCCGGTCGTCCTCATCGGGCCGGTTCCGGCCCGGGCGGCGGCGCCGGCCCTCGGCGAGATCTACACGGCGCTCGGTGTCGACACCGTGCCGGCTGATCATGTGGTGCTCGTCGACGTGTCCGGTTCCCTGGGCGCCACCCGGTACGCGGCGCTGCGCAAGAGCCTGACCGGCTTCTTCGGCAGTCTGGCCGCTGAGGACTTCGTCACGCTGATCCCGTACGGCGGCACCGCGACCGCCGTCACCCGGCAGGTCGGGCACATCCCCGGGCAGTTGGCCGCCGGGCTGCCCGGCACGGCGGACGGGACGTACGCCGACATCGGCGCGGCTCTCGAGAAGGCGATCGCCGTGCTGGACCGGCCCGGGGCCCCGCCGCTGGCCACCGTGCTGCTGGTCACCGGTGGGCGGCACCGGCCCGGTCCGGGCAGCGCCTACCCGGCGGTTCCGGGGCCGCGCTGGACCGTGCTCACCGAGCGGGCCGCCCGGCTGGACAAGACGTTTCTGCAGGCGTACGCCGTGCCGTTGTCCGCCCAGCCCGGTGCCGGGGTGCTCCGGCGGGTCTTCCCGCAGGCCCAGGTCCTGGCCCCGGTCGCGGCCGACCGGCTGGCCGGGCAGTTGGCGGGTCCGCGGGAGGCGACCCGGATCGCCAAGGCCCGCAGCCTGCTGGCGGAGGAGGTCACCCTGCCGGTCACGGTCTCCTGGCCGCTCACGGCGGGCGGTGCGGGCCGGACCGGGGCTTCGGTACGGGTGGAGTCACGCATGCCGCACGTGCCGCTGGTCCTGGAGAACCTGGTGGTGAGCAGTGACAACCCGGACGTGTCGGTGACGGTGCCGGCCGAACCGGTGGTGCTGCCGCCGGGCCGGGAGATCACCGTCCCGCTGACTGTCGACTGGAACGCCGGCCCGGTGTCGGTGGCCCCGCTGCGGACGGTCGAGGACCGAGCCGCCCTGCGGCTGACCGCCACGGTGTCCTCGCCGTGGACTCCGGTGCTGACCGGGGATCTCGGGCTCACTCCGCGGTTCACGCTGGCCGGTACCGCCGGCGAGCGGGAGCTGTCCGCCCAGCGCGGCAGTCTGTGGCGCTGGCTCGGGGCGCTGTTCCTGCTGGTCGTGGCGCTGTTGGTGGGGTTGCGTATCCGGTGGGTGCGGGCGGTCGCTGCCCGGCGGAGAGCGGCGTGACAGGGCTAGTGACATTCACAGAAATCGATTGAACTGCTAACTTCACCTGACGTGATTTCGTGACCACCCAGAGTTCGGGAGGGTTCGATGCGTCAAGTCGTCCGCCGGGGAGCCGCCGCAGCGGCAGCCGTCGTCCTGTCCACGTTCGGGATCGCCGCCGGGGCCCAGGCCGCCCCCGCCGAGGCGCCGGTCCGCGCGGTACCCGGTGCCGAAGTGGTACCGGACAGCTACCTCGTGGTGCTCAAGCCGGGCCGGGTCAGCAGCACCGTCGCCGCCGAGCACGACGCGACGGTGCTCCGTTCGTACCGCAAAGCCTTCAACGGTTTCGCCACCACCGTGACGGCGCGCAAGGCGCGGCAGCTCGCCGCCGACAGCGACGTCGCGTTCGTGCAGCCCAACGTGATCCACCGGATCTCGGCGACCCAGACGAACCCGCCGTCCTGGGGCCTGGACCGGATCGACCAGCGCAACCGCCCGGTCGACGCCGCCTACACCTACAGCACCACGGCGTCCACCGTGCACGCCTACGTCATCGACACCGGGATCCGCACCACCCACACCGACTTCGGCACCCGTGCCACCAGCGGTTTCGACGCCGTCGACGGTGGCACCGCGGACGACTGCCACGGGCACGGGACACACGTCGCCGGAACGGTCGGCGGCACCGCGTACGGCGTGGCCAAAGGGGTGCAGCTGGTCGCGGTGCGGGTGCTCGCCTGCGACGGCAGCGGCACCACCGCCCAGGTCGCCGCCGGGATCGAATGGGTGACAGCGAACGCGGTGAAACCCGCGGTGGCGAACATGAGCCTCGGCGGCGGCGCCGACACCGTCCTGGACAACGCGGTGAGCGCGTCGATCGCCTCCGGAGTGTCCTACTCGATCGCGGCCGGCAACGGTTTCCTCGGCCTGTTCGCGCTGGACGCCTGCACCCAGTCACCGGCCCGGGTCGCCACCGCGATCACCGTGTCCGCCACCACCAGCGCCGACGCCAAACAGTCCTGGGCCAACCGGGGCACCTGCGTGGACGTGTTCGCCCCCGGCATCGGCATCACCTCGGCCTGGGCCACCAACGACACCTCCACCAACACCATCAGCGGTACGTCGATGGCCGCCCCGCACGTGGCCGGAGCCGCCGCTCTCTACCTGGCGAACCACCCGTCGGACACCCCGGCCCAGGTGCACGCGGCGATCGTGAACAACGCCACCACCGGCGTCGTCACCAGCCCCGGCACCGGCTCACCGAACCGGCTGCTCTACACCGGCGCGTTCTGACAGCCACGCGGTGACGGCATCGGCGGCGGCCGGGCGGGCGATCCCGTAACCCTGTGCCAGGTCGCAACCGAAACCGCGGAGCAGCTCCAAGATCACGTCGTCCTCCACTCCCTCGGCCACGATCCGTATGCCGAGGGAGTGGGCCAGGCCGACGGTGCTCTGCACGATCGCGGCACTGCGCGGATCGGCCCCGCACCGGGACACGAAACTGCGGTCCAGTTTCAGCTCGCCGACCGGCAGCACCTGCAGGTAGCTGAGGCTGGAGTAGGTCGTGCCACCGGCGGCTCTGCCGGCAGGCCATCTCCAGCACCGTCGTGGTGATCCGGCCCATCAGGTCGGCGCTCTCCGCGGTGTAGAGGAACGCGTCCGGGAAGACCAGCCCGCGACCCGGGTGCTGCCAGCGGACCAGCGCCTCCACCCCGGCCACCCGGCGGTCGTCGTCGACCGTCACCTTCGGCTGGTAGTGCAGCACCAGGCCGGCCCGTCCAGGTCCGGCCGGCTCGCTGTCCGGCGGCGAGTGCCAGGGCTGCCAGGCCGGTGATCCAGAGCGGGTCCAGCATCGCCGGGAGCGGGCCGAGGCCCTGCCAGATCGTCAGCATGCTCACCACGTCCAGGCCGGCGAACAGCCCCGTCCCGGCGAGCAGCAGACCGGTCACCCGGTCGGCCCGCCAGCCGCACAGCGCCCACCCGCCGAGCAGGCAGCCGGTCAGTGCGATGTCACCGAGCGGGTAGGCCGCGTTGACGACCAACCCGAGCAGCGTGCTGTGTGGGTCCGGTTCCACGACGGCGAGCACCGGGATCGACACCAGCGCCGACACCGCAGCCCCGGCGATCACCCCGTCCAGCAGGGCCGGGACGCTCACCGCCGGCAGCCGGAACCGCAGCAGCAACGCCAGGGCGACACCACACGCCGGATAGAACGTCAGCCACATCGCGTCCGCCGGGGTGGCCATCGGTTCCGGATCCATCTGCCTGACGAACAGGTACCAGTACAGGTTGCCGGCCCCGTAGGCGCAGAGCCCGGCGGCGAGACAGCTCCAGGCCAGGCGTACCGGGCGGGGCGATCGGCGGGCACCGGCCGCGGCGAGCAGGCCGGGCAGCAGATAACAGACACTCCGCAGTACGCCTGCCGCAACCGTGTCCCGGAACGGTGCCCCGAGGTCGATCAGGGCGCAGACCACCGTCTCGACCGCCAGCAGGACGCCGAACGACAGCCACGCCACACGTTCGCGGCGCGGCATACCCGTGAACAGCGAACCGGGCCGCACAGCGGACCTATCGGAGCCGGGCCTCGGGTATCGAGTGTTCCGCGGGGCCGATCGTCCGGCCGGCCGTCAGGTCCAGCTGCCGGTGCCCGGGCAGCCGGGTGCCCAAGGCGGCCAGGTGCAGGTCGACGGCCACCTCGGCGATCTCCCCGTTGGGCAGGACGATCCGGGAACCGGGCGGCGCCACCGTGTCCGGCGGGCACAGCACCGTGGTGCCGCCGTCGTGGCGGGCCAGCACACACGGGCCGACCGCCTCCGGTCGCCGGCCGGGTGCCTCCACCCGGACGGTGACCGGCTCGGCAGCCCGGGACAGAGCGAATTCGAGCCAGTTCACCCTGCCAGGATTGCCCGGTACCGGCCGGTCCAACCGTCATGGCAGGATCGCCGGATGCCGTACGCCAGCGGACCCGACGGCCTGCGCCTGCACTTCGACGAATCCGGGGACGGCCCACCACTGCTGGCGCTACCCGGCGGGCCCGGCATGGACGCGCGCTACCTGGGTGATCTCGGCGGGCTGACCGCGACCCGGCGGCTGATCCGGCTGGACGCCCGCGGCGGCGGCCGGTCCGAAACCCCGGAACAGCCGGCGAGCGTGGTGTTCACCGCGCAGGCCGCCGACGTCGACGCGGTCCGGGAACATCTCGGGCTCGGCACCGTCGACGTGCTGGCCCACTCGGCGGCGGCCCTGACCGCGCAGGAACACGCCATCCGGTATCCCGGCCGGGTCCGCCGGCTGATCCTGGTCACCCCGATCGGGCGGGCCGGCCGGGACACCGACCCGGCCGAGGTCGCCGCGATCCGGGCCGGGCGGGCCACCGAACCGTGGTACCCGGCGGCCGCCGCCGCGCGGGGACCGCTGGCCGCGGCCCGGACGGTGCCGTTCCACTGGCACCGGTGGACCCCGGAACGCCGTCGCGAGTACGTGCCCGGGTACGCCAACCGGCACCCGTGGTACCGGGACGCCTTCTACGCCGGTCACGCCACCGCCGGCCCGGTCCGGGCCCCGCTACTGGTGCTGGCCGGGGCCTCGGACGGGATGATCGGCACCAGGCCGGCCCGGGTGGTGGCCGCCGCCCACCCACACGCCCGGCTGGAGATCCTGCCGGAATCCGGGCACCGGCCCTGGGCCGAGCAGCCGGACCTCTTCCGGCACCTGGTGGAGGACTTCCTCAGCTGAGCCGCCCGGCGCACCCGCGGTGGCCGGCGCTGGGCCTCGTCAACCGCGCGGCCCGGCGCACCCGCGGTGACCGACCGCCACGGTGATCTGGCAGACCAGCCGGAGACGGCCGGGGCGCCCCTCCTGCGCCCACTGCTCCCGCACTCCCGGGCCGGTGGTCACCCCGTGGGCCAGGTGCCGGTGGTCACCCAGCGGGCCAGGGCCGGCCGGTCGACGAGGGTGATGCGGCAGCGGCGGGCCACCTCGACGGCTTGGCGGGTGGGGCGGCCGGTGGTGACCAGCAGGGCCACGTCGGCGCCGTGGATGTCGCGGGCCGTGCCGGCGAAACGCTGGACGTGTGGGCTGCCCAGCGAACCGGCGAAGCGTTTGCACTGCACCACCACCCGGCGGCCGTCGGGGGAGCGGCCGGTCACGTCGGCACCCATGTCGCCGGCGCCGCCGGACACCCGGACACCCCGGCAGCCGGTGTGCCGCATCAGGCGGGCCACGAACTGCTCGAACTCCGGGCCGGTCATGTCGTCGGTCACCGAGATGTGCCGTTCGTGTTCGGCGAGCCGTCGTTCTGCCACAGTGCGCCGGTGGAACCAGGTCACACCGGCGGCGATCACCACACCGGCCACCACCGTGGCGGCCACCGGGTGCGCCTGAACGGCCCGCACCAGCACTCCGATCGCCAGGAAGCCACCCACCAGGGCCGCGAGTGCGGCAGCCGGGTGGATCCGGCCCTTACGACGCGACCGGCGGCGACGGCGAGCCACCAGAACGCTCCTTCGACGGCGAGCCATCGAGAACCCTCCTCGGACAGTGTGATCATCGGCCGGGAACAACGTGATCATGGGTGGTCCCGGACCCCTGCCGGCAACACCGCGAGCACGTCAGCTCTTCGACGGCCCGGATCGGGTGCGCACCTCACCGGAACACCTCCTCTGTGGAATCGAGCTCTGTGGAATCGAGCGCACACGCACTGTATGTGGAGGGTCTGACAAAATTTTGTGGCGCGTTTCCGCGAGTAGGCCGAGGAAGTTTCACTAGTAGGCTCGGACCCGGTTCTGATTCGGTACGGCGAGAAGGCGCGGTAGAGACGGATATGACTGACAAGGCCGAGTTCCACGCGGACCGGACGCAGGAGTTCTACCTGTCGGCCGTGGTCCCGGCCGTGCCACCTGCGCACGGGGGCGCCGAGGTCATCGAGGTCGCGGCGTTCCGCGGCGAGACCAAGTTCGAGCGTGAGGTCGTCGAGAAGATCGCGTCCGCGGCGGCCCGGTCGGTGCCGGGGGTGGCGGAGCTCGGCGGTGACGTGGCCCGGTTCTTCAACTCGGTGCTCGACAAGATCGGCCTGGACAAGGTCGGTGATGCCACGCGTGGTGTGTGGGCCAAGGTGGACGGTACGGATGTCGAGGTCACCGTGATCCTGGTGATCTCCGCGGGCGAGGTGATCGCCGACGTGACCGCTGAGGTGCGGACGAAGGTCATCCAGGCGGTCGAGAGTTACGGCCTGCACGTCAGCGAGTGCACGGTCAAGGTCGACGACATCCGGATCGTGGAGAGCTGACGGCCCGGCGACCGCGGGCCCGGGAAAGCCCGGGAAAGAGAACCACGGGCCGGGAGTAGTGAACACGGGCCCGGCGAGTGGAGGGGCCGGAAACGGCGGTAAGTGGGTCCCGGTGCAGGTAACGTGCGGTTCGACGGCCGCAAGCGCACCGGGGAGGCCTGATGATCAACGTGCCGGCGGGGAGCAGTCTGACGCTGCGATGCCCCGATACTCAGGGCATCGTTCTCGTCTCGCTGGCCGAGGTGCAGGCACCGTTCATCAACGAGCTCCCGCCGATTCCGGTGCTGAGTCTGGACGGTCCCGGCGTACGGCGAATCGGGATCTTGGAACTTGTCACCGGCTCGGGCGTGACATGGGTCGAGGCGGAGTTGCGCAACGACCTGCTGACCGTGATCGGTGACGCTCCGACGGACGTGGTGCAGCGGCGCACCGCGGCCCGGCGTCCGGGCAGTTATCCGGCGCTCGGCACCGCCCACATCGAGAACGTCGAGGGGCGCCACCTGGTCGCGGTCAGTGGCCGGGTGGAGGACATCTCGACAGCCGGTCTGCTGTTGCGGGCGACCGCCGCCGACAATCTGCCGTCATTGCCGTACGGGATCGAACGTACGCTGCTGCACGTCACCATGCCGTGGGGTGAGCTGACGGCCGCGGTGACCACCGTCGACCAGCGGGCCGACCTGCTGCGCGGCACCTACGAGTGGGTGGAACCGGCCGGCGTCGAGGAGCTGACCCGCTTCTGCGCAGGCCGCTGAAAGAAGCGAAACCGCGAAACCCTGGTCAGGCGAGAACCCGGACCGCAGAAGGGGTCTCGAAGGCGACAAGGCCGGAAACTCCGAAAAGCAGGGAAAAGGGAAGCCCCGCCTCCGCGGGGCTGCGGAGACGGGGCTTCCTCACGGTGGTACGGACACCCGACAGCCATTGCCGCTGTCGCGGGCCCGCGACGCTCACCGCAGATGTCAGCGGACCACCAGGGTCTTGACGATCTTGTCGGAGAAGGTCTGCTTCTTGGCGTCCCAGAGCGGGAACAGGAAGCCGATGTAGCAGGGGATGATGTCGAGGATGTGGGCGAGGTCGCGCACGAACGCGTTGACCGGGCCGATCGGCTGGCCGGTGTTCTCGCTGACCAGCTTGATGCCGAGCGCCTTGCGGCCCCACGACTGCCCGGTCTTGCCGCCGAGGAACCAGCGGTTGTAGCCGGCGACCGCGAGGGCGGCGAGCAGGAAGATGAAGTAGAACGCGTTGTAGCTCGGCGTCAACGTCGCCGGGTCGATGCTGGTGCCGAGGGTGTTGGCCAGGATCGAGAACGGCGCCACGATCAGGCCGTCGATCAGGTAGCCACCGAGACGGGCACCCCAGCTGGCGTACGCCGCGACCGGCTGGCCGTACGGCTGCTGGCCGTAGGGCTGCTGGGGCTGCTGGCCGTACGGCTGCTGCGGCGGCTGGTTGGAGTACGGGTCGCCGGCGGGCGGGGGCGGGTAGCTCATTCGGGTTCCTTTAATCGGGGAGAGGCTCTAGCCGAGCCGATGCAGTTGATAAAGCCAGCTCGCGGCGGCGAGCAGCCCAGCGATCCAGCCCATCTGTCGCCGTCGCACGGACGACCACGGACGCGGCGGCCCCAGGACTCCCACGGCACGGAGTGCCACGAGTGGGACCGCGGCGACGGTGAACGCCGCCAGGCCGAAGATCAGAGGGTTGGCCTGTATCGCCGCACCGAACTCTCCGCGCACGAGTGCCACGGCGGCGGTTGTCAGGCCGCAGCCGGGGCACGGTATGCCGGTCACCGTCCGCAACGGGCACGGCAGAGCCGCCCCGGTGTGGTCGACGAGCGCGGGCCACACCGCAGCCGCGACCGCAACCAGCGAGCCGAAGCCGCCGATCCGCTCAGGCACGGAGAACAAGCGCAACGAAAACACCTCTGATCAGGAAAGCCCGCGAAGCATAAAGGTGCGACCCCGTTTGGTGCGACCCCTAATCCGATCGATTGAACCTTCGGCTGGGGGCGCTGGCCAGCCAATACTCTGTTACACGCTCCGTCACCGCCGCAAATTGCAGCATTCCGGGCACCCGAGCGACAAGATCCGGTTGGTAAACCCGGTCAGTACGTGATGGAGCCCACGAACGGTCAGTCGCCGGTCCGTTGCCGGGCCACTCGCAGGCAGGCCCGGACGGTCTCCTCCGGCATCCGCATGGCTGCCGCGAGCATGCTCACGGCCTCGGTCCGCCCGTCTGAGTCGATCTTGTCGTGCAGCGCGAGCAGCCCTCGATGGAACTCCCCGGCCGGCAACTCGGCGAGCCGGTCCTCGGCGTACCGGCGGACCATCACCGGGAACGCCCCCGTCGCCGGCATCTGGTGGAACTCGGCGGTCATGTCGTCCAACAGCCGTCCCACCTGCCGCAACACCCGTGGAGTGACCTCCTCTCCGGCGATCGTGACCCGCTGCGGTCCTTCGATCTCCGGATCGTCCCACTCGGCGACGACCGACAACCCCGCTTCGGTACGTTCCCGCCGAGCCGTCATCGGGACACCCCCATGTCGAGCGCGCCGGCCTTCAGTGCCGTGTTCATCGCAGCGACACCGTCACGCCGCCGGAGAACATCGAGTCGTGCAGCTCCAGGGCGGTCAGCTCGGTGCCCTTCGGGATGTCGAAGACGAGGCGGCCCTTGACGCTGTTACCCGGGTTGATCTCCTCGAACAGCACCTGCTGGTCATCGTTGGCGTAGATGGCCGCCGAGGAGTCGACCGAGTACTCGACCTCCTTCGCGTCGTACGCCTTCTGCACCGAGTCGAGGAAGGCCTGCGCCTGTTTGCCGATGTTCTCGACGGTGACGTCGATCAGGCAGAACTGCCCCTGGGCCTTGGTGTTCAGGTAGCTGCTGCCGACCTTGCCCACCCCACACTTCACCTTGCCGACGGTGAACTGGAACTTCCCGTCCCGCACCGCGTCACCGATCCCCGGCGTCTTGTCGGCGGCCTTCTCGGTGGCCGGTTTCGCCGTCGTCTTCGCGGGCGCCGCTCCGGCCTCGGCGGCCGCATCTGCCGCGGTGGAGGCGGCGGCCCCGATGCTTCCCGAGTCGTCGCCGCTGCCGATCGCGCCGATGCATCCGATCAGCGTGAGGGCCACCGCCCCGCCGGCGATCCACGGCCACTTCCGCTTCTTCGAGGGGACGGGGTTCTGTACGTACGTCATGGTGTTCGCACTCCAAGCTGTTCCAGCGCTCCTGATGGAGTCAATCTAGATACAGCATGGCGATGATGTCAACACAGACTCGTGATGGAGCGGCGTGTACATGGCCGGGAGGGGCCGGCGGCGCCTGAATTCGAATTCAATCTATATAGAGCTGATTGCTTATGTGAATGCGATTCGAATTCCGCATGGCGGGAACGATTCGAGATTTGTTCACGTGGGAGCGTGCGCCCTATCCGTCCACCCGTTTACATTGCCAACCGGGTGGGCTTAGGCTGCGTTTCCTGGCTGATCTTGGCCGGGAAGGGGGGCATCGAATGAGATTGGCACAATGCGCGGGGCAGTCAACGCTGGAACCGGTTCCCGCCGCATGGCCGGAAGTCGCCCGGTCCGCGATCCGGGCGCTCCAGCACGAGTTCCATCACGCCGACAAGCAACGACGTGAACACCATGCGTGGCTACTTCGGGAGCAGTCCCGGCGACTGCAGGAACTCGTCGGCGGCGGTCCCGGCTTCGACCCCGCCGCGGCCCTCGCCGTCGGTTCACCGGACGCGCCCCGCCCACCACGGGCACCCGCCCCGTTCATCGGCGCCAGCGCCGCCCACCTGGACGGCGACCAGCGGTACGCGGTCGGCCTCGGCGTCACTCCCGGCGTCACCTGGCTGTGGGGCCCGCCCGGCACCGGTAAGACCGCCACCCTCTCCACCTTGATCACCCAGCTGGCGGAGAAGGACCTGCGTGTCCTGCTGACCGCCCCGACCGGCGCGGCCCTCGACGTCACCGTCAACGCCGTACTGAAACAGTCGCCGGCCCTCGCCGGTGACGCTCTGATCAGGCTCGGCCCGGACCTGGGGCAGGAGTCCGGCCCGGACCTGCGGCAGGCCTGCCGGGACGCCCGGGTCGTCGCCGCCCTCGCCCACCAGGTCGTCCAGCCGGCCCTGCGCGGGCTGACGTTCGACGTCGTCGTCCTCGACGAGGCGAACATGATCTCGGCGGCGCTCGCCATGCTGGTGGCCGGTGCGGGCAGCGGCCACACCGTGATGGCCGGCGACTTCCGCCAGCTCTCCCCGTCCGCGCAGGCCGGCACCCTGGACGTGCTGGACTGGCTGCACCGCAGCCCGTTCGAACGCGCCGGCATCGCCCAGGCCGTCGCCCGCGGCGAACGCCCACCCGGGCTCGCCGTCCTCACCGGCCAGCACCGGATGCGCGACGACATCGGCCGGGTCGTCAACCGCGCCTTCTATCCGGAGAACCCGCTGCGCATCGCCGGCACCGTCAGCAAACGCCGCCGCCCCCGCCGGGCACCGTGGGCGACCAGCGAACTCCTGCTGCTGGACACGTCCGGACTGCGCCCGCGCACCACCGGCTCCCGCTACAACGTCACCCACCTGCAGCTCAACGCCGCCCTGGTGGGCAGTGGATCCGCGATCCGCAGCCTCGGCCTGGTCACCCCGTTCGCCCTGCAGGCCCGGCTGCTCGGCGCACTGCTCCCGGAGAACCGGGGCGCGGCCTGGTCCGCCTCCACCGTGCACGGCTTCCAGGGCGGTGAACGCGACGTCGTCGTCTACGACACCGTCGACACCGGGTACGGGATCCGGAACCTGCACCAGTGGTACACCGACGGTCACGACGGCAGCGCCGGTGCCCGCCTGCTCAACGTCGCCGCCAGCCGCGCCCGCGAACACCTGGTGATCGTCGGCGCGATGGACAGCCTGCACTGCTGGGACACCGACCGGGACGCGGTCTGGACCTTCTTCGAGGAACTGGAGGTACGCGCCGAGCACCTCGACTGGCAGGACCTCCTCTACGACTCCCCGGTGACCGAACACGTCACCCGCAACCTGATCGACCGGCTGCGCCTCGACCTGCGCCGGGCCGCCACCGTCGACATGTGGCTGCCCCGGGCCGAACTGGTCAACCTGCCTCCGCTGATCCGCCACCTGAAGGCGGCGCCCGCCGGCCGGGCCACGATCTGGGTCGAGCCGGACGCTCACGGCGGACTGCCCCAGCAGGCGCTCCAGGCGTGGCGGGAGGGGGTCAACATCCGCCCGCTCACCCCCATGCCGGAGTCCTTCGCGGTGATCGGCGACGTGGTCTGGTCCGCCGCGAACGCCCTGCTCGGCCCGGCTCCCGGCCAGATCCTGCGCACCGAGCACCCGGCCCTGGCCGCAGCCATCCGCCACGCCCAGCGCCGCCACTCCGCACTGGCTCCCGGCTCAGGCCTGCCGGCCCAGCGCTGCGCCCGCTGCCGCCGCCCCCTGGTCCGCTTCGAAACCTCGATCCGGGGCCTCCCGGCGATCCGCCACGAATGCCACGCCTGCGCCCGCTCCGCCACCCGCCGCATTCTCCGGTGAGGGCACGGTGGTGCCGGGGCGTAGCTTTGGTCCGGTGACTGACCTACCTCCTGCCCTCGGGACCCGGTTCGCCGACGAACTGCCGGAGATGGGCGTGCCGTGGCGGGCCGCCGAACCGCCCGCGCCCGAGCTGCTCGTGCTCAACGAACCGCTCGCCGTCGAACTCGGGCTCGACCCGGAGTGGCTGCGCGGCCCGGACGGGATCCGGTTCCTCAGCGGGACCGCGCTGCCGGACGGGGCGAAACCCGTCGCCCAGGGATATGCCGGGCACCAGTTCGGTGGGTACTCTCCGCGGCTCGGTGACGGCCGGGCACTGCTGCTCGGTGAGATCAGCGGGCGGGATCTGCACCTGAAGGGGTCCGGGCGGACACCGTTCGCGCGCGGTGGTGACGGGCTCGCCGCGGTCGGCCCGATGCTGCGCGAATACGTCGTCAGCGAGGCCATGCACGCCCTCGGGATCCCGACCACCCGATCGCTCGCCGTCATCCGGACCGGGCAGATGATCGTGCGGGAGAACCTGGCACCCGGCGCGATTCTGGTGCGGGTCGCGGCCAGTCATCTGCGGGTCGGCAGTTTCCAGTTCGCGCGCGCCTCCGGAGACGTCGAACTGCTGCGTCGACTCGCCGACCACGCCGTCTCCCGGCACTATCCGGGCACCGACCACCTGGGACTGCTACGGGGAGTGATCGAGGCGCAGGCCGAACTGATCGGGCGGTGGATGCTCACCGGATTCATCCACGGCGTCATGAACACCGACAACATGACGATCTCCGGGGAGACCATCGACTACGGGCCGTGCGCATTCATGGACGTCTTCGATCCGGCCACCGTGTTCAGTTCCATCGACGAGGGTGGGCGGTACGCGTACGGCAATCAGCCCGCCATCGCCCAATGGAACCTGGCGCGTCTCGCTGAAGCCCTGCTCCCGCTTCTCGACGACGACCAGGAAGCGGCCATCGAGAAGGCCACCACCGAACTCGCCCGTTTCCGCAGCCGCTACGCCACCGTCACCCTCGACGGTTTCCGCGCCAAACTCGGCCTCTCCGGCGAGGTCGACGACACCACGGTCACCGCTCTGACCGAGGATCTGCTTTCTCTTCTCCAGGCGGAACAGGCCGATTACACGTCGTTCTTCCGCGACCTGGCCGCCGATGCGGCGCCCGAGGCATTCCGTGACTGGACGAAGCGCTGGCGGGCCCTGAATCCCGACGTCACCTCGATGAACAGCGTCAACCCGATCTACATCCCCCGCAACCATCTCGTCGAGGAAGCCCTGGCCGCAGCCACCGACGGCGACCTCGCCGCATTGCACGAACTCCTCGAAACGCTCACCGATCCCTGCACCGAAAAACCGGGCCGGGAACGCTTCGCCGCACCGGCCCCACCCGGCTCCGGCGTTTACCGCACCTTCTGCGGAACCTGATCCGGTACGAATGACACAACGGTCCCGCCGGGTCCGCGCGACGTCCGCGCGGCCCCGGACCGGCCCGCGACCGCCGGGCCGGATGCGGTGGTCCCGGTCATTCAGCCCCGTCCCCGGTCACAGCTGATCAGTCTCGGTCGCCGGCCCGGTCACGGCTGATCGCTCTCGTCCGCCGGTGACGGCTGGCCGGTCTCGTCCGCCGGGATCCCGCCGGGCCGGAACCAGGTGACCAGGCCCGGATCCGGCATCGCCAGTGTCTCGTCCAGATAGGCGTAGACCTCCAGCGAGTCGAGCCGCCCCCGCGCCAGCAGCAGCATGATCCCGCCGACCGCAGTACCGTCCGCGTCATGGATCTCGCCACTGACCGGCACCGGGCTCTCCGCGTCGGACAACTCCCCGTCATACCCGTCGGTGACGAGCTCGATCGTGCCGCATCCGCAGGAACACCCGACCCGTGCCAGCACCCCCGGAGCCTGCAGCCGCAACGCCCCGACCCCCGGAAAGTCATACCCGAGCAGGTCAGCGAGCAGTTGCCGCTCCACCCCGGTCAATTCCCGCGCACTGTTGTCACCCATCGCCAGAACCTAGCCGCCGCCACCCGGCTCCTGCTCTCCGTCATGCGTGCCGATGAACTCGGTCACCCCGGCCGGGAACACCGGGCCTTCTCGCGTCGAGCGGTCCGGCGGGTGCCGGTGCAGAGCGGTGGGCAGGGTGTCCCGCCGGTCCGGGTGAACGCCGCGGACAGCTGATCGGGGCGGACCACGTCCGGGGTGCCGGCGCGCTCGGCCCGGGCGGCGCGTGCCGCCCGGGTCCGGGGTCGAGGTGACGATCCGCAGCGATCCACTAACAGCGGGTTGGCAGTGTCAACCAGGTATTTGTGTCAATCCGCTGGTCAAGCGTGTAAGGTCGAGCCGTGACCGCCCCAACGCCAGCCAGCGACGGCCGATTGATCTCCGCCGCGGAGGTGGCGCGCCTGGCCGGCGTGACCCGTGCCGCGGTCTCCAACTGGCGCCGCCGGCATCCGGACTTCCCGGAGCCGGTCGGCGGTGGGCGCAACGCACTGTTCGCGCTCGCCGAGATCACCGGCTGGCTGGACCGGCAGCGTAAGAACACCGAGGTCTCCGACGAGGTCCTGGTGTGGCAGGAGCTGCGGGCTCACTGGGGCGAGGACATGATCAGCGCGGTCGCCGAGGTGGCGACACTGATGGCCGGCTACGGCGACGGCGGTGGACTGGACGAGCCGACCCGGGAGCGCCTGCGGGGGATGGCCGGGGACTCCTCGGCCGCCGCGGTGGTGACCGCCTTCCTGGACCGGTTGATCGCCTCCGGTACCGCGATGACCGGCACCCACCTGGCCCGGGCGGTCGCCCATTTCGCCGGCCGCACCACCGGCACGGTCTTCGACCCGGCTTCCGGTGCCGGCACCCTCCTGCTGGCCTGCGCCGGTGGCCGCGGGGTGAAGCTGGCCGGGCAGGACGGCAGTCAGGCGGCTGCCACGGTGGCCGCGGCGCGGGCCCGGCTGGCCGGTGCGGAGCTGGAGATCCGGGTCGGTGATTCGTTCCGGGAGGACGCCTGGCCGTCGTTGCGCGCCGATCTGGTGGTCTGCGATCCGCCGGTGGGCCTGACCGACTGGGGCCGGGACGACCTGATGCTGGACCGCCGATGGGAGTTCGGCGTTCCGACGAAGGCGGAGAGTGAACTGGCGTGGCTGCAGCACTGTTACGCCCACACCGCCCCAGGCGGGCGAGTGGTGTTCGTGATGCCGCCGTCGGTCGCCTATCGCCGGGCCGGTAAACGGATCCGCGCCGAACTGTTGCGGGCCGGCATCGTCGAGCACATCGTCGCTCTGCCACCGGGCCTGGTGGCCTCGCATGCGCAGCCGGTCCATCTCTGGGTGCTGCGCCGGCTTCTCGACGGCGAGAAACCCCCTTCTTCGGTACGCATGACCGATCTGTCCGATGCCGAGCCCGAGGGCCCGTTCACTGCCGATCCGGCTCAGGTCGTGCAGGTCCCGGTGATCGATCTGCTGGACGAGACGGTGGATCTCACACCGGCCGCGCACACCCAGGGCGGCCGGGTCGACCTGGCCGGTGAGTATGCCGAGGTGCGGCAGCGGGTCCAGGAGCTGGCCACCCGGATCGCCGCGTTGTTGCCGGAGTTGCCGGCCGGTCCGGGCGGGATCGAGGGTGGCACGCTGCGGATGGCGGATCTGGCGCGGGCGGGTCTCGTCGATCTCGGAGAACGGACGGCGACGTCCGCGAGTGATCAGCTCGACACCGACTATCTGCGTGGTTTCCTGCGGAGCCCGGCGAATTCGTCGCGGAGTACCAGCAGCAGCGGAACCCACCGGATCGACGTGCGCGGTTCCCGGATCCCGCAGATGGAGATCGAGGACCAGCGCCGGTACGGTGCCGCGTTCCGTGCCCTGGACGAGGCCGAGGAGACGTTGCGGAGGCTGGCGGAGATCGGTCTCGGCGGTATCGCCCGGGCCCGTGACGGTCTCACCTCCGGAACGCTCCGGCCCTGACCTTGCGACCGGTTCTGCTGAGTGGTTACGCGGCGAAGTCGTGCCCGCGTGCCGTGCACAACGACTACGACGAGACGATCCTCCGCCCGGATCTGCCGGTGCCGCCGGACTTGCAGGCGCTGTTCGATTCCGGGATCAGTTTCGAGGCGGAGGTCTTCGACCACTGGGGGGCTCTGAAACTGCCCGGCTACGTCGATCTGCGTGATCTGGACGGCGACAAGCGCACCCACATCGGGGCCACGATCGGCGCGATGCGGGCCGGTGCCGCGGTGATCGTCGGCGGCCGGCTCCCCGACGATCACGAGGGCGGGCGCACCGGGAAACCGGACATCCTGCTCAGGGCCGGTCAGTACGGTTATCACCCGGCCGACATCAAAGCCCACCACGTGCTGGACAGACGGTACGGTGACGCGCCCGCCAGCAGCCTCAAGACTCCGGCCTTCACCGACGCCTCCCCGGTGCCCGACGGGGGCGCCCGGCACCGCGAGGAGGATCTGCTCCAGCTGGCCCACTACTGGCGGATGCTGGAGGCCTGCGGCCATCAGGCGTCCCATCCGCGTGGCGCGATCATCGGCGACGACAGTCCCGGCGACCCCCGGCTGATCTGGTACGACCTGACCAGCCCGGCCTTCCGCACCTTCTCCCGGACCAGCGGTGTCGCCACCCGCAGCGCCCTGGAACGTTACGACCACGAGCACGAGTTCCGCCGCCGGGTCGCCGACACCGCCCGCCGCGGCGGTGAGCCGCTGGTCCAGCCGGTCGGTCAGGAGGAGTGCGCCACCTGCCGCTGGGCCGCGGCGTGCGTGACGACACTCCCGGGCGACGATCTCAGTGCCACACTGCGCGGAACCCTGGGGGTACGCGAATACCTGGCTCTGCGCGCGGCCGGTATCCGTACCACAGCTGATCTGGCCGGCAGCGACCCCACGGCCCTCCTCGCCGGAACCTACGGCGGTGAGGTCACGCATCTGCGCAATCGTGCCTTCCGCCTGCGGAAGGCGGTCGTCGCCGCGCAACTCGCCGCGGACGGGGTGATGGTGCGCCGCCGTGGCCCGGCCGAGGTGCCGCGCGCCGACGTCGAGGTGGACCTGGACGTGGAGTGGGGCACCGACGACCTGGTCTACCTGTGGGGTGTACTGGTCAGTGAGGGGTCCACCCGCACCTACACGCCGTTCTTCGATCCGTCGATCGACGGGCCGGCGGCCGAGGCGGAGCTGGCCCGGCGCTGCCTGGACCATCTCGGCCGGCTCGCCCGGGACGCCACCGGCCGCGGGCGCAGCCTGCTGGTGTTCCACTATGCGCCGCCGGAGCCGCGGCGCGCCCGCCGGTTCGGGCCGCTGCCGTCCGGCGCCGCGCACCCCGATCACTGGGTGGACCTGTTGCCGCTGGTGCGGGCCGCTGTCGACTCGCGGGCCGGGCACGGCCTGAAAGCGGTCGCCACGCACGGGGCCGGGCACGTGTGGCGCGATCCCGACCCGGGCGGCCTGCAGTCCCAGCAGTGGCACGCCGCCGCCCGGTCCGGCGATCAGTCCGCGGCGAACC
>DATMVU010000260.1:0-18572 GCA_035562875.1 Actinoplanes sp. | reverse complement strand
TCCGGGGGCGTCCGCCATCGATTCCGGCTCCGAGGAGAGATGATGCTGATCGCCGCGATCCTGATCCTGGCCGCCGGCACCTATGCCATCCGGCTCAGCGGAGTCCTGCTCCGCGACCGCCTGGAACTCTCCGACAACCTGCAACGCCTGCTGCCGATGTCCGCGGCGGCCCTGCTGGCAGCCCTGGCCGCCACCGCGGCCCTGACCGCCGGAAGCGAGTTCGCCGGCCTGGCCCGCCCCACCGGAGTACTGGTAGGAGCCCTCCTGGCCTGGCGTCGAGCCCCCTTCGTGGTGGTCGTCCTGGCTGCCGCCGCCACAACCGCCCTGCTACGCCTGGCCGGTCTCCCCTAGCCACCATCCCCCACCCACGCGTGGTGAGTTCGGGTTTGTTTCGAGCCGTGGTCCGCCACGCTTCGCGTCCCCGGCCTGCGTGTGGTGAGCCGGAGCGGGTGAAGGTTGCCGAGCAGAAGCGAACGCGGCGGCCTGGTGGGCCACCGCGTTCGCGGGAGTGCTGGTGGGCGCGGTCAGACGGTGGCGCCCAGGTCGACCTTCGGCTTGGGGATGCGCATCCGGCGGAAGGTCAGGCCGCGCATGATGCCGTAGAAGTAGAGGGAGCCCAGCCGCTGGTCGCTCTGCGGGAAGCGGGCCAGCATCTGCTTCTTGATGCGCCGCGCGATGAAGATGCTGTCGATGACGACGGCCAGGGCCAGCACCGCCCACAGGATGTTGCTGGCGGTCCGCACGGCCGGGATGGCGACAGAACCGCCGATCAGCACGACCACCGCGCCACCGATGAAGTACGACCCGGCGGTACGCCGTGAGTCGACGATGTCACGGACCAGGGAACGCTCCGGGCCCCGGTCGCGGGCCAGCAGGTAACGCTCGTCACCGTTGCGCATGCCCTCGGAGGCTTCGAGACGCTCGGCGCGCTGACGCTCGCGGAGCTGCTTGTACGCCTCTTTGCGGTTGGCCGGCGCGGGGTCCTGCACCCGTCGGCCCTGGGCGGCCCGTTTCGGGGTCACCTCACCCCGCTCCTTCTTACTGGGGGTGTAGCTCTTGGGGTGCACCACGGCGTCCCCCGGCGAGGTTACCGAGGAGGTCGCGTCGGCGACGAGGTCGTCTGGCTTGCGGCGAAACAGCGGGGACACGTCAGCAGCGTAGCCAAACAGCGCGGTGTGTCACACACCGCGTCGTTGATCGTGACTAAATCGCCGACGATCCGGTTCAGGGAAGCATCGGAGGCTGCCTACCGGACGTCGCTCCCTGGCTGAAAAGTGCCGGTAAGGACGACAAAAGCCGGTAAGGACAACAAGTGCCATTATGACCGAAAGGCCGGGATCGCGTTGAACGCGGATCCCGGCCTTCCAGAAACGATCAAGGCCACCTCAGGGAAAGGCCGCCGGAGAGGACCCGATCAGGGTCGCTCGACGTGGGCGCCGAGGGCGGCCAGCTTGCCCTCGAAGTCCTCGTACCCGCGCTTGATCAGGTCGACGCCGTAGACCCGCGAGGTGCCTTCGGCGGCCAGTGCCGCGATCAGGTGCGCGAACCCGGCCCGCAGGTCGGGGATGCGCAGGTCGGCCGCGTGCAGCTTGGACGGGCCGGCGATGACCGCGGAGTGCATGAAGTTGCGGCGGCCGAAGCGGCACGGGGTGCCACCGAGGCAGTCGCGGTAGACCTGGATGGTGGCGCCCATCGTGTTCAGCGCCTCGGTGTAGCCGAGCCGCTGCTCGTACACGGTCTCGTGCATGATCGAGATGCCGTGCGCCTGGGTGAGGGCGACCACGAGCGGCTGCTGCCAGTCGGTCATGAACCCGGGGTGCACGTCGGTCTCCAGCGCGACGGCCTTGAGCTCGCCGCCGGGGTGCCAGAACTTGATGCCGCCCTGGGCGCCGGTGATGCCGTCCCGGGCCACCCGGTCGTCGGTGATCTTCAGCTCGCCGCCGATGGACCGGAAGACGTTCAGGAACGTCATCATGTCGGCCTGGCGGGCGCCGAGGACCTCGATCTCGCCACGGGTGGCGAGCGCTGCCGCGGCCCAGCTGGCTGCCTCGATGCGGTCCGGGATCGGCTTGTGCTCGTAGCCGTACAGCCGGGGCACACCCTGGATCTCGATGACCCGGTCGGTGTGCACCGTGATGATCGCGCCCATCTTCTGCAGGATGCAGATCAGGTCCATGATCTCCGGCTCGATGGCCGCGTTGCGCAGTTCGGTGACGCCCTCGGCGCGGACGGCGGTGAGCAGCACCTGCTCGGTGGCGCCGACGCTCGGGTAGGGCAGTTCGAGCTTGGCCCCGTGCAGCCCGTTGGGCGCGCTCAGGTGCATGCCCTCGGGGGTCTTGTCGACGACCGCACCGAACTCGCGCAGCGACTGGATGTGGAAGTCGATGGGGCGCGGGCCGATGTGGCAGCCGCCCAGGTCGGGAATGAACGCGTGACCGAGGCGGTGCAGCAGCGGGCCGCACAGCAGGATCGGGATACGGCTCGAACCCGCGTGCACGTTGATCTCGTCGGTGCTGGCGCTCTCCACGTTGGTGGGGTCCATCACCAGTTCGCCGTCCTCGACGCCGGCGGTGACCTTCACGCCGTGCAACTCGAGGAGTCCGCTGACCACCTCGACGTCGCGGATCCGCGGAACGTCGTAGAGGCGGCTCGGGGTCTCACCGAGGAGGGCGGCCACCATGGCCTTGGAGACGAGATTCTTGGCGCCACGGACCCGGATCTGACCCTGCAGCGGCGTGCCGCCGTGCACGATCAGGACATCGTCGGTCAACGTAACCTCCAGCCGGTGGGCGAGTGAACGCCCGGTGAACGAGTAGGCAGAGCGCGGGCGGGGGTACCCGATTCTGCAACCGGGGAAGCATAGCGCTGAGTGACAACAACGGCAGCCGTCGTACGGCTTGAATCGCTGTTTAAATGCTGTTGATGCTGTGAAATTCAGGTTCTGGGACCAGGCCGCTGTCAAGAAGAGCACTCGACAGCGGCCTATGAAATTCCACCAAAAGGATGGATTCGTTCAGCTACTCACAGTCACGGCAGGGCGAGCATCTGGTCCAGCGCCACCCGGGCCTCGTGCGCGGTCTTCTCATCAACGGTGATCACGTTCGGGACCCGGCCGGCGACGAGTTCCTCCAGCGTCCACACCAGGTGGGGGAGGTCGATGCGGTTCATCGTCGAGCAGTAGCAGACCGTCCGGTCGAGGAACATGATCTGTTTGTCCGGGTGGGCGAGCGCCATCCGGCGTACCAGATTGAGCTCCGTCCCCACCGCCCACGCCGAACCGGCCGGCGCCGCGTCCAGGGCCTTGATGATGTATTCGGTCGAGCCGACGTAGTCGGCGGCGCGCACCACGTCGTGCCGGCACTCCGGGTGGACCAGCACGTTGACGCCGGGCACCCGCTCGCGGACCTCACGCACGCTGTCGATGGTGAACCGGCCGTGCACCGAGCAGTGCCCGCGCCACAGGATCATCCGAGCGTTGATCAACTGCTCGTCGGTGAGGCCGCCCTTCGGCTTGTGCGGGTCGTAGAGGACGCAGTCGTCCAGCTCGAAGCCCATCTCCAGCACCGCGGTGTTGCGCCCGAGGTGCTGGTCCGGCAGGAAGAACACCTTGGAGCCCTGCTCGAACGACCAGTCCAGGGCCCGCTTGGCGTTGGACGAGGTGCAGACCACACCGGAGTTCCGGCCGACGAAGCCCTTGATGTCGGCTGACGAGTTCATGTACGTCACCGGCACGATCTGGTCGGTGATGCCCAGGTCCTCGAAGTGCTCCCACGCGGTCTCGACCTGGCCGAGCACCGCCATGTCGGCCATCGAACAGCCGGCCGCCAGGTCGGGAAGGATGACCTTCTGCTCCGGTTTGGTGAGGATGTCGGCACTCTCGGCCATGAAGTGCACACCGCAGAAGACGATGAACTCGGCGTCCGGCCGGGCTGCCGCCTGCTGGGCGAGCTTGAACGAGTCACCGGTGACGTCGGCGAACTGGATCACCTCGTCACGCTGGTAGTGGTGACCGAGGACGAACACCCGGTCGCCGAGGATCGCCTTGGCCGCCGTCGCCCGGGCCACCAGATCGGGATCGCTGGGCGCGGGCAGATCGCCGGGGCAGTCGACACCACGCTCCGAAGCGGGGTCGACGCCCTTACCCAGCAGGAGCAGGGTCAACGGGGTGTTCGAGGGTTCGGTCCAGATCGCCGTCACGCCGCCCATGGTCGCACAGCGTCTGGGACGGTAGCTGCGCCACCGAGAGTGGCCTGCCACACTCGCGGGGTGCGCGTACTGATCTGCCCGGACAAGTTCGCCGGTACCCTCTCCGCCCCTGAAGTCGCCCAGGCCGTCGTCGACGGCTGGACCGTTCCCGGCGACGTCCTCGTCCAACGTCCGCTCGCCGACGGCGGCCCCGGATTCGTCGAGGTTCTCGCCACCGCCCTGGAAGGCCGGCGCATCCCGGTCGACACGGTGGACCCGCTGGGCCGCCCGGCCCGGGGCGAGATCCTCTTCGCGAACGGTGTCGCGTACGTGGAGAGCGCTCAAGCCTGCGGTCTGCATCTGCTCACCGTCGAGGAGCGCAATCCCAGGACCGCCACCTCGTACGGTCTGGGCCTGCTCCTGGCCGCCGCGGTGGAGACCGGGGCCGCCGAGATCGTGGTCGGCCTCGGCGGCTCGGCGGTCAACGACGCCGGGGCCGGCATGCTGGCCGCTCTCGGCGCGGCCCCGCTGGACGGCACCGGCATGGCCCTGCCGTACGGCGGTGCCGCCCTGAGCACCGCGGCCGCGCTCGGCGGGGTGCCGCAGTTGCGCCAGGTGCGCCTGGTCGCGGCGACCGACGTCGACAACCCGCTGACCGGCCTGCACGGCGCCAGCAACGTCTTCGGCCCGCAGAAGGGCGCCTCCCGCGAGGACGTGCTGCTGCTGGACGCGGCGCTGGAGCACTTCGCCGGGGTCCTGGAGAAGGCGTTCGGCATCACCGATCTGGCGGTGCAGCCGGGTGGTGGCGCGGCCGGCGGGATCGGGGCCGCCCTGATCGCCCTCGGTGGCCGGGTTACCTCGGGTATCAACCTGGTCACGAATCTGATCGGCCTGGACCGCGAACTGGACGCCGCCGACCTGGTGATCACCGGCGAGGGGTCGTTCGATCACCAGTCGCTGCGCGGCAAAGTGGTCGCCGGGATCGCCGCCGGCGCCCAGGAGCGCGGCCTGCCCTGTGTGGTGCTGGCGGGCCGCAACGAGACCGGCCAGCGCGAGGCGTCGGCGGCGGGGGTGACCGAGACCCACACTCTCGTCGAGCATTTCGGCAACGTCGAGACGGCCCTCACCGAACCCGCCCGCGGCCTGCGGGAACTCTCGGCGAGGCTGGCAGGGCAGTGGAGTAGGTGATCTGCAACCCGCCCGGATTGGGAATCCCCGGGAATGGGGTTAGCGTTGGCCTGTACGGCACATGACCGCACCTGGCAGGGAGATACCTACGTGACCACTGAAGCGCACACCGAGTCGACCGAGGCGACTGCCGCCCCGACCGGCATCAACCTCACCGACGTCGCCGCGGTGAAGGTCAAGGCCCTGATCGAGCAGGAGGGGCGCGACGACCTGCGCCTGCGTATCGCCGTACAGCCCGGTGGCTGCTCCGGCATGCGCTACCAGCTCTTCTTCGACGAGCGTTCGCTCGACGGGGACATCGTCACCGACTTCAACGGTGTCGAGGTCGTGGTGGACCGGATGAGCTCGCCCTACCTGGCGGGCGCGACCATCGACTTCGCCGACCGCATCGACGCCCAGGGCTTCACGATCGACAACCCGAACGCGCAGAACTCCTGCGCCTGCGGTGACTCGTTCCACTGATCCACCCGTAGCAACCTCAGAACAGGCCGTCCCGTTAACGGGACGGCCTGTTCTGTTTAACCGCCCGGTAGTCTCTAGCCGTAACGCCCCCCTGATCCCCGACACCCGAGGGCCGACATGAAGATCGCCGTCACCGGCTCGATCGCCACCGACCACCTGATGCACTTCCCGGGCCGGTTCGCCGAGCAGCTCATCGCGGATCAGCTGCACAAGGTCTCGCTCTCCTTCCTCGTCGACGACCTGATGGTCCGGCGTGGCGGAGTGGCTCCCAACATCGCCTTCGGGATGGCCAAGCTGGGTCTGCGGCCGATCCTGGTGGGCGCTGTCGGTGCGGACTTCGCCGACTACCGGTCGTGGCTGGAGCGGCACGGGGTCGACTGCGACTCGGTGCACGTCAGCGACACGGCGCACACCGCCCGGTTCGTCTGCACCACCGACGACGACATGAACCAGATCGCCTCGTTCTACGCGGGTGCGATGTCCGAGGCCCGCAACATCGAGCTGTCCCCGGTGTTCGAGCGGGCCGGCGGCCTGGACCTGGTGCTGGTCGGGGCGAACGACCCGGCCGCGATGATCCGCCACTCGCAGGAGTGCCGGGCCCGGGGCTACCGATTCGTCGCCGACCCGTCCCAGCAGCTCGCCCGGATGGACGGTTCCGACGTGCTGAGCCTGATCGGCGGCGCGGAGTACCTGATGACCAACGAGTACGAGCGCTCGCTGCTGGAGACCAAGGCCGGGCTCACCGGTGACGAGGTGCTCGAGCACGTCAAGATCCGGGTGACCACCCTGGGCAGCGGCGGCGTGGAGATCACCGGCAAGGGGATCGAGCGGATCCACGTGCGGGTCGTCCCGGACGTGGTCGGCGAGGACCCGACAGGTGTCGGCGACGGTTTCCGGGCCGGTTTCTTCTCGGCCGTCTCGTGGGGTCTGGGCCTGGAGCGGTCCGCCCAGGTGGGCTCGCTGGTCGCAGCCCTGGTGCTGGAGACCATCGGCACCCAGGAGTACGACGTGAAGCCGGCCGAGTTCAGCAAGCGGTTCGCCGCGGCGTACGGCGATGAGGCCGCTGCCGAGATCTCGCCCTTCCTGCCGGCTTGAGTGGCGTAGACCTGAAGAAATGGTTCTAGCGGTTTTCGCCGGTCTCCCCGGAGTCGGCAAGAGCACCCTGGCCGCCGCGGTCGCAGCCGAGCTGCCCGCGGCGGTCCTCGCCGTCGACACCGTCGACTTCACCCTGCAACGCTACGGCGTGCACGAACACCGGCCCGGCTTCGCGGCCTACGGTGTGGTGGCCGCGCTCGCCGAGGAGCAACTCAGGATCGGCCACCACGTGATCATCGACGCGGTGAACCCGGTCAAGGCGGCCCGCGACCTGTGGACCGACCTGGCCACCCGGATGCGGGTGCCGCTGCGGGTGGTCGAGGTGGTCTGCAGCGACGACGCCGAGCACCGGCGGCGGGTCGAGGAGCGTTTCCAGGCCCGTGACCACGAGGGCGTCCCGGACTGGGTGCGGGTGCTGGAGCGCCGCGCCGAGTACGAGCCGTACCTCGGCCCGCGCCTGGTCGTCGACTCCTGGCTGGCCAAGGACCCGGTGTCCGCGGTGGTCGACTACCTCGGATAGTTCTGCGCACGTCCTCAGATGGTTCTGCGCACGTCGAAGGCGTGGCCGTCGGCCGCGACGAACTCCTGGCCCTTCATCCGGCACCAGGCGGGGATGTCGTTGGCCGCGGCCGGGTCGTCGGCGAGCACCCGCACCAGCTCGCCGATCGGCACACCCGGCATCGCCTTCGCCAGCCGGATGATCGGGATCGGACAGCGCAGGCCCCGGCAGTCGAGGGTGATCAGAGCCCGGCCTCCGCCCGCAGGTCCGCGACCACACCCGGCAGCACCGCCAGGAACCGGTCGACGTCGGCAGCGGTGGTCTCCCGGTGCAGCGACACCCGCACATTGCCGTGACTGAGCACACCCATCGCCTCCAGCACGTGACTCGGCCGCAGCGTCGACGAGGTGCACGAGGAGCCCGACGAGACCGCGAAACCCCGCCGGTCCAGGGCGTGCAGCAGGGCCTCGCCGTCCACGTACAGGCAGCTGAAGGTCACCAGGTGCGGCAGCCGGTCGACCGGGTCACCGACGATCTCCACGTCCGGCACCGTCGCCGCCACCCGGTCCCGGATCCGGTCCACCAGCGCGCCCAGCCGGACCGCCTCGGCCGCCGCCTCACCCACCGCGGCCCGCAGACTCGCGGCGGCGGCGACCACCTGCGGCAGGCCGGGCGGGCCCGGGTGGTTGCCGGGCCGGTGCAGATCATCCTGCGGGTACGGGGAGAGCCAGCGCACGCCCTTACGCACCACCAGCAGACCGACCCCGGCCGGGCCACCCCACTTGTGGGCGCTCGCACTCAGGAGCTGCCAGCCGGACGGCACCGGGGCCCGGCCCACGGTCTGCGCAGCGTCCACGAAGAGCGGCACCCCAGCCTCGGCACACCAGCCCGCGGCCGCCTCCACCGGCTGCACCGTGCCCACCTCGTGACTGGCACTGATCAGACTCGCCAGGGCCACCCCCGGCCGCTGCACCGACGCGGACCAGGCGTCCAGGTCGAGCCGGCCCAGCCGGTCCACGCCGGCCTCCACCGCCTCGGCCGTGCCCGCCGCGTGCAGGACCGCCGAGTGCTCGATCGCCGAGTGCACCAGCACCCGGCCGACCCGTTTCCGGCCGCCGAGCCCGCCGAGCACCGCGGCCTGGGCGGCGGCGGCTCCGGAGGGCCAGAACGAGAGCTCGTCCACCCGTACCGCAAGAATCTCCGCGACGGCCTCGGCCGACGCCTCCCGCAACCGTTGCGCCCGCCGGCCCGCCGCATAGAGCCGGGAGGGGTCCGCCCAGCCGTCGGTCAGCGCGGCCGCAAGGGCCTCACGGGCCACCGGATGCAACGGCGCGGCGGTGGCCGCGTCCAGGTAAGCGGGCGCCCCGGCCGGATCGCCTGTGTAATCCACACAGGGAACGGTATCGTCCGGTTGTCCGGGTGTTTACCGCGACGGCCCCTTGTGCAAGGGGCCAACGCCCCCCGGTGGCGGGCGGCCCGTTCCAGGTCGAGTAGTGTGCGACCGTCGGTGAGCCTTGCCGCCAGGTGTCCGGTTTCGGGCAGGCGGCGCTGCTAAGGAGGCATAAGCAGGTGGGCGCAAGGAGTTCGGCCAGAAGGCCGCGGGCAGTAGGCCGGGCGGCCGGGCTGGGTCTCGGTGGCGTGACGCTGCTGATGCTGCTCTCGGGCTGTTCGATCGAGGACTGGGGGAACGCGTTCGGCCACTTCGGCTGGCCGGGGCGTGGTATCACCCTCCAGGCCCATGAGATGTACGACCTGTGGATCGCGTCTACAGTCGCGGCGCTGACAGTCGGCGTCGGTGTGTGGGGTCTGATCTTCTGGTGTGTGATCCGGTACCGCAAGCGTGGCGAAGAGCTGCCCGTGCAGACCCGGTTCAACATGCCGATGGAGATCCTCTACACGGTCACACCGGTCCTGATCGTTGCGGTGCTCTTCTACTACACCGCGATCGTGCAGACCAACGTGGACAAGCTCTCGAAGAACCCCGACCAGGTCGTCGAGGTCGTCGCGTTCAAGTGGAACTGGCAGTTCAACTACCGTGACGGTATGGGCGTGGAGGCCAACACGGTCGCCTCCACCGTCGGGTCGTCGGACGTCATCCCGATCCTGGTCCTGCCGGTCGGGCAGAAGATCCGGTTCGAGGAGACCAGCAAGGACGTCATCCACTCGTTCTGGGTGCCGGAGATGCTGTTCAAGCGGGACGTGTTCCCCGGCAGCGTGCGCAACGTCTTCGAGGTCACCCTCGACGGTGAGGGCCGGTATGTCGGCCGCTGCGCCGAACTGTGCGGCACCTACCACGCGTTCATGAACTTCGAGCTGGTCACGGTCAAGCCGGCCGAGTTCGACCAGTTCCTCGCGGCGAAGAAGACCGGGAAGTCGACGCAGGACGCGCTCGTCGCCATCGGCAAGGAGCCGTACGCCACGACGACCACGCCGTTCAACACCCGGCGCCAGGCCCACACCTGGAACCAGCCCGAGACCCAAGCCGCAGGGAAGTAGGACTGTAGTCGTGAGGACCGAATACAAGATCTTCGCTGCGGTCGCCGTGTTCCTGTTCGGCGCGGCCGCCGTCTACGGGGTCTACACCCACAACGTCGTCAACGACGGCAGTGGCCAGGGCTACAACGGCGGTATGGAGTGGGTCGGCGTCATCGCCCTGGTCCTCTCCGGTCTGCTCTGCTCGATGTGCGCCGGCTTCTTCTGGTTCGTCGCCCGCCGCATCGACCTGCGGCCGGAGGACCGGGAGGACGGCGAGATCGCCGAGGGCGCCGGCGAGGTCGGCTTCTTCAGCCCCGGTAGCTACTGGCCGTTCGGTATCGCGCTGGCCTGCGCGGTCGCCGGTATCGGCCTGGTGTTCTGGATGTGGTGGCTGCTGGCCTTCGGCCTGATCTGCGTCATCTTCAGCTCGTGCGGCATGTTGTTCGAGTACTACTCGGGCACCCGCCACCCCGAGGCGCACCTGTAAACCACGAACGTCAAGAAACGCCCGCCCCCGGCACGGGGCGGGCGTTTCTCGTTTGCAGCACGAACCCCGACCCACCACACGGTCTGCTTCCGCTTCGCACCTGGTGAGCCGGGGTTCGTCTCGGACCGTCAGTCGCCACGGTCGGCCTGGGCGGCTTTGACCGGGACTACCGCATTCGGCCCGGCGGTCGCGGGGATACCCGGGCCGGCGCGGGCCTCGCGGCAGTGTCGTACCAGAAGATGGTCTTGATCTTTATCGGTCAGGCGGCGGTGCGTTGAGCCGGTGCGACGCGGCCCTTTCCGGGCTTCCAGAGGTGCACCACGATCGGGGCGACCACCTCGGCGGCGCCGCAGCGGGTGCAGACCAGCTCAGGGCACTCGTCGTGGCCGTCCTCGCAAGGCGGCACCTCGAAGAGCATGTCGCCGTCGCAGATGACGCACCGCAGTTCACGTTCCTGCACGGGAGTCTCCTTCACGGGAAAGGCAAATTACCCGAATACCATTCAAACGTAATCACGTCGTTCGGGTGGTTTCGGGTAATTCGGGCGGCGTGTTGGGAGAAATCCCGGTTACTCGGCGGCCTTCGCCGCCTGCGCGGCTGTCACCCAGCGGTCCAGCTGTGCGGTGGTGGCGCCCGAGTCGATCGCCTCGGCGGCCCGCTTGATGCCGGCCCGCAGCGTCTCGTGGAAGTCACCGGGGAACCCGCCGTGCGCGGCGAACGCGGCAGCCGCGTTGAGCAGCACGGCGTCGCGCACCGGGCCCTGCTCGCCGGCGAACGTCCGCCGGGCCACGTCGGCGTTGAAAGCCACGTCCCCGCCCCGCAGATCGGCCGGCTGGCTGCGCGGCAGGCCCAGGTCCACCGCATCCACCAGGAGCGCCTCGACCTTGCCGTCCCGGGCCAGCCAGACCCGGGTGGGTGCCGACGTGGTGAACTCGTCCAGGCCGTCCTCACCGCGCATCACCAGCGCCGAGTCGCCACGCCGGGCGAACACCTCGGCCATCACCGGTGCCATCCGGCTGTCGAAACAGCCGACCGCGGCAGCCGTCGGGCGGGCCGGGTTGGTCAGCGGGCCGAGCACGTTGAAGAACGTCGGCACGCCCAGCTCCCGCCGGGTGACGGCGGCGTGCCGCATGCCCGGGTGGTAACGGGCCGCGAAGCAGAACCCGATGTTCGCCTCGGCGACAGTGCGGGCCACCCCGGCCGGGCCCAGGTCCAGCGGCAGGCCGAAGTGCTCCAGCAGGTCGGCGGTGCCGGTGGTGGACGACGCCGAGCGGTTGCCGTGTTTGACCACCGTCACGCCCGCGGAGGCGGTCACGATCGCGGCCATGGTGGAGATGTTCACCGTGTTGGCCCGGTCTCCACCGGTGCCGACCACGTCGACGGCGCTGGTCCGGGTCTGCTCCGGGAGCTCGACCAGAGTGGCGTTGGCGATCATCGCCTCGACCAGGCCGGCCAGCTCGCCCGGAGTCTCACCCTTGGCCCGCAACGCGACGGCGAACCCGGCGACCTGCACCGGTGTGGCGTTGCCGGCCATGATCTCGCCCATGGCCCATGCGGTGTCCGCGGTGGCTAGCTCCTCGCCTTTCAGCAGGGCGCTCGTCAGGTTGGGCCAGGTGCGTGCGCCCATGGCGCTGCCTCCATCAGGGGGTCGTGGTGTTCAGGGTGCCCAGGGGGATCGCTCCGTCACGGCGGGCGCGCAGCAGGCCGGCCACCGTGCGGCCGGTCTCCACCGGGTCCAGCGGGGCGATCAGCGTGGCGTCCACCTGCGCGTACGCCGCCAGCCAGCGGTCCGCGGCCCGGGCGATCACCACACACGTGGGCGGGGGAACCGGGTACTCGTCCTTGGTCTGGCGAGCGATACCGATGCCGCCGGCAGGGGTCGCCTCGCCGTCCAGCATCATCAGGTCGATCTCGTACTCGTCGAGCAGCCGGCGGCACTCCTCCCAGGTGTCCGCCTCGGCGAACTCGACCTGGAGATCAGCGGCCGGTCGCGGGCCGATGGCGAGCCGGATCCGGTCTCGCACGGCGGCGTCGTCGCTGTAGAGCAGAACGGTGTACTGGTTCGGGGTTCCCTGACTCATGTTGTGCCCCACCTCACGTCCTTAGGTGCCGCCGATCGTACCGAACTTGTTATCCGGCCTCGGATACCGGTCGCGTGGCGGTTTCCCCGGCCTCCTGCCGGTCCAGAGCACGGTCGATGCGCTTGGCCTCCCGCTCGGACTGGCGGACCCACTGGACCACCAGGATCCCGAGCATCGTGACGCTGACGATCTCGCCGCCGGCCCACAGGATGCCACCCGCCATGACCTGGTCAGACTTGGGATCGAGCCAGCTCAGGCCGAGGTTCGGGTACCAGTCGCCACCGAGCAGCACGGTGCTCTGCATGATGGTCAGGCCGAGCACCGTGTGGAACGGCACGCTCAGCACCATCAGCAGGGCGCGGCCCGGGTACGGCCACCGGTTCGGCAACGGGTCCAGGCCCAGCAGCGGCCAGAAGAAGAGGCAGCCGGTGACGATGAAGTGGATGTGCACGAACTCGTGCACCCAGACGTGCTCCAGGGTCTGCCGGTAGGCGCTGGTGAAGTAGAGGACGAACGGGTTCGCGATGAACAGCCCGAACGCCACCAGGGGGAAGGTCAGCACCCTGACATAGCGGCTGTGCAGCACGCTGAGCAGGACTTTCCTCGGTCTCCCGGTGAGCAGCCGCAGCGCCAGGGTGGTCGGTGCCCCGAGGGCCAGGAAGATCGGCCCGACCATGGACAGGACCATGTGCTGGACCATGTGGACCGAGATCAGGGTCGTGTCGTACGCCTCGATCCCGGTGACGGTCACCAGGGCGATGGACCCGAGTCCACCCACGACGAAGGCCACGGTCCGTCCGGGGGGCCATTGGTCACCCCGTTGCCGCAGGCGCCAGACGCCGTAACAGTAGAGCGCGGCGGAGACGAACAAACCCAGTGCGACCAGGCTGAACAGGTTCACTTCAGTGAAGAACGCCGCCGGTGTGAAGGGCGGAAGACCAGTATCCCCGCCATCGGCCGCGAGTGGGGGCAAATCGTGAGAGTGCACCCTTCGAGGCTAGGCCTACCCGCTGGTCACAGAATATTCCGGGCCGCCCACAGTGCCGGTTTGGGGACCCCGGGGGACCTTGGACCTGGTTCGGATGAATAATGAGGCCGTGACAGCGGCAGCCATCGACAAGAGCCGGATCCACTCGCTGACCCGACCCAACATGGTCAGCGTCGGGACCATCGTGTGGCTCTCCAGCGAGCTCATGTTCTTCGCGGCCTTGTTCGCGATGTACTTCTCCATCCGTGCCGCGGCACCGGAGATGTGGGAGAAGAACACAGAACATCTGAACATTCCCTACGCCACCACATTCACGGTGATCCTGGTCCTCTCCTCGGTGACCTGTCAGCTGGGTGTCTTCGCGGCCGAGAAGGGTGACGTGTTCGCGCTCCGGCGCTGGTTCACGATCACCTTCGTGATGGGCCTGATCTTCGTTCTCGGTCAGGTGAACGAGTACGTAGAGCTGGTCCATCACGGCGTCAAGATCAATGCGGACGGCTACGGGTCGATGTTCTACCTGACGACCGGGTTCCATGGTCTGCACGTGACCGGCGGTCTGATCGCGTTCATCATCTACATGATCCGGACGACCATGGGCCGCTTCACCCCGGCTCAGGCCACCTCGGCGATCGTCGTGTCGTACTACTGGCACTTCGTCGACGTGGTGTGGATCGCGCTGTTCGCCATGATCTATTGGCTTCAGTAAAAAGCGCCAACGGCGAGGATCGCAACAACAAACCAGAGGGACATCACCCATGACTTCTGACACCCCCGCCCGTAGGCGTGCCCGGGTGTTCGCTCGGCGGGCCGGCGCGCCCAGCCGGGTGCGCCGGCGACTCGGCGCGGCGGTGCGTATGCTCGCCGCCCTGGCCCTCGCCGGCGGCGTCTACACCGCATTCACCCCCGGCGCCTTCGCCGAGGACAACGTCCAGCTCTCCGCCGCTGCCCAGGAGGGCAAGGCGATCTACGACACCAGCTGCATCAGCTGCCACGGCCGCGACGGCCAGGGTGTCACGGAGCGTGGACCGAGCCTGATCGGCGTCGGCTCCGCTTCGGTGGAGTTCCAGGTCGGCACCGGCCGGATGCCGATGGCCCGGCAGGAAGGCCAGGCCGAGCAGAAGCCGCCGCAGTTCGACGACGCCCAGACCGAGCAGCTCGCGCAGTACGTCCAGGAGATCGGTGGCGGCCCCGAGCTGCCGGCCGGCACCCTGGTCGAGGACCTGGAGTCCAACCCCGACGCACTGGCGCGCGGTGGCGAGCTCTTCCGGGTCAACTGCACCTCCTGCCACGGCTTCGGTGGTGGCGGTGGCGCTCTCTCCTCCGGCAAGTACGCCCCGAGCCTCGGCGCCTCGACGCCCGAGCAGCTCTACGCGGCGATGCTCACCGGCCCGCAGAACATGCCGGTCTTCGGTGACAACCAGCTCACGCCGGAGCAGAAGAAGCAGATCATCACCTACATCACCCTCCAGCTCCAGGAGGACAAGGACCCGGGCGGCCTGTTCAACCTGGGCCGGTACGGGCCGTCGACCGAGGGTGTGGCCATCTTCCTGGTCGGTATCACGCTCCTGGTCTTCACGTCGCTCTGGATTGCGGGGAAGTCATGACGGCTGTTGATCACGGCGAGACCGGCACGCCGGTCGACGTCAATGATCCGCACCTGACGCGGTTCGACATCGTCAAGGAAGGCCTGCGGCGCGACGACATCGAGATCGTCACGTACGAGTCGCACTTCCACGGGCCGAACTCGAAGGCGGAGAAGCGGATCGTCCGCAACATCTCCTTCCTGTTCCTGCTCTCCGGCGTGCTGACGCTCGCCTTCCTGGTCTTCTACATCGCCTGGCCGTGGAAGTGGGAGCTCGGGCACCAGCTCAGCGACTACTACACCCCGATCCTGGGTGTGACCCTCGGCCTCGGCCTGCTGAGCCTCGGCTTCGCGATCCTCGCCTGGGCCAAGAAGCTGCTGCCGCACGAGCTGTCCATCCAGCAGCGGCACGGTGAGCCGTCGTCCGACGACGAGCGGCTGATCGCCGGCCAGACCATGCTGTACGTGGCGGACGAGCTGGGTGTCCAACGCCGGCCGCTGCTCAAGGGCGCGATCGCGCTCGGTATGGCGCCGCTCGGCCTGGCCATCGGGGCCCCGGTCATCGGTGGTCTGATCCAGAACCCGCACAAGGATGAGGAGCCGATGATGTACCGCACCGGCTTCAACCCGGCGGGCAACGGCGGCAAGCCGGTCCGCCTCACCCGTGAGGACGGCAGCCCGATCCGGCCCGACGACGTCAGCGCCGGTGGCCAGATGACCGTCTACCCGGGCATCCCGCACGGCGCCACCAACGAGCACGCCGACTCGCCGACCCTGCTGATCCACCTGCGGGCCGACGACGCGGCCACCACCCGGGCCGCGGCCGACGGTGACAAGAACGGCCGCAACAAGGGCTCGATGTGGGGCAACTACGTCGCCTACTCCAAGATCTGCACGCACGCGGGCTGCCCCGCCAGCCTCTACGAGCAGCAGACCAACCGTCTCCTCTGCCCGTGCCACCAGTCGCAGTTCCTCATCACCGACAACGCGCAGCCGGTTTTCGGACCCGCGACCCGGCGTCTGCCGATGTTGCCGCTTACAGTGGATGAGGAAGGTTTCTTCGTGGCAGCGTCCGACTTCAAGGACACCGTCGGACCTGACTTCTGGGAGCGGCCGTGAAGCGCCGAAAAATGGACCTCGCTGAGGCCCCCAAGACGTTCGCCAAGGGGGTGGACGACCGGTTCCAGGCTGCCACTCCGCTGCGTGGCCTGCTGAACAAGGTCTTCCCGGACCACTGGTCCTTCCTGCTCGGCGAGATCGCCCTGTTCTCGTTCGTCGTCCTGCTGGGTACCGGCATCTTCCTGACCCTCTTCTTCGACCCGTCGATGAAGGAGGTCGCCTACGACGGCGAGTACCTCGGCCTTCGCGGCACGATGATGTCGGCGGCCTACGAGTCGTCGCTGCACATCTCGTTCGAGGTGCGCGGCGGTCTGTTCATGCGGCAGATGCACCACTGGGCGGCGCTGCTGTTCATGGCGTCGATCATCGTGCACATGGCCCGTGTCTTCTTCACCGGCGCGTTCCGCAAGCCGCGTGAGATCAACTGGGTCATCGGCGTCATCCTGTTCCTGCTCGGCTTCTTCGCCGGCTTCACCGGCTACTCGCTCCCCGACGACGGCCTGTCCGGCACCGGTCTGCGCATCGCCTCGGCGATCATGCTGACCCTCCCGGTCATCGGCACCTGGCTCTCCGCCGCCATCTTCGACGGCGAGTTCCCCGGGCACGTCATCATCGGCCGGTTCTACATCGCGCACGTGCTGCTCATCCCGGGCCTGCTGCTCGCGCTGATCGCGGCCCACCTGGGCATCGTGTTCAAGCAGAAGCACACCCAATGGCCCGGCCCGCTGCGTACGAACACCAACGTGGTCGGCGAGCGCATGTTCCCGCGGTACGCCATGAAGCAGGGCGGCTTCTTCATGGCCGTCTTCGGCGTCATCGCGCTGATGGCCGGCGTGTTCCAGATCAACCCGATCTGGCTGTTCGGGCCGTACCGCGCGGCAGAGGTCTCCTCCGCCTCGCAGCCCGACTTCTACGTCATGTTCATGGACGGCCTGGTCCGGCTCATGCCGAACTGGCAGATCTACTTCGGCAACTACAGCCTCCCGCCGATGTTCTGGCCCGCCGTCGTCGGCCTGGGCGCGCTGTTCACCCTGCCGATGGCCTACCCGTGGCTGGAAGCGCGCAAGCTCAAGGACTACCGCACGCACAACCTGCTGCAGCGTCCGCGTGACAACCCGGAGCGTGTCGGCATCGGCATGATGGCCCTGACGTTCTTCGTCATCGCCACCATCTCCGGCGGCAACGACGTCATCGCCGACAAGTTCCACATCAGCCTCAACGCGATGACCTGGGCCGGCCGTATCGGTCTGGTCATCCTGCCGCCGCTGGCCTACTACATCTCGGTCCGCATCTGCCTCGGTCTCCAGCAGCACGACCGGCAGGTACTGGCCCACGGTGTCGAAACCGGCATCATCAAGCGGCTCCCGAACGGCAAGTTCGTCGAAATCCACCAGCCCCTCGGGCCGGTCGACGAACACGGGCACCCGATCCCGCTCGAGTACGCGGGTTGGACCGTCCCGAAGAAGATGAACCGGATCGGTGCCCTGGCCCCGGCCGTCAAGGGCTTCTTCTTCCCGGTCGAGAAGCCGGCCGAGGCCCCTGTCTCACCGGCCGTCGGCGGCACCACCAAGCGCGAGGAGATCAAGTCCGGTCGTTGACCGCTGATCTCTTGTCAGTGAGGCCCGCCGGGGTTCCCCGGCGGGCCTCACTGCATTCCCGCCGTTCCTCAAACTCCGCTGGTCCTTCAGCTCGGCCGGCTTCTCGATTCAACCTTTGCTTCAACCCTTTGCTCCGACCGCTGCTTCGACCGCTGCTTCAATCGTTGCTTCGACCTTTGATTCGAGCGTTGCTTCGGCCGGCCCGAGGCATTTGCGACTGGTGGCATCGCGTGTGGGGTCGGTCGGTCGCGGGCGGCGGTGGCCCCCTCAGGGCCGGTCAGGGTTGATCCTTCGCGAGCCCAGTGCTGTGCCCGAACCGTCGTGCAAGCCGTTGGGGACGGATCAGGGCGATCCCGCCCAAAGCACACAATCGCCGATCGTGTGCCCTCGGAGACGCCTGGCCCCCGGCGGGCCGCCGCGATCCGGGAACCGTGCCGCCCCGCCGACGCCCCCGAGGCTCTTGCCTGATTGCTGCGGTTGCACGTCAAGCCCTTGCTCCGGTGCCCTGCCAACCTCGGTCTCGTGCCTGCTGGGCTCCCTCTCGTGCCCGCTGAGTTCGCTCTCGTGCCCTGCCAACCTCGGTCTCGTGCCCGCTGAGTTCGGTCTTGTGCCTGCCAACCTCGGCCTTGTGCCCGTTGGACTCGGCCTCGTGCCCGCTGGACTCGCCCTCGTGCCTGCTGGGCTCGGTCTTGTGCGCGTTGGGCTCGGTCTTGTGCCCGCTGGACTCGCCCTCGTGCCTGCTGGGCTCGGTCTTGTGCCTGCTGGGCTCGGTCTTGTGCCCGCTGGACTCGCCCTCGTGCCTGCTGGGCTCGG
>DATMVU010000259.1:0-5434 GCA_035562875.1 Actinoplanes sp. | reverse complement strand
TCCCGGCCCTGCGGGCCGCCAGATAACCGGTCAGCACCTTGGTGAGCATGGTCAGCACGGCCAGCGCGAGCGCCGGCAGGATGACCTTCGGCATCTCCGACGGGTTGGTGGAGAGTCCGAAGAAGACGAAGAACACCGCGGCGAACAGGTCCCGCAGTGGGGACAGGATCTGGGTTGCGTGATGGGCCACCGGGCCGGAGATGGCGATGCCGACCAGGAAGGCGCCGACCGCCTCGGAGACTTTCAGCTCCCCGGCCACCCCGGCGATGAACAGCGTCAGGCCCAGCACACTGAGCAGCAGCGCCTCGGGATCCTTCACCGACATGAAACGGCTGATCTCACCGCCGTACCGGATCGCCACCACCAGCACCGCGACCACCGTGACCACCGCGACGCTCAGCGTGCTCAGCCCGCCGACCAGGCCGAGCCCGGCCAGTACCGCGGTGACCAGCGGCAGGTAGAAGGCCATCGCCAGGTCCTCGATGACCAGCACCGAGAGGATCACCGGGGTCTCCCGGTTACCGACCCGGCCCAGGTCACCGAGCACCTTCGCGATCACCCCGGACGACGACACCCAGGTGATGCCGGCCAGCACCAGCGCGGCTTTCCAGTCCCAGCCCAGCAGCAGCGCGAACGCGGCGCCGGGCAGGGCGTTGAGCAGCATGTCGATGATCCCGGCCGGGGCCGCCGACCGGAGGTTGCCGACCAGTTCGTCAGCTGAGTACTCCAGGCCCAGCATCACCAGCAGCAGGATCACGCCGATCTGGGCACCGATCGCGATGAACTCCTCGCTGGCCGAGAGCGGGATCAGCCCACCCTGACCGAATGCCAGGCCGGCCAGGAGATAGAGCGGGATCGGGGAGAGACCGAAACGACGGCCCAGACGACCGAGCATGCCGAGGCCGAACAGGAGCGCGCCGATCTCGATGAGCAGGATCGTCGTGTGGTGTTGCACGGGCTCAGCCGTCGTCGCCGGCGAGGATGGCTGTCACACCGTCCAGGCCCTGGCGGGTACCGACCGCCACCACCACGTCGTTCGCCTCGAACCGGAACTCCGGCCCGGGTGAGGCGATCACCTCCCGGTCCCGGAGCACCGCCACGATGGAGGACGTGGTGCGACTGCGGGCCTGGGTGTCGCCCAGTCGCCGGCCCACGAACGGCGAGCTGGCCGGCAGCGCGATCTGTTCGGTCAGCAGCCCGGCCGCCTGCTGGCGCAACCCGGCCAGCTGTCCCAGCATCAGCGAGGCGCCGAGCACGTCGGCCAGGGCCTCCGCCTCGTCGTCGGTGAGCGGGATCGAGGCGAGGCTGGAATCCGGATCGTCCACGTCGTACAGCACCAGGTCGCGGCGGCCGTTGCGATGGGACACCACCCCGACGGTCCGGCCCGAGGAGGTCACCAGGTCATGGCGGACGCCGATTCCCGGCAGCGGAGTCTGTTCCACCCGTACGCGCACGATCTCTACGTTAACCCTCAGCGAGGCGGCTCACGTCGGCAACCGGACGAACGATCGTCCGCGGGGGCGTCGCCCGGGGCCGGGCCAGGACCAGCAGGAGCAGGCCGAGCGCGCTGAGAGCCAGGTTGATGCCGAACGCGAGCCGGAAACCGTTGGCCTGGGCGAGGCCGAAGAGGGGCGCCGCCATCACCAGGCCGATCGGGAAGCAGTTGGTGAACAGCGTGGTGGCCCGGCCCGGTGAGCGCGGCATCATGTCCTGCACGTACGAGATGCCCAGTCCGGACGTCGCGGCGATGAAGATCGCGTTGAGGATCTGGCCGAGTGCCAGCACCCAGACCGAGGTCGCGGTGAACGCGACCAGATAGTAGGCGACCGAGCAGACCGTCCCGGCCAGGATGATCGGGCGCAGCGGGATCCGGGTGGAGAGCATCCCGAAGGCGAGCATCAGCGGGATCTCCAGGAACGCGCACAACCCGAAGATCAGGCCGGCGTCCCGGATCGTGCCGCCCAGTTCGCTGCCGAGATACAGCGGCAGGGCCTGACCGCTCAGGTTCATCGTGGTCTGGAGCAGGGCGAACCCGGCCAGGATCAACCAGAGGATCCCGGGTACCCGCTCCGGCTTCTCGGTCCGGGTCGTCGCCCGGGACTCGCCCGCCGGCGCGTCGAGGGCGGGCAGGAACCGGGCGGTGCCCAGGGCGGCGACCAGGTAGAGGATCGCCGCGGTGCCGTAGACGTGGCGGAAGTCACCGACGTCCAGCAGGAAGGCGGCGAGTGACGGGCCACCGACCCAGGCGACCGAGAAGACGGTGCGCAGCGTGCTGATCCCCATCGCCGCGTGCTTGGGATCCTCGTTCTGCAGGGCTTGACGGGCGTACGCGAAGGATTGTGGGTAGAGCGCCCCAGCGGCCGCCGTGACCGTTGCGGTGACCGCGAGAAGGACCCAGTAATCCCTGATGAAGGCCGTCAGGCCGCTGGCGGCGAAGCCGGCCAGGGCAGCGGCGATGAGCAGCGTGCGCCGGATCGGCCAGCGGTCGGAGGCCCGTCCGATGTACGACGAGACGAGCACCCCGGAGATGGCCGCCACGATCATGAAGAACGTGGTCTGGACCGGGCTGGCGTGCACCGCGGTGCTGAGGAACAGCCCCAGGAACGGACCGACCACCGCGGTGGCCACGCCCGAGGTGAGAAACACCAGGCCGAGAGGAAGAAGGCGACGGGACAAGGCAAGAGACACCTTCACCCTGCGTACGTTACGGCGACTCGACCGGACGCGCTAAAGTTGAGCGCGCTACGCTCAAGTCTGTCGAGTTGGCTTCAGGGGAGTCTTTGTCGTGAGCACCGAACGCCTGACCACCAAGAGCCGCGAAGTGATCACCTCCGCGGTCGCCGACGCCGGCCGCCGTGGCCACGCCACGGTCGAGCCCTGGCACATGCTCCAGTCACTACTGGACACCGGCGGATCCACCGCCACCGCGCTGCTCCGTGCGGTCGGCGCCAACCCGGCCGACATCCGTCGCGCCGCGATCCGCGCCGTCGAGCAGCTCCCGTCGGCCCGCGGGGCCAGCACCGTCGAGCCCAGCCTGTCCCGGGAGTTCGTCAACGCGATCGGATCCGCCGATCTGATCGCCAAGCCGCTCGGCGACGAGTACGTCTCGACCGAGCACCTGCTGGCCGGCCTGGCCCGGGTCGGTGGTGCGGTGTCCCAGGTACTGAAGGACGCGGGCGCCACCGAGGAGGCGCTGGTCGGCGCGTTCCCGGAGGTGCGGGGCGGGGAGCGGCGGGTCACCACCGCCGATCCCGAGCAGACCTACAAGTCACTGGAGAAGTACAGCGTCGACCTCACCGCGCTGGCCCGGGACGGCAAGATCGATCCGGTCATCGGACGGGACACCGAGATCCGCCGCGTGGTGCAGGTCCTCTCCCGGCGTACCAAGAACAACCCGGTCTTGATCGGAGAACCGGGAGTCGGCAAGACCGCGATCGTCGAAGGACTGGCCCAGCGGATCGTGGCCGGTGACGTGCCGGAGACGCTGCGCGACAAGAAACTGGTCTCGCTCGACCTCGGCGCGATGGTCGCCGGCGCGCAGTACCGCGGCCAGTTCGAGGAGCGGCTGAAGAGCGTGCTGGAGGAGATCCGCAGCTCGAACGGGCAGGTGGTGACGTTCCTCGACGAGCTGCACACGGTTGTCGGCGCCGGCAAGGGCGAGGGCTCGATGGACGCCGGCAACATGCTCAAGCCGATGCTGGCCCGCGGCGAGTTGCGGATGGTCGGCGCGACCACGCTCGACGAGTACCGCGAGCACATCGAGAAGGACCCGGCCCTGGAACGGCGTTTCCAGCCGGTCGTCGTCGGCGAGCCGACTGTCGAGGACACCATCGGCATCCTGCGCGGACTCAAGGGACGTTACGAAGCTCACCACCGGGTGCAGATCACCGACGCGGCGCTGGTCGCGGCGGCCAGCCTCTCCGACCGGTACATCAGCGACCGGTTCCTGCCGGACAAGGCGATCGACCTGATCGACGAGGCGGCGTCCCGGCTGCGCATGGAGATCGACTCCCGCCCGGTCGAGCTGGACCAGCTCCAGCGTCAGGTCGACCGGATGCGGGTGGAACGGCTCGCTCTGGAGAAGGAGACCGACCCGGCCTCCCGGGCTCGGCTGGAGCGCCTGGTCGCCGATCTGGCCGACCGCGAGGAGGAGCTGACCGCGCTGAACGCCAGGTGGGAGCGTGAGCGCGGCGGGCTGAACCGGGTCGGTGAGCTGAAGAAGCAGCTCGACGAGGCGCGGGCCGCCCAGGAGCGGGCCCAGCGTGACGGGGACCTGCTACAGGCTTCCCGGCTTCTGTACGAGGTGATTCCCGCCCTGGAAAAGGAGGTCGAGGCCGCCGCCGAGACCGAGGAGGAGCACGCCGAGCCGCCGATGGTCAAGGAGGAGGTGGCTGCCGACGACATCGCCGAGGTCGTCTCCTTGTGGACCGGGATTCCGGCCGGCCGGATGATGGAGGGCGAGACCGCCAAGCTGCTGCGCATGGAGGAGTCCCTGGCCGCGAAGGTGATCGGCCAGCGGGAAGCGGTCGCCGCAGTCTCCGGCGCGGTCCGGCGGGCCCGGGCCGGCATCGCCGACCCCGATCGGCCGACCGGTAGTTTCCTCTTTCTCGGCCCGACCGGTGTCGGCAAGACCGAGCTGGCGAAGGCCCTGGCCGGGTTCCTCTTCGACGACGAGCGGGCGATGGTCCGGATCGACATGAGTGAGTACGGCGAGAAGCACTCGGTGTCCCGTCTGGTCGGTGCCCCGCCCGGTTACGTCGGCTACGAGGAGGGCGGCCAGCTCACCGAGGCGGTGCGCCGCCGACCGTACAGCGTGGTGCTCCTCGACGAGGTGGAGAAGGCTCACCCGGACGTCTTCGACGTGCTGCTCCAGGTGCTCGACGACGGCCGGCTCACCGACGGGCAGGGCCGGACCGTCGACTTCCGGAACGCGATCCTGGTGCTCACGTCGAACCTGGGCTCGGCAACCGCCGACATCACGATGAGCGATGAGGAACGTCACGACGAAGTGCTGGCGGCGGTCCGGGCCCACTTCAAGCCCGAATTCCTGAACCGGCTCGACGACATCGTGGTCTTCCACGCCCTCACCAAGGCGGACCTGACCGCGATCGTCGACATCCAGCTGGCCCGGCTGCGGGCCCGGCTCGCCGAGCGGCGGCTGATCCTGGAGGTGGCCCCGGCCGCTGTGGAGTGGCTGGGCGAGCACGGGTACGACCCGATCTACGGGGCCCGGCCGCTGCGCCGGCTGGTCCAGTCCTCGATCGGTGACCTGCTGGCCAAGGCGCTGCTCGGCGGCGAGATCCAGGACGGCGACACGGTGGTGGCCGACCTGCGGGACACCAAGGACGGCCTGACGGTCTTCCGGCGCTGACTTTCGCTCATGAAAAAGGGGGGCCTCTCGGCCCCCCTTTTTTTCTTACTTGTCCGACTCCCG
>DATMVU010000258.1:0-1766 GCA_035562875.1 Actinoplanes sp. | reverse complement strand
AAACCGGTGCCCTCGATGCGCCGGGAGCAGCTGGGGGCGGAGCCGAGGATCTTCAGGACCGAACTGCGGGAGTCCTTGACCACCTTGGAACCGGCGAGTGCCGGGTCGGGGGCGGCCACCTCGCGGGCCTGGGTGCGGGCCAGGCCACCGAAGACGTCGGGGAACCCGTTGGTGTCGATGGTGTCGCGCAGGCCCGAGGAGAGCGCACGCACCTCGTCGGGGATGAGTTCGGTGACGCCGCCGAGGATGGCGCTGTCCCGGACCGCGGCGTTGATCGCGGGGAACGGTGTCGACCCGAACGGTACGGCCACCAGCCAGGACGCGAACAGGACGGCGACCACCGAGACGATCGCACCGCCGGCGTCGTCCAGGTATTGCATGGGACGGCTCTGGATGACCTGCCGCAGGTTGGTACCGAGCCACCCGGCCAGGGTCTGCCCGAGCACCGCGAGCACGAGGATGACACCGAGTGCGACGACCAGCCGCACCGTGCCGTTCTCGAACTGGCGGGCGGCGAGCGGGCCGAGCTGGAGGCCGATCAGCACACCGCTGAAGAACCCACCGAGCGACAGCGCGCCGATGACGAAGCCCTGGCGGTATCCGCTGATTGCGAACAGCACCATGAGCAAGATCAGGAGTACATCGACCACGGGCACTCACTCAGCGTAGAAGTCGCGGGCCAACTCACGGCACCACCTCGTCGGGCGCTCCGCCGCGGACGGCGGGAACAGGCGCGGCAGCATCCGGTAGCTCGACGACACGGCCCGGTTCCCACGGGATCGTCCAACCCGCCATGTCCAGCAACGCCGCGATCACCCCTGCCGTGAAACCCCAGACGAGCAGTCCCCGGACCTGAAAGGCGGGACCGATCCAACCACTCGGATGCCGCACCCGGATACGGTTCTGCGGGTCGGCCAGTTCACTGATCGGCAGTCTGTCCACATGGGCGACCTCGGTCGCCTGCAGCGGATGCACCTGATGCGGCTTGCGCCACCAGGCCAGGACCGGGGTGACGACGAAGCCGCTGACCGGGATCCACAGGTCCGGCAGGAGCGCCAGCACCTCGGCCGACGACTGGTCGAGCCCGACCTCCTCGTCGGCCTCGCGCAGCGCGGTGGCGGCGGCGTCGATGTCCTCCGGGTCGGTGGCGCCGCCGGGGAACGCGGGCTGGCCGGCGTGGTTGCGCATGGTCGCGGCCCGCTGCAGGATCAGCAGGTCCGGCCGGCCGGGCTCGTCCTCGCCGAGCAGGACCAGGACCGCGCTGGCCCGGCCGGCGGTGCCGATCGGTTTGCGCAGGGCGGTGAAGTCCTCGGAACGGCACTCGCCGACCCGGGTGAGTAGTGGCTCGAACCAGTCCGGCAGGCCGTCCGGCCGACGCAGTACCGCACCCCGGCTCATCGGGTCACCGTAACGCCGAAGTGTTTCCGGACCTGTTCGATCAACTGATCGACGTCCATGGGGGCACGGTGCACGGTCATCTCCCCGTCGGCGTTGATGAAGAGTGTGGCGGGCAGCATTGACGCCCCGAGCTGGCTGGCGAGCTTCTTCTCCGGATCGAAGAGGGTCGGAAAGCTGACACTCTTGTCGGTGGCGAACTCGGCTCCCCGGTTGCGGGTGTCCCAGGTGTTCACCCCGATCACGGTGAACCGGCCGTCAGCGCGGTCGGCCAGGCCCTGCATCACCGGTAGCTCCTCGCGGCAGGGTCCGCACCAGGAGCCCCAGAGGTTGATCACCGCGGGGGTGGGGAGGTCGCGGAGGCGGATCTC
>DATMVU010000257.1:0-7436 GCA_035562875.1 Actinoplanes sp. | reverse complement strand
AGCAACTGCTCAGAGCGTGAGTGTCTGGCGGTGTCGCGGCAGCCGGTGGTCGGTGTAGACGATCCGCGACGGGGTGAGGACTCCCAGCACGCAGCGGCCGGGGTCGGCCAGGAAGCGGGCGCGTTCGGTCTCGCCGATGCGGGCGGTCACTGCCGGCCAGTGGGTGTCGAAGCCGTCGTCGCCGGGGGCCAGGATCTGTGCGGTGCCGAAGAGCTGGGCGCCGCGGCTGCTTTCCGGGGTGGTCAGCGGGGCGAAGACGCCGGCCGACATCCGCGGGTCGGCGCGCAGGTTGCGGATCTTGGGGGAGCTGCCCAGGGCCGTGAAGATCAGGGTGAAGCCGGTGGCGAAGTAGCGCACCGGGGTGGCGTGCGGGGCGCCGGTCGGGTCGGTGGTGGCCAGCACGCACATGTTCTGGGTGGCCAGCAGGTTGCGGATGCGTTCCTCGAGCTGCGACATGCAGAGATGATCACCCCGGGCGGCCGGGGTGATCATCTGTGGGGTGCGGTGCGGGTCAGCCGCCCAGTGAGGTGGCCGCCGCGCGGATGGCCGCGGAGAAGTAGCTGACCTGGGTGTAGACGCCCGGCTTGTTGGCCCGGGCGCAACCGTCGCCCCAGCTCACGATGCCGACCTGGACCCAGCCGGAGGCACCCTGGCGGAACATCGGGCCGCCGGAGTCGCCCTGGCAGGTGTCGACCCCACCGGCGGTGTAGCCGGCGCAGATCTCGCGGGTGGCGTCGACCCGGCCCGCGTACATGCTGGAGGAGTTGCAGGTGGTGTCGCTGACGAACGGCACGGTGGCCTTGCGCAGGTAGCGCTGCTGCGCTCCGCCCTCACTGGCGGCGCCCCAGCCTGCGATGGTGAACGTGCCGGTGTCGTAGGTGGTGGAGGTGGTGATCGGCAGGGTGCCGATATTGGTGCCGCTGACCGCGCTGGCCAGGCGGATCAGCGCCCAGTCGTCACCGGTGCTGTTGTAGCCGGGAGCCCGGTAGACGTAGTTCGACCTGCGGGTGACCCGGCTGGTCGACTGCAGGTCGACGGCCCCGAAGGTGGCGGTGATCGAGGTGTTGGTGCCGGTGCCGCTGACGCAGTGGCCGGCGGTGAGCACGAGTGTCGGGCTGTAGAGGGCGCCGCCGCAGCCCATCGACAGGCGAACCATGAACGGGAACTCGCCGAGGGTGGCGGTGGTGCCGCCGACGACGGTCGGGGTGATCGGGTCGGCGGAGGCGGGTGCCGGGGACATCGTGGCTGCCGTGAACGCCGCGGCCAGGACGGCCAGAAGGGTTCGCCATCTGCGCATGTCGGTTCTCCTCAGGTCTGGGGGTACACCGATCGTCACATAGACGTTCATGGATATAAACATCCCGGAAGGCTTATATCGTGGGCGGGTGACCATCTCTGAGCTGCGGCTTCTTCAGGAATTCCAGGACACCGCCGGGTACGGCGGCTACTCCGAATGTTTCGGCCTCGACGACTGGAACGACACGTCCGGTCTGGAGGCCGGCTGGTCCAAGGACCCGGAGTTCCTGTCCCGGCTGATCCCGTTCGCCACCGCCACCGGCGGCGGGTCGTTCTACGCGTTCTGGCGCGCCGACGACCGCGAGGACCTGGCCACCCTGCCGGTGGTCGTCTTCGGCGACGAGGGTGGTGAGCACGTGATCGCCCGGGACCTGCGGGACCTGCTGCGGCTGCTCACCTACGACACCGAGCCGAGCGTGGACCACGAGAAGGTGTACTTCTACCGGCTCGACGACGCCGAGCACAGCTCCTCGCACGAGGAGTTCACGGCGTGGCTGGACACGCGGTTCGGCCTGGCGGCCACGGACGATCCGGGAGAGATCGTCCGCGCCGCGCAGGCCGAGTGGGGCGAGCGGTTCGCCGCCTGGAAGGCGCCGTTCCTGACCCACTAGCAGTACGTGGCCTGCTTGCCGATCACCTTGTACGGGCAGTCCGCAGCCTCGGCGATCATCAGTGCCGCCGTCCGGTTGCGGGCTGTCTCGACCGGGATCACGCTGGCCGGCGGGTAGAAGCCGCCGCCCGACGCGGTGCCCGGGTACAGCTCGAAGGTGAACGCGAAGATCTTGTGCACACCCCACAGCCAGTCGAGCGAGTCCCCGTCGGTGATGTAGAGGTCGCTGGACTGCTGAGGTGTGTACCCGTTGGTGGCCGCCATCTGCTGGCCGAGCGTCGCGAACGTGTTGTACTGGTCGGCGTTCATGCCGGTCGCGGTGTTCGCGGTGGTGTGCCCGTACGGCCAGAGCACCAGCTTCGAGTACGAGTGGAAGTCGATCGCGGCCTTGATCTGCTGCACACCCCCGACCACCCGGCTGTTCACGAAGTCCCGGATCACCTTGGTCTCCGGCGACGAGAACGCGGCGGTGCCCCGGTAGGTGGCCGACGACGTGCTACCGGACGAACCGCCGCAGCAGCCCCAGTTGTACCCGTAGTTGCGGTTCAGGTCGGTGCCGACATAGCTGGAGCCGCTGTTCGGCTGCCGGTTCTTGCGCCACGAGCGGTAGCTGCCGGTGGCGATGTCGTACTCGACACCGTCCGGGTTCACCATCGGGATGATCCAGATCTCCCGGGTGTCGACGACGTTCTTGACCCGGGTGTCCGTCGCGTACGTCTTGGTGAACTGGCCCAGCAGGTACAGCGCCTGTTCGGCGGTCAGGTGTTCGCGGGCGTGGTGGTTGGCGTCGTACAGCACCTCGGGCTCGTTCTCGTCGGTGGCGACGTTGTCCGAGATCTTGACGGCCACGATGTCCCGGCCCTCGTACGACTTGCCCAGCACCTGCTTGCGCGCGATCGCCGGGTACGCCGCCACCACCGTGTTGATCTCGGCGATCGTCTCCGCGTAGTCGTGGTAGGCCGCGTCGGCCGGCGGGAACGCCGTGATCGACTGCGCCGACTCGACGGTGAAGCCGAGTCGCCGCAGCCTGCTCACCTCGGCGCCGGTGGCGGTGATCGTCGCGACCGAGTGCTCGATGTTGTCGATCGCGGCGCCGGCGCGCTGGATGGTGTTGCGCTGCGCGACAGTGCGCACGTCGAGCACCTGGTACTCGGCGGCCGGGTCGGGGGCGGCCCCGGCTCCGGCGGGTGAGGAGGCGGAGACCGCCGCGGTCGCGCTCAACGCGACAGCGGTCAGTACCGCGAGGGAACGTCGTCTCATGAACGACCTCCGGCATCTGGGGGAAGGTGCTCACAGCAAACCCTCAGACATCGACATCCGGCAATACATCAGGGCATGTCAATATTCCCCGGATCCTGACGTGATGACCGCCGGTGCTCGGCCGGCAGATCCGTGGGTGGTGGGGGAGCGCCCAGGTCAGCGAGCTGATAGCCGGCCGGATAACCGGGGTAGGTGCGGTTGCGCTTCGGGCGGCCGAGGACCGATTCGCGGCGTGGTGGGAAGAACCGCAGAGCCCGGGCCCGCGCCCGCAGGCTCGCGTTCGCCAGCGTGCCGACCCAGCGGGGCGCCGGCTCGAAGCCGAAGGCCGTCCGCATCCGGTCGTCGATCATGGCGCGGACGCCGAGCCGCACGGCCGGGCGCAGTGGAGCGGGGAACCAGGCGGCGAACAGCTCGACGGTGTACAACCCGATCTCATGATTTGTCGGTGAGTAGACGAAGAATTCGGTCTCGTAGGCGACCTTGAAGGCCAGGAACTCGTCGTACGACGGTGGAATGTCCTTGATCCCCATCCGGTGACCGACGGCCCGGTAGTAGTGATAGGCCGCCGACTTCTCATGTGGATGCAGTGGACGCCACCCGTACACGTTGATCCAGTCGATCGGGTCGTAGATGAATGTGCTCAACACGTACAACATGTCGTCATTGCTGATCGCATACCGGCCGTGTGCACGGTTCACCACCTTCAACGCGTCCCGGCCCCGCGACGAGTCGTAGCCGTGTGCCGCCATCTCCGCCATCAGCAGGGCTGTGTCGTCGTACCGCCGCTGTGGCCGGTCCCGGAATTCACCGGTCGCCGCGAGCAGCTTCGAGATGCTCGGCACGCAGTAGGTGCGGAACAGCGCGAACTCCAGCGCCCGGGTGTAGTCCCAGGGGAACTCCCGCCCGGACGACAGCTGATAGATCTCCAGGTGATCCTGTTCCGGATCGAGCGCGCCGATCCGGTCCCGCAGGTCGTAACGGCCCATCTCAGCTGATCATCTCCTTCACCTTCGACAGTGCCGCCCGCGGATCCCGGTCGAGCGGGGCGACATTCAAGATCGTCACCCCGCTTTCCCGGTACGCGGCGATCCGGTCCCGCACGTACGGCTCCGGGCCGATCAGACTGCCCTGTTCGAGCAGTTCGGCGGGCACCGCGGCGGCGGCCTCCTGCTTGCGCCCGGCCAGGTACAGCTCCTGGATGCGGTCGGCCTCGGCCTCGAACCCGTACCGGCTGACCACGTCGTGGTAGAAGTTCCGGCCCTTCGCGCCCATGCCGCCGACGTAGAGGGCGATCATCGGCCGGGCCAGGTCGCGCAGGTGCTCCACGTCGTCGCCGATCGCCAGGGGCCCGCCGGCGACGATCTCCAGCGGCGGTCGTGTCCGTTTCTGATATCCGTCGGCGAGTGCCTTGCCCCAGACGTCGGCGGCCCGCTCCGGGACGTACAGGAACGGGATCCACCCGTCCGCGATCTCCGCCGTCATCCGCACGTTGGCCTCCCCGAGGGCCGCCACGTGGACCGGGATCTCCGGCCGTACCGGATGGGTCAGGATCTTGAGGGGTTTGCCCAGGCCCGTGCCCTGGCCGTCGGGCAGCGGGAGCCGGTAGAGGCCGTCCTGGGTGATCACGTCGCGGTGCCAGACCCGGCGGCAGATGTCGATGATCTCGCGGGTCCGGGCGATCGGCTTGTCGTAGGGGACGCCGTGCCACCCCTCGACCACCTGGGGGCCGGACGCGCCGAGCCCCAGGATCGCCCGCCCGCCGGAGATCGCGTCCAGTCCCGCAGCGGTCTGCGCGATCAGCGCCGGGGTGCGCGAGTAGATCGGCAGGATCGCCGATCCGATCTCCACCCGTTCGGTCTTCGCCGCCAGATAGCCCATGACGGTCGGCGCGTCGAAGCCGTACGCCTCCGCCACCCAGATCACGTCGAGCCCGGCCCGTTCCCAGCCGGCCACCTGATCCGCCGCGGCCCGCGGATCACCGGAATACATCAGCGTCGTTGCCAAGCGCATGGTTCGCCTCCCCTTTTTTGATATTTGATACGGTGGCGGCCGATAAAGCGAGAGGTGGGGGACATGCTCTCCGAGGAGGTCGCCGGCGCCCTGCGAGCCCGGATCATGTCCGGCGAGCTGCGTCCCGGCGCCCGCATCCGGCTCGAAGAGGTCGCCGCCGGCCTCGGCGTCAGCATCACCCCGGTCCGCGAGGCCCTGCTCACCCTGCGCGGCGAGGACATGGTCGAACTCGAACCCCGCAAGGGGTACGTGGTCGCGCCACTGTCCCGGCAGGACATCCTCGACGTCTTCCAGTTGCAGGGCGACATCGCCGGTGAACTGGCCGCCCGGGTCGCCACCGCGGTCACCGAGGCGCAGATCGGCGAGCTGCGGGTGGCCCACAACAAGGTGGCGCGGGCGCGGCGGGCCGCCGATGTGGAGACGTACGAGTTCGAGTTCCACCGGGCGGTCAACCGGATGGCCCGGTCCCGGAAGCTCAGCTGGTTCCTGCACACCGCCACCCGGTACACCCCGGCGCGTGTCTACTCGGCCGACCCGGGCTGGCGCGAAGGTATGCGCACCGACCACGAGGCGGTGCTCGCCGCCTTTGCCGCCGCCGATGCCGATACCGCCCGGACCGCGATGACCAGGCACTTCACCGACGGGGCGGAGCGTCTGGTCAAGCATCTCGACGACCTCGGCATCTGGGACGCCTGACCCCCGGCGTGGTGATCGGTGGTTCGATCCGGACCGTAGGTCGCCACGCTGTCGTGCGGCCCGCCCCGCGTGGTGATCGGTGGTCTGATCCGGACCGGATTCCACCACGCCTAGCGGGCGTGGCGCAGCCGGAACAGTCTCAGGGCGCGGGCCATCGTGTGCGGGTCGCGGTCCAGGCGCATCAGGTCCATCGGCGGGCCGAAACGTTGCCGCGTCACCGACTGGGCGCGGGAGAACTCGCGCAGGCCGTCGGCGCCGTGGATGCGGCCGAAACCCGAGTCGCCCACACCACCGAAGGGTAGCGACGGGACTCCGGCGAACCCCAGCACCGCGTTGATCGACGCAGCGCCGGTGCGCAGTTTCCGGGCCGTTTCGACTGCTTGGTGGGAGTCGCGGCTGAAGACCGATGCCGCCAATCCGTATGTGGAGCGGTTCGCCCGATCAATCGCCTCGGCCACGCTGTCCACCGGGTTGATCACCAGGGTGGGGCCGAAGGTCTCCTCGGTGACGGCGATGCTGTCCTCAGGCACGTCGGTGAGAACAACCGGGGCGACAGTCACGGCCTTAACCGATTCGGGGCCGCCGACTACGGCCGTGCCGCCGCGCGCCATCGCGTCCTCGATGTGCGCCCGCACGATCGCCGGCTGTTCGGGAGTGGTCATGGTGAACTCGCCGACCGCCAGCGCGCTGACCTTGGCGACAAAAGCATCAAAAACCAATCTTTCAACGTATACCCGCTCGACCCCGGCGCATGTCTGACCCGCGTTCCCGAACCCGCCGAACGCCGCCGCTCGTGCCGCCGCATCCAGATCGGCATCCGCCGCCACGATCATCGCGTCCTTGCCGCCACCCTCGATGACCACCGGGGTGAGTGTCTCCGCGCAGGTGGCCATCACCGTGCGGGCGGTGGCCGCCGACCCGGTGAACGCGATCTTGTCCACTCCCGACCAGGCCAGCGCCGCCCCCACGCTCCCGTCCCCGAGGACCGCCTGCAGCACCGGCACCTCCGGTACCGCAGCGATCCAGGCCGTGGCCAGCCAGGCGCCGGTCTCCGGGGTGTGCTCGCTGGGCTTGAACACCACGGCGTTCCCGGCGGCCAGGGCGTACGACACCGACCCGAGCGGCGTGTAGACCGGATAGTTCCACGGCCCGATCACCCCGACCACGCCGAGCGGCAGGTATTCCACTGTGGCGGCGTGGTTGGCGGCGAGCATCCCGGCCGGGACCCGGCGCCGGCCCAGTACCCTCCCCGCGTTGCGGGCCGCCCAGTCGAGGTGCTCGACGGCGAGCATCACCTCCAGGGCGGCGTCGTCGCGGGACTTCCCGGTCTCCGCGGCGATCAGCTCGGCCAGCTCGTCCACCCGCCGGGCGATGTGCCGTTTCCAGGCCAGCAGGTGGGCCCGGCGCTCCTTGAAGCCGAGCCCGCCCCACCAGGTGGCGGCCGGCCGGGCTCGGTCGACGGCTGCTCCAACTACATCGGTGGCAGTGCCCATTTCGACTCCCGTGGGCTCTTGGTTCTCAGGGGCGTAGATTTGATATTTGATATGTTACGTTCGCTGTCAAC
>DATMVU010000256.1:0-21935 GCA_035562875.1 Actinoplanes sp. | reverse complement strand
CATGGCCAGCCTGGTCGATGACAGCCAAGCCGTCAGCCATGGAATCGACGACCGCGTTCATGAGTGCAGCCTGACGTCTGGTTTCAGCTAGGGCCGCGTCGCGTTCATCGCGGGTCAGAGCGAGAGACAAGCCGACCACCGCAACTACCGCGGCGAACAGTTGCGCGTAGAGGGCGCTGGTAACCGGATGGATGTCATCGGCGAAGGGGCCATGACCAGCAAGGGTGAACAACACTACGGTCATGGCGACCGCCAGGTCGTGGACCACCACCACAGCTGTCGGAAGACGCATGGCCGCCCACACGGTGATGGCGATGAGTATAAACGTCACCTGAAGTTGTCCATCATGGGCGAAAAGCGCGAGATAGGCCCCGGCGGAACAACTTGCTAGAGCTGTGTACTCAAATAGGCGGCGGGGTGATATCCCCCTCAGTCTTCTGATGAGGTAGCGCGACCAGCCCTTCGTCGAACCGGTTCGCGAGGCGTACTCGGCGAATGCGTTACCCACACAGAGCCCGACCGCGCCGATCAGCAGTACGCTGGCAGTGTTGCGCGCCAGCCACATCAACGTCGACGGCGCCGAATAGCTGCCGGTCATCAGCCACACCCCGGTCGGTCCGATGGCTGCGCCGGCGCAAGTCGACAGAAATGCTGCGCCCAGCAGACCCCACAAATCCTTCGGTCCCTGTAACCCCTCCGTGCCGCCTGCGCCCCAGAGCCGGGGGCGCCACCGGCCGAGTAGGTAAATGAACGTGGCTACCTGCGCACAGTTGGCCACGACGAAAACCGCGGAAATCGCGACGGTGGCGCCAGTTGCCCAATTCAATACAGCGGTGGCAGCTACGAAGAGAGCGGCGTCGAGGCCCCACAGTCGCGAATGTCGCTGTGCGCTGAACCACACCACCGCCACCCCGGCGGCTGGCCACACTGCTGCGGCCTGAGTGCCCTCGATGACAGTTTGTCGGCCAGCGAACACTGCGGCGACAAACAATGTTGCGAAGGTTATGGTGCGCCGTATCGACTTTTGGGTTTCCAATTAGCCCTCCATGGAGATGTCGGAGACTCTCGGCATGAATTAGATTCCCGAAAAGATCGGACGGGTTGAGCCGAAGTCTTTCGGCGCGATAGATATTTCGATACTTTTGTTCAGTTCAGTTTTTTACATTATAGGTGAATCCTTGCATGTCCGGTGCTGGTCCCGAATTTTGAGTGGATCCGCCCCCGGCCGTCCGTGGAAAACGGATATTCGTGACCCTTTACTCCACTCCGGCCATACGTCTCATTGGCGAAATCTTGTGCCACGGTCAGCGAACGAGTGCGAGCGGCTGAGAATGATAGTGCTCCCGAGGATCGAGGACGCCGAGGTCCTCGCCCGGTTGGCTGCCCTTTTCAGGTTGGCTGATCAACCGCTGATACCGGTCAGAGGGCCGTGCGAAAGCGTGCAACTCGGAGGGAGAGCGGGCGAACGCCCCGAGCTGTTGCTCGGGGCGTTCGCCGTTGTCAGGAGCTGGCCTCCCGCGCAGTCTCGGGAGGTGCTATACCTTCCAGCCGTCCGTCGAGATGTTCCACTGATCAGGGGCACACATCTTCATCCCTGTCGGGCCGTGGTTGCAGTAACCGCCCGGATTCTTGTCGAGGTACTGCTGGTGATAGTCCTCGGCGAAGTAGTAGACGTCCAGCGGCTTGATCTCGGTCGTGATCTGACCGTGGCCGGCTGCGGTGACCACCGGCTGGAAGGCGTCCCGGGATGCCGCAGCGGTGGCCGCCTGGGCCTCCGTGGTGGTGTAGACGGCCGATCGGTACTGGGTGCCCGAGTCGTTGCCCTGGCGCATGCCCTGGGTCGGGTCGTGGTTCTCCCAGAAGGCCTTCAGCAGGTCCTCGTAGCTGATCTCAGCCGGGTCGTAGACGACCTGGACCACCTCGGCGTGACCGGTGGTGCCGAAGCAGGTCTCCTCGTAAGTGGGGTTCTTGGTGAACCCGCCGGCGTAACCGGCCGAGGTCGAGAACACACCGGGCAGCTGCCAGAAGATGCGCTCCACACCCCAGAAACAGCCCATCCCGAAGACCGCGACCTCGTGGCCGGCCGGCCACGGGCCCTTCAGCGGCGTGCCGAGGACGGTGTGCCGGTCGGCGACCCACAGCTCCTCGTCGCGGCCGGGCAGAGCGGTCTCGGCGGTGGGCAGATCGAGCTTCTTGTACCGCAGGAACACGGTCACTCCCTTCGTCCGCTGTCTGTAACGCTGAGGCGGAGGTATTCCTTACCAATGGTCTCAGCGACCGTGGTGGCCTCGTCGTCGCTGTCGTATTTCCGTCGCGGCCAGAAGAATCCGCGCAGGCCGTCGCCCTTGGTGCGGGGCACGACGTGGGTGTGCAGGTGTGGCACCGACTGCGAAACGATGTTGTTCATCGCGACGAACGTCCCTTTTGCGGCCATCGCCCCGGGGACGGCTGCGGCGATCTGCTGCACGAATCCGAAATATCCCGGCAGATCGGACGCCGGGAGTTCGGTGAGCTGCACCACGTGCGCCCGGGGGACGACCAGGACGTGACCCCGGAAGACCGGGCGGATGTCGAGGAAGGCCACTCCGGCCGGGGAGGACGCGACCAGGAAAGCGGGCGTCGAACCCGCCACTATGCCGCAGAACACGCAGTCCGCCATCACGTGAGACTAGCCTTGCGCACCATGACGGCTAACAACTATGGGTTCGACACCCTTGCCATCCACGCCGGCCAGGAGCCGGATCCGCGGACCGGTGCGGTGGTGCCGCCGATCTACCAGACGAGCACCTACGCCCAGGACGCCGTCGGCGCCCCCCGCCTGGGTTACGAGTACAGCCGGTCCGGCAACCCGACCCGCGACTCGCTCCAGGAGTGCCTGGCGGCGATCGAGGGCGGCCGGCGCGGCCTGGCCTTCGCGAGCGGCCTGGCGGCCGAGGACACCCTGCTGCGTACGGTGTGCCGCCCCGGTGACCACGTGGTGATCCCGAACGACGCGTACGGCGGCACGTTCCGCCTGTTCAGCAAGGTCGCCGAGAAGTGGGGCCTGGACTGGACGGCCGCCCCGCTGGACGACATCGACTCGGTGCGGGCCGCGTTCCGTCCCGGTCACACCCGGCTGATCTGGTCCGAGACGCCGACCAATCCGCTGCTCAACGTCAACGACATCGCGCAGTTGGCCGGCCTGGCCCACGAATACGACGCGATGCTGGCGGTGGACAACACCTTCGCCTCCCCGTACCTGCAGCAGCCGTTGACCCTCGGTGCCGACGTGGTGATCCATTCCACGACCAAGTACCTGGGCGGTCACTCGGACGTGGTCGGTGGCGGGCTGGTCACCGCGGACGAGGGCCTCGGCGACGAGCTGGCCTTCCACCAGAACGCGATGGGTGCGGTGAACGGGCCCTTCGACGCGTGGCTGACTCTGCGGGGCATCAAGACGCTCGGCGTACGGATGGACCGGCACTGTGACAACGCGGAGCGGATCGTCGGCTACCTGAGTGAGCACCCGGCGGTGTCGCAGGTGCTCTACCCGGGCCTGGAGACGCACCCGGGTCACGAGGTGGCGGCCAAGCAGATGAGCCGGTTCGGCGGCATGGTCTCGTTCCGCGCGGCGGGCGGCCCCGAGCAGGCGATCGCCATCTGCAACCGGGCGAAGCTCTTCGTGCTGGCCGAGTCGCTCGGTGGTGTGGAGTCGCTGATCGAGCACCCGGGACAGATGACACATCTGTCGGCTGCGGGCTCTGCGCTTGAAGTTCCCGCCGATCTCGTGCGACTGTCTGTCGGCATCGAAACCGTTGACGATCTGCTCGCCGATCTCGAGCAGGCGCTCGGTTCATAGCCCGACGCTGGAGAATCTGCGCGATGGACACGACGACCTGGGTGGGAGCAACCGCCAAACAGATCGCCCGCGCGGTGCGCCGCGGCGACACGAACTCCACCCAGGTCGTCGCCGACCATCTGGAGCAGATCGGCATCTCCGATCCGGCTCTCGGCGCGTTCCGGGTGGTCCGTGACGTCGAGGCGATCCGCGAGGCGGAGAAGGTCGACGAGCAGGAGGATCTGGCGAACCTGCCGCTCGCCGGGGTCCCGGTGGCGGTGAAGGAGAACACCGCAGTCGCCGGCCTGCAGACCTGGCACGGTTCGGCGGCGGCCCGCACGCCCGAGGTGGCCGAGGAGGACCACGAGGTGGTCCGCCGGCTGCGCGGGGCGGGCGCGATCGTGGTCGGGGTGACGAAGATGCCCGAGATGGGTCTCTGGGCGCTCACCGACGACGAGAACGGGCCGACCCGGAACCCGTGGGACCTGAAACGGACCCCGGGCGGGTCGTCCGGCGGTTCGGCGGCCGCGGTGGCGGCCGGTCTGGTGCCACTCGCGCAGGGCAACGACGGTCTCGGCTCGATCCGGATCCCGGCGGCCTGCTGTGGTCTGGTCGGGCTGAAGCCGGGCAAGGGTGTGGTCCCTGTCGACTTCGGTGACAAGGACTGGTTCGGCCTGGTGGAGAACGGCATGCTGGCCACCACGGTGGCCGACGCCGCGCTGGGCTTCTCGGTGCTGGCCGGGCAGTCCCCGGCGAAACTGGTGGAGCCGGCCCGGCTGCGGATCGGGGTGTCGCTGCGTTCACCGGTGGCCGGGGTGAAACCGGACGAGCCGAACGTCTCGGCCGTCGCCACGGCGTCGAGACTTCTGGTGGACGTGGGTCATGACACGGTCACGGCGAACCCCAGGTACACGACGGCGCTGTCGATCGGTGCGCTGGCGACGTGGTTCGCCGGGGCGTACGTGAACTCCGAGGGCCTGCCGGCCGAGCGTCTCCAGGCACGGACCCGGCAGCACATGCGGCTCGGCCGGGCCGCGTTGAAGGCGGGACTGGTCCGGGAGGGGCAGCGGGCGGCCTGGCGGGAGCGGGCCACCCAGTTCTTCGCCGACAAGTCGATCGACCTGCTGCTCACTCCGGCCCTGGCGAGTGCACCGCCGCTGGCCGAGCAGTACTCGTCGGCGTCCTGGCGGAGGAACTTCACGGCCTGCTCGACGTTCGCCCCGTACGGCGCCCCGTGGAACTACGCCGGGCTGCCCGCGATCGTGGTGCCGGTCGGGTCCCGGCCGGACGGGCTGCCGCTCGCCGTGCAGCTGGTCGGCCCGCCCGGTTCGGAGTTGTTGCTGCTCTCGGTGGCCGGTCAATTCGAGGTCGCCAATCCGTGGCAGCGTCACGCGATGGTCTAGACGGTCCGGTGGCACGATAGGTGTCCATGACCGCCGGTACACCGCTCGATCTGCTCACCCTCGCCGACGTCGAGGCCGCCCGTGACCTGTTGGCCGGGGTGGTCAAGGAGACGCCGCTGATCCCGTCCCGGCCGCTCAGCGAGATCACCGGCGTGCCGGTCTGGCTGAAGTGTGAGAACCAGCAGCGGGCCGGGTCGTACAAGGTGCGCGGTGCGTACACCCGGATCTCCCGGCTCTCGGCCGAGGAGCGGGCCCGCGGTGTGGTCGCGGCGAGTGCCGGGAACCACGCGCAGGGGGTGGCGCTGGCGGCGGGACTGGTCGGGACCCGGGCCACCGTCTTCATGCCGGAGGGCGCGCCGCTGCCGAAGGTCACCGCCACCAAGGGGTACGGCGCGGCCGTCGAGTACGCCGGTACCAGCGTGGACGACGCGCTGGAGGCGGCGCACGACTTCGCCCGGGAGACCGGGGCGGTGCTGATCCACCCGTTCGACCACGCCGACGTGATCGCCGGGCAGGGCACCGTCGCGCTGGAGATCCTGGCGCAGTGCCCGGAGGCGGCGACGATCGTGACAGCCGTCGGCGGTGGTGGACTGGTGTCCGGGATGGCGGTGGTGGCCAAGACGCTGCGGCCGGACATCCGGGTGATCGGGGTGCAGGCGGCCGGTGCCGCGGCGTACCCGCCCTCGCTCGCCGCCGGGGCCCCGCGCAAGCTGGCGTCGGGTGCCACGATCGCCGACGGCATCGCTGTGCTGCGGCCCGGAGACCTGACGTTCGCGCACGTCGAGAAGCTGGTCGACGAGATCGTCACGGTGCAGGACGAGGAGCTGTCGGCGGCCCTGCTGGTGCTGCTGGAACGGCACAAGATGGTGGTCGAGCCGGCCGGTGCGGCAGCCGCGGCGGCGTTGCTGACCGGGGCGTACGTGCCGGGGGACGGTCCGGCGGTGGCGGTGCTGTCCGGCGGCAACATCGACCCGATGCTGCTGCTGCGGGTGATCGAGCACGGGCTGGCGTCGGCCGGCCGGTTCCTGCGGCTGGCGGTGCGCTGTGTGGACCGGCCGGGGGAGCTGACCCGGGTGCTGGGCCGGATCGCCGAGCAACGGGCCAACATCGTGGACGTGAACCACTCGCGGCAGAGTCCACGGCTGAGTTTCGGCGAGGTCGAGGTGGCGCTGTCGGTCGAGACCCGTGGCCCGGAACACTCGGCGTCGCTGATCAGCGCGTTGCGGGACGCCGGTTACCGGGTCTCGCTGCTGGCCGAGTCGACACCGTAGGACGTTCCGGGGACAGAAGAAGCCCGCGGTGGTGGCGCCGCGGGCTTCCCTGACGACTGTCAGCCCTCGAAGGGACCGAACTCGACCACGGTGACCTTGATGTCGGCGCCACTCGGGGCCGTGTAGGTCACGGTCTGGCCGGGACGGGCGCCGAGGATGGCCTTGCCCAGTGCCGACTCGGGGCTGTAGACGGTGAACTTCGTGGTGGAGGAGATCTCCCGGGAACCGAGCAGGAAGGTCTCGGTGTCGCTCTGGTCGTCGTCGAAGTAGATCGTCACGACCGAGCCGGTGGTGACCGTGTCGGAGGCCTGGACCTCACCGATCACCGAGTTGCGCAGGAACTCCTTCAAGTACAGGATCCGGCCCTCCTGGCGGCTCTGCTCCTCACGGGCGGCGTGGTAGCCGCCGTTCTCGCGGAGGTCACCCTCCTCGCGGCGGGCATTGATCTCCGCGGACACGGCCGGCCGGTTGGCGATCAACTCGTCGAGTTCGGCCTGTAGCCGGTCGTGAGCGTCCTGGGAGAGCCAGGTCTTCGGCGCCTCGGAACTGGACACGGTCGATCTCCTTGCTGGGGCTGGGCAATGACGCTGAACATCGAGAGACACTGCATATAGGGCGGAAACACCCCACGAAAACGTGAGGTGTTGAACGCAGCGAATCACCAAGCTTACCAGCGGTATGCGCGCCGCCCGGAAGCCGAAACCTTGTCGGATCCTGTCAGGGGGTGCTCAGCCGGCGGCCCGGCAGCCCATCACGTCGCCCACCGAACCGCGTGTCTCGGTCGGCACCGACTCCCGCACCTCCACCGAACCGCCGTCGGCCGGACCCGGGACGGTGACCGCCCGGCGGCCCACCTCGAACCCGTCGTAGTCGCGGGCCCGCAGCATGCACATGGCGGCGCCGCCGGCCGGCACCCGGACCCGGAATTCGATCACCATCTCCCGGTCCGAGGGCTCGTCCCAGCCGATGATGTCGGCGGTGTAGTCGGTGTTTCCGTAACGTGCGTAGTAGCCCCAGGTGATCCCGCCCAGGCCGAGGGCGAACACCAGAGTCCAGACGATCGGGAGCAGCCGGCGGGGCCCACCCTCGCGGCGCCGGCCGTACCGGCCGGGCGGGAAGACCGGTGCTGTGGCGTGCGTCTCGCTCACCTGACGACCTCTCGTGCAGTTCTTGGATGTGGGATCAGCAAGAATGGCAGGGTTCCATCTTCGCAGCCGATCCCGGCCCGCCCCAGGCAGGCCTGGTCGAGAGGACCTCAACAACACCATGGCCGAGCAGTTGCGTCTGATGACCGTGCACGCGCACCCCGACGACGAGTCGAGCAAAGGTGCCGCCACCATGGCGAAATATGTCGCCGAGGGTGTCCAGGTGCTGGTCGCCACCTGTACGGGTGGGGAGCGGGGCAGTGTCCTGAACCCCAAGATGGACCGGCCGGAGGTGCTGGAGAACATCACCGAGATCCGTCGTGCCGAGATGGACAAGGCACGCGAGATCCTCGGGGTCGATCAGGCCTGGCTCGGCTTCGTCGACTCCGGGCTGCCCGAGGGCGACCCGTTGCCCCCGTTGCCGGAGGGGTGTTTCGGCCTGCAGGACCCGCAGGAGGCGGCGAAGCCGCTGATCAAGCTGATCCGGGAGTTCCGCCCGCACGTCATGACGACCTATGACGAGAACGGCGGCTACCCGCACCCCGACCACATCATGTGTCACAAGATCTCGGCGGTGGCCTTCGACGCGGCCGGTGACCCGGAGCTCTACCCGGAGCTGGGCGAGCCGTGGCAGCCGCTGAAGCTGTACTACAACTCCGGCTGGACCCGGGCGCGGATGCTCGCGCTGCACGAGGGGATGCTGGCGGCGGGGCTGGAGTCGCCGTACGCGGAGTGGCTGGAGAAGTGGTCGGAGCGCCAGGACCGGGGTGACAAGATCACCACCCGGGTCGAGTGCGGTGAGTACTTCGAGATCCGGGACGACGCGTTGCGTGCCCACGCCACTCAGGTCGACCCGGACGGGTTCTGGTTCCACATCCCGCTGGAGATGCAGCAGAAGGTGTGGCCGACCGAGGACTTCGAGCTGGCCCGCTCGTTCGTCGACAGTCCGGTTCCGGAGTCCGACCTGTTCGCGGGGATCCGGGAGAAGGTCGGCGCGGTCTGAGCAGTACCCTTGACGGGTGTTCTACTCAGAGGTCAACAACTTCGGCGACACTCGATCGGGCGGCCTGGCCGGCCCGATGGGGCTGTTCCTCATCGTCCTCATGTGTGTGGCCACCGTGTTGTTGATCCGCAACATGAACAAGCGTATTCGTCGGCTTCCCGACAGTTTTGAGGTTGCGGGCGAGCGGGATCGTGTGGCAGAGATCGCCCGGACCGGCGACGGTTCGGGTGGTTCCGCCCCGGCGCGGTCCGTCGAGGTCGAGACCGGTCGATCGGAGACCGCCGCCCAGGCAGAGGATGCCGAGGTCGCGGGCGTGCACGACGAGTCGGGTGGTTCCACGCCCGGTGGTGGCGCGGAGCGTTCCTGACCGTTTGTGTCCCCGCTCGTTCGGTGTGCTTTAGCCCGTCGAGCGTCGAGTGTGTCCGTCTCGGCCCCGTCAAGCCCTGTTGCGTTCTCCAGGATTGATTTAGCCTTCCGCCGGGGGCTGCACAGTCCCTGGACCCTGCGCGGAAGGGGGCGCCGACATGCACACTGTCCGGCGCAAACTCTCCGTAACCGAGATGCACGTGCATTCTGATGTGCAGCGTGCCGTGCACCGCGGGGCGGCCTCGTGAACGCCGTTCAGGACTGGTGGAAGAGCCCGCGCCCGGTCCGCATCCTCACCGTCGTCGTGGTGATCGCCGCCGCTGCCGCAGTGGTCCTCGGGGCCCTGCAGCCGGTGCCGGCAGTGAGCGGCCGCCCGCTCTCCCCGGTCGACGGTGTCTGTGTCGCCGCGGTCCTCGCCGCCATCGCCCAGCTCGCCGGCCTCCGGTTCCGGCTCGGCCCGGACGCGATCTCGGTCAGCTGGGCGGAAGCGGCAGTGGTCGTCGGGTTCGTGGTCGCCCCGGCCGGTTGGCTGCCCGCCGCCACCCTGGCCGGCACCGGCGCCGCCTGGTTGCTGCTGGCCTGGCTCACCGGCCTGCGCAACGCCGCCGAGATAGTGCACCTGGTCGCCTCGATGACGCTCGGTGTCGCCGGTGCGGCCCTGGTCACCTCCCTGCTGGCCGGGGACGTCCCGGTGCACAGCGCCCGGCTGCCACTGGCCCTGGCGGCCGGTGCCGGCACCTACCTGGCGATCACCTTCGGACTCGTCGTGCTCACCCTGATGCTGCACCGCGACGCCCAGCCCGGCCAGATCGCGGCGCGGGTGCTCTACGCCAAGCTGCCGATGTCGGTCGGCAACGTCATCGTCGGTGTCCTGGCCGTCTATGCATTGGTCCGGGAGCCACTCTGGCTGCTCGCCTTCGGCCCGGTGCTGTGGCTGCTGCACCGCACCTACCGCTTCCATCTGCGGGCCGCCGAGGAACGCCGGATGTGGGAGGCGTTCGCGGCCGCCACCGCCCGGCTGCCCGGCACCAGTGAGGCAGAGGTGGCCCGGGCCGGTCTGCGTGGCGCCCTGGACGTCTTCGGCGCCCGCCGGGCCGAACTGGAGGTCCGCACCGGGCAGGGCCGGCGACGGTACGCCCAGGACGGTCCCGGGCTGGAGGGGGTCACCGGCACCCGCTCCGGGCCGGTGATCACCCGCAGCATGGCGGTGGCCGGCCGCCCGGTCGGTGAACTCACCGTCTGGCTCGGCGAACCCGGCCTGCCGGTCCCGCGGGACGAGGCGGCCATCGCGGCGTACGGCGAGGCCCTGGCCGGTGCCCTGCGCGACGCCGCCACCCACCAGCGGATCGCCGATCTGGACTCGGCCGCCGCCCACGTCCGGGTACACGACCCACTCACCGGGCTGACCAACCGGAGTGCCCTGGGCGCCGAGGGCGATCCGCTGTTGCGCTCGCTCGACCGGGCCCAGCCGGTGGCGCTGCTGCTGCTCGACGTCGTCGGGTTCCGTGAGGTGAACAGCACCCTCGGGCACGCCGGCGGCGACGAGGTGCTGCGGCTGATCGCCGCCCGTCTCACCGGCCCGGCCCGGTCCGGCGAGCTTGTCGCACGCACCGGTGACGACGAGTTCGCCCTGCTCGTCCCGGTCGCCACCCTCGCCGACTCGGCGGTCTGGCAGCACGGCGAGCCCAACCCGCTGCCGACCGCCCTGCGCCGGGCCCGGGAACTCGTCGAACAGGTCCGCCTGCCGATGGAGGTGGCCGGGGTCCGGCTCTCCGTCGAGGTCAGCGTCGGGGTCGCGGTCTCGCCGGCCGGGGAGACCGAGGTGGGCGAACTGCTACGCCGGGCCGCCCTGGCCCTGAGCGGTGCCAAGGAACTGGGCGTCACTGTCGGGACCTACGACAGCGGCCAGGACGTCAGCAGCACCGACCGGCTGGCCCTGCTCGCCGATCTGCAGGACGCGTTCGCCGCCGACGACCAGATCCTGCTGCACCTGCAGCCCGCCGTGGACCTGGTCACCGCCGCGCCGACCGGGGTGGAGGCGCTGGTCCGCTGGCGGCATCCGCGGCGTGGCAACCTGTCACCCGGCGAGTTCCTGCCCCTGGTGGAGCGCAGTGAGTTGCTCATCCCGTTCACCCGGCGGGTGCTCGATCTGGCGCTGGCGTCGGCCGCGGACTGGACGGCGAGCGGCATCGAGGTGCCGGTCTCGGTGAACGTGTCGGCGCGCAGTCTCACCGACCCGACGTTCCCGGCGCAGGTCACCGAGGCGTTGCGGAGGCATCGTACGCCCGCCTCCCGGCTGGTCCTGGAGATCACCGAGTCGGTGGCGGTCAGCGAGCAGGACATCGTGGACGAGGTGCTGGCCCGGCTGCGTGCCTCCGGGGTGCAGGTGTCGCTCGACGACTTCGGTACCGGCTTCTCGTCGCTGTCGTCGGTCACCCGGATGCCGGTCGACGAGATCAAGATCGACAGGTCCTTCGTGGACGAGATGATCGACTCGGCGGCGGCCGGTGCGGTGGTCCGGGGTGCTGTCGAGCTGGGCGCCCGGCTGGGCGTGCGGGTGGTGGCCGAGGGGATCGAGACGATCGAGCAGCGGGCCGCCCTGATCGCGCTGGGCTGCCCATCCGCGCAGGGGTACCACTTCTGCAAGCCGATGCCCGCCGACAAGATCGTGCAGGCGCTGTCCCAGCTGGCACGCTCGGCCCCCTCGAACGTCACTCAGCTGCGCGCCGACGACGCATCCTGACACCGGCTCGCCATCGTGAATTTCGTCCACTTCTGACACTGAACGTGAATCGGTTGCTTACCGGTCGGTAATGGTACTTTCGGTCAATCGGTAGGGGCCGAACGTACCGACAATAAATTGATCTTGATCTGTCCTGGGGCTGTCTCCGTGAATCGGGGCGGCGGGTCGCTCAGCCTGCCTCTCGATTGATTCCCAGGGGGGAAATCATCATGTTCCAGACCAAACGCTCTCGGGTGCGTGCCCTCGCCGGTGTCGGCATGGCGGCGGTCGTCGCCGGCATCGGGACCGTCACCTTCAACGCCTCCGCCGCCGAGGCCCCGATCGTCGCTCCGGCAGCGGTCGGGCCGGAAGCCCGCGCGGTGTCCATCCCCGGGATCCCGGCCGACCTCAAACCGCCGAAGGGCTCCAAGCCGATCGGCGCGTACGTGGTCACCGCCGGCACCCAGAACTACACCTGCACCGCCGCCGGCGCCTACACCGCACCGTCCACCCCGGAGGCTCAGCTCGTCGGCACCGGCGGCCGGATCCACCACTTCGGCGGGCCGAGCTGGCAGTCACTGCGGGACAAGTCGCTGGTGACCGCGGTCAAGAAGGTCGCCGGGCCGGACCGGAAGGGCACCATCCCGGAACTGCTCCTGGAGATCAACAGCCACACCGGAACCGGCATCCTCAGCAAGGCCGACTACATCAGCCGCCTGCACACCTCGGGTGGCGCCGCCCCGGCCGGCAGCTGCGCCGCCGGACAGGTCGTCAAGGTCAAGTACGGCGCGGTCTACGTCTTCTGGGACGCGCCCGCCGTCTGATCGCCGGGACGGACCGCCCTACCGGCTCACAGGGCGGTCCACCCCGCACCCTTGCAGGCGTCCAGCAGAGTGCCCGCGGCCGTCTTCCAGGTCGCGTCCTCGTCGGCGTTGCGCCCCAGCTCACCGGCCCGCCGCCCGATCGCATCGTTCTCGGTGCGGGCCGAGGCCGCCAGCGTGCGGTCGGCCAGAGCCAGCCGCGCGGTGCGGCTCTTGGCCTTCGGATAGTCCTCGGCGAACGTGTCGCACGTCCGTTTGGCCGGGTCGTCCAGCGGCCCCGCCACCTGCGGCTCCTCGGCGTTGTCACGATTGCCCAGGACCAGCACGGCCACCACCGCCACGGCCGCGATGACCAGCCACTGCATCCGGCTCGGCTTCTTGAGCTTCACCCCCTGAGGCTAACGTGGACGGCTTCCCTCCTGCCGCTTTCATTCACGCGCCGGGGCTGTGAGAAGGTCGTCTGATGAACCGGCTCGGCGGCGCTACCTCGCCTTACCTCCTCCAGCACGCCGCCAACCCGGTGGACTGGTGGCCGTGGGGAGAACAAGCCTGGCAGGAGGCGAAACGGCGGGACGTGCCGGTGCTGATCTCGGTCGGCTACTCCGCCTGCCACTGGTGTCACGTGATGGCTCACGAGTCCTTCGAGGACGAGGACATCGCGGCTCAGCTGAACAGCGCGTTCGTGGCGATCAAGGTGGATCGGGAGGAGCGGCCCGACATCGACGCCGTCTACATGACCGCCACCCAGGCCATGACCGGGCAGGGTGGGTGGCCGATGACGGTGTTCGCCGCGCCGGACGGGGCTCCGTTCTTCTGCGGCACCTACTTCTCGAAAGCGGACTTCGCGCGGCTGCTGACCTCGGTCACCACCGCCTGGCGGGACCAGCGGGCCGACGTGCTCGCGCAGGGGGCCGCGGTGGTGCAGGCGATCGGTGGGGCGCAGTTCGCCGGTGGGCCGACCGCGCCGATCTCGGCGGAGCTGCTCGCGGCGGCGGCCGGTGGGCTGGCGGCGGAGCAGGACGACCTGGCCGGCGGATTCGGTGGGGCACCGAAGTTCCCGCCGCACATGAACCTGCTGTTCCTGCTGCGGCATCACGAGCGAACCGGGTCCTCGGAGGCGCTGGAGATCGTTCGGCACGCCTGTGAGCAGATGGCCCGGGGCGGCATCCACGACCAGCTGGCCGGTGGGTTCGCCAGGTATTCGGTGGACGCCCGCTGGGTGGTTCCGCACTTCGAGAAGATGCTGTACGACAATGCGCTGCTGCTCCGGGCGTACTCCCAGTTGTGGCGTCTGACCGGTGACGCCGTGGCTCGTCGCGTCGCTGATGAGACCGCTGCCTTCCTGCTCCGTGATCTCGGCACCCCGGAGGGCGGGCTCGCCTCCGCGTTGGACGCCGACACCGAAGGCGTCGAGGGCCGGACGTACGCGTGGACACCGGCCGAGTTGACCGAGGCGCTCGGGGACGAGGACGGTGCGTGGGCCGCCGACCTGTTCCGGGTCACCGAGGCGGGCACGTTCGAGCACGGGACCAGCGTCCTGGTGCTGGCCCGGGACATCGACGAGGCCGATCCGGCACTTGTCGAGCGCTGGCGGGACGTCCGGCGGCGGCTGCTCGCGGTCCGGGCGCTGCGGCCGCAGCCGGCCCGGGACGACAAGGTGGTCGCGTCCTGGAACGGGCTGGCGATCACCGCCCTGGCCGAACACGGTGTGCTCACCGGCTCCGCGGACTCGCGTGCGGCGGCGGTCGAGCTGGCCGAGGTGCTGGCCGGCCGGCACATCGTCGACGGGCGGCTGCGGCGGGTCTCCCGGGACGGTGTGGTGGGGGAGCCGGCCGGGGTGCTGGAGGACTACGGGTGTGTGGCTGAGGCGTTCCTCGCCGTGCACCAGGTGACCGCCGAACCGCGCTGGCTCGACCTGGCCCGGCAACTGCTGGACGTGGCGCTGAAGCACTTCGCGAACGGGCAGGGCGGGTTCTACGACACCGCCGACGACGCGGAGAGACTGCTCACCCGGCCCGCCGACCCGACCGACAACGCCACCCCGTCCGGGGCTTCGGCGATCTGCGCGGCCCTTGTCGGATACGCCGCGCTGAGCGGTGAGACGTCCTATCGGGAGGCGGCCGACGCGGCGCTGGCCACCCTCGGGCCGATGATCAGTGGGCATCCCCGGTTCGCCGGGTACTCGGCAGCCGTCGCCGAGGCGGTGCTCGCCGGGCCGTTCGAGATCGCGGTGGCCACCACCGATCCGGCGGATCCGCTGGTGGCGGCGGCCTTCCGGCATGCGCCCGGTGGGTCGGTGATCGTCGCCGGGGAACCGGACCGGGCCGGGGTTCCGCTGCTGGCCGGACGGCCACTGAGCGACGGGGCCGCCACCGCGTACGTGTGCCGCGGGTTCGTCTGCGACCGTCCGGTCACGACCGGGGCGGATCTGGTCGAGCGACTCCGTACCGGAAACCGGGGTTGATTTGGGGGTTGAACTGCGGCGTCGCTAGGCTGATCGGGCGATGGATACCCGAACCGGTCTGCCCGTAGTCGGCATGGTGGGGGGCGGCCAGCTGGCCCGGATGACCCACCAGGCCGCCATTTCCCTCGGCCAGTCACTGCGTGTGCTCAGTGAGAAGCCCGATGACAGTGCCGCGCTCGTCGCGGCGGACGTTCCGATCGGCACGCATACCGATCTCGCGGCTCTGCGTGAGTTCGCGAAAGGCTGCGACGCCGTCACCTTTGATCACGAGCATGTGCCGACCGAGCACATCGAGGCGCTCGAAGCCGAGGGTGTGAAGATCTTCCCGGGTTCGAAGGCACTGGTCTTCGCCCAGGACAAGGGCCTGATGCGGGAGCGCTTGGCCGCGTTGAAGGCTCCGGTGCCACGCTGGGCGCGGGTCACTTCCGGAGACGACGTCGAGACCTTCGCGGCCGGTTCCTGGCCCGTCGTGGCCAAGGCGACACGCGGGGGGTACGACGGTCGCGGCGTCTGGATGGTCGGCTCCCGTGAAGCGGCCGACGACCTCGTGTCGACCGGGGTCCCGCTGATCGTCGAGGAGAAGGTCGCACTCCGCCGGGAACTGGCCGCTCTCGTCGCGCGCTCCCCGTTCGGGCAGGTCGCGGCCTACCCGGTGGTCGAGACCGTGCAGCGTGACGGCATCTGTGTCGAGGTGATCGCCCCGGCTCCCGGGCTGTCCGACGAGCTCGCCCTTCAGGCGCAGCAGCTCGCCATCGACCTGGCCAACGAGCTGGGTGTGGTCGGCCTGCTGGCCGTCGAGCTGTTCGAGACCGACACCGGCATCGTGGTGAACGAGCTGGCCATGCGCCCGCACAACTCCGGCCACTGGACCATCGAGGGGGCCCGGACCTCACAGTTCGAGCAGCACCTGCGGGCCGTGCTGGACTACCCGATGGGTTCGACCGCACTGGCCGCCCCGGTCGTGGTGATGGCCAATGTGCTGGGCGGCGAGCCCGGCGGCATCAGCATCGACGAGCGGCTGCACCACCTGTTCGCCGAGGTGCCGGACGCCCGCGTCCACCTCTACGGCAAGCAGGTCCGGCCGGGCCGGAAGATCGGGCACGTGACAGTGCTCGGCGACGATCTCGAAGAGGTGCGGGCCCGGGCCGGCCGCGCCGCGAAGTGGCTTCAGGAAGGCGTTTAGATGTCCCCGCGCGTCGGCATCATCATGGGCAGCGACTCCGACTGGCCCACCATGGAGGCGGCTGCTGTCGCGCTCGCCGAGTTCGAGGTGCCGTTCGAGGTCGGGGTGGTCTCCGCCCACCGGACGGTCCGGAAGATGGTCGACTACGCCGAGTCGGCGGCCGGCCGGGGCATCCAGGTGATCATCGCCGGGGCCGGCGGGGCCGCACACCTGCCGGGCATGGTGGCCGCGCTGACCCCGCTGCCGGTGATCGGTGTCCCGGTTCCGCTGAAGCACCTGGACGGGATGGACTCGCTGCTGTCGATCGTGCAGATGCCGGCCGGCGTGCCGGTGGCGACCGTGTCGATCGGCGGGGCCCGCAACGCCGGCCTGCTGGCGGTCCGGATCCTCGGCTCCGCCGACGCTGCGCTGCAGGATCGGATGGCGGTCTTCCAGCGGGGCCTGGAGCAGATGGTCGAGGAGAAGGACGCCGCCCTGCGCGAGAAGCTGATGGGTTGACCTCCTGCTCCACGCCCCGGGGATGAACCGCCGGGCACCCCGGCCAGCCGGTGTCCCCGCCTGTCTCCACGCCCACGCGGGGATGCGGTTCTCCGGCTATCTCATCTTCGCCAGAACCTCACGGAACTCCTGGGTGCGGCGGCGGTTCTCGCTCGACGCACCCAGGAACAGCAGCACCACACCGACCGGGACCAGCATCAGCCACGGGCCACCGAGGGTGAACACGAACGCCAGCGCCGCGACCACGGTGGCGATCGTGCCGACCACCACCGGTGCCTGCTGCCGGGTCCGGGAACCGATCAGTAGCGTGACCACCGCGCCCAGCAGGAGCAGTACCGCCCGCAGATCGCCGCCGTTACCGGCCAGCACGATCCCGATCGTCGGTACGAACGCCGCCAGCAAAGCCGGTCCGTACGCCGCCCAACTGCTCAGGTCCGGCCGGTGATGCGCCTCCACCACCCCGACGGCCAGCGCCAGAGCCGCGAACGGCAGCGTGTACGCCTCCGGCAGCCCCACCTCGGCCAGCATGATGAACAACCACCAGCCGACGATCTCGAACCCGACCGCCACCCAGAACAGCGTGCGCCGCTGACTCTCGGTCCGGTCCGGCCGGGACGCCGTCAAGCCGAGCACCGCGCCCCAGGCCGCGAGCAGCGCCGCCAGATGTGCCGGTGAACCGAACGCCAGCACCCCGGCGATCGCCGCAGACGCGTAACCGCACCATTCGACGGTGACCGCCTCGGCCCGGTACGGGGTCAGCCCGAGCCGTGGCAGTGCCGCCTCCAGCGACAGCAGCACCGCACCCACGGCCAGCACCCCGAACGCCGCCCAGTGCCGTTCCAGCCCGGCCGACAGCGACACCGCCAGCACGAACATCTGCCCCATCAGCGCCGCGAACAGCCAGCCCAGCAGCCGGGCCATCTGGGACCGCCCGTTGAGCGCCGCGACCAGCCCGACCCCGACCGCGCTGCCCAGCGTCAACAGCGTCAGTCCCTCCTGGGCCAGGCTCCCGGCCAGCCCGGCGCCACCGGCGAGCAGGCCGATCACGAACACCGCGCTGCGGGTCAGCCGCAGGATCGGCGCGCGGACGGCAACCGGCGGTGGGGTCAGCGCCAGACCCAGCATCGAGATGGTGAAGACCACCAGAGCCGCTCCGGTGGCCGCCGGGAACGCGGCGTCCAGTGCGATCGGGGTGATCAGCAGGGTCAGTGCGACACCCGGCAGGATCACCGGCACCGCCTCCGCCGCCCGCCCGCCGAACCCGACAGCGGCGAGCGCCGCCGCCCCGGTCAGCAGGATCGCGGCCAGGGCGCTGGTGCCGTCCACGTTGCCGGCGGCCGGGTCGGCGAGCGCCGCGATCGGGCCCTGCCAGATCTCCGACAACTGGCCCAGCGGGTCGACGAGTGCCGCCCGCAACGCCGGGGCCAGTGAGAACAGTGCCAGCAGGGTGGGCAGCAGGGCCAGCATCACCGCGCCGGCGGCCGGGTCGGAGAGCCAGCGCTCGCCCCATCCGGCATGCCGGATCCGCTGGTGGCGGATGGTTGCCGGACTGTCGTCGAACAGCGCCGGCGACGGCTCGTCCAGTGGCTGCGGAACCGCCGCACGCAGCATCTCGGCGAGCACCCCGACCAGGGCCGCGGCCGCCGCGTACAGCGCTGTCGGGTGCTGGGTCGGCAGGCAGGCGAGTGCGGTCACCGAGGCGCCCAGGACCACACCGATGGTCGCCCACGGCAGGTACTGCGGGATGAACTGGCCCAGTGCGGCGAGAAGGGCCAGGCCCAGCGTCGAACCGGCCAGCGCCGCGGTCAGCACCACCTGGATGCCGTGCCCCTGATCGGCGGCGAGCGCGGCCAGGAAACCCGGCAGGGCGACAAGCACCGAACCGGTCGCCGCACCACCGATCTGCGCCCGGTGCCGGGGCAGCACCCGCTGATCGTCCGACCTGGTCGGGATCCGGGCCATCGCCGCGACCAGCACGCCGAGCAACACCACGATCAATAGCGCCAGCGCCGTCGACCAGGGGCGGGCCAGACCGGCAGCGGTGGCGTGCAGCAGCACCAGGGCGGCGACAGCGGTCCGGGCCCGGGCGGCGTGCGCCTCGGTCGCCGCGACAGCGGACAGGGCGTACCCGACCGCGACGGCGGTACCCACCACCAGCGAGGACCACCACGGGAAGCCGAACGAGTACGGGACGGCGATGGTGGCCAGGGCGGCGGCCAGACCCGACGCGTACGGGGACCAGGGTTTGGGCATCGCGAGCGCCGCGGTGATCGCTATCGCCACCAGCGCGAACGGAGCCTGCCAGGCCCCCGGCGGGGCGGTCGCCGGATAGGCGCTCAGATCGGCGTCCCACAGCGGGCCGGGCAGCGCCAGCACCCGCAGCCCACCGGCCAGTGCCAGATAACCGGCGATCACGCCGACCAGCAGGGCGGCGATCCCCAGGCCGCGGGCCGGTCCGGGCCGCCAATCGTCCGGCAGGATCGTCACCCCCAGGCCGACAAGCAGCACCATCACCGCGGCCACGACCAGCGGAGCGGACGGGAAAGCGAGCGCGGCGACCCGGGCGAGAGCACCGCAGATCGCCACGGCGGCGGCCGCGGCGGCGATGTCCGGGCCGTCCAGCAGCCGGTCGGTGCGACCCCGGTTGTCGATCGACTTGGCGAAGAACAGCAGGCCGGCTGCGGTCATCAGGAGCGCCCCCACCAGGACGTCGGGGGCCGCGGCGCCGGGCGCGAAGAGCGCGGCCAGTGCCATCGCGACAGCACCCAGCCCGGTTCCGGCGGTCAGCGGCAGGCTGACCTCCCGGCGGGCCACCTGGAAGACCGCCGCGTAGCTGAGCGTGGCGGCGACCGCGAGGAACCCGGCCGCCAGCGCCGGAACCGTGGAACCGGCGTTCGGCGGCGGCCCGCCACCGGGGTCCGAGACGGCGAGCGCCGCGGTCACCGCGGCACCCGGGACAGCGAGCGCGGCGGCACCCGCGGCCCAGTCACCGACCACCCAGGCGAACAGCCGAACCGGGATCTGCCGGGCCGCGATGGCGACCATCACCCCGGCGCCGGCCAGCGCGGTCAGCACCGCGGCGGTCAGCCAGGACGCGCTCAGCGCCGCGGCGGCACCGAAGACCCCGACCACCCCGGCCGCTGCCACATGGGTGATCGCGATCCGGCGGGTGTCCGCCCACAACCCGGCCGCACCCAGGCCGATCGCCGCCAGCACCAGCGGCCACGGAGCCTCCGACCAGGGCAGGCCCAGCGACGCCGGGACGGCCAGAGCGGTCACCGCGATACCCACCACGGCACCCTCGTGCCGGATGCCGGCCGGCAGCGCCAGCGCGGCACCGATCGTCATCAGCAGCGCACTGAACGCCAGCAGCCAGCCACTCGGGCCGACCGCCTCGGCCAGCCGCTGGGCGTACAGCGCGGTGTCGGCGTCCCAGATCGGCCGCGCCGCGGCGACCGGGGCGATCGCCGCCCGCAGCGCGCCCACCCCGACCACCAGGCCGATCAGGGCCAATGTGCCGGTCGACGCCCACTGCGGACCGCGGCGCACGTCCTCGGGCAGCCGGGCCACCACCGCACCGGCCACCGCCACCGTCGCGGCGGCGGCCACCACACTCCAGTTCGGCGCGATCACCCCGGCGATCCGGGCCATCGCCCCGATCACCGCGAGTGTCAGCACCGCACCGGCCACGTTCATCGCGAGCGGGTTGCGCAGCAACCGGGCCGCGGCCACCCCGGTCAGCGCGGCCACCACCAGGATCAGGCCGGACCGCAGCGCGTCCGTCACCACCTGCGCCTGCAGCAGGGCCACCGAGGAGTACAGCAGCGCGCCCGCGCACGCCAGGCAGAGCAGGGCGAACGTCAGCTCGCGCAGCCAGCTCGCGGACGGCGGGGTGACCGGCGGTGCCAGCGGGACCGAACCGGCCGCCGGAGCGCCGGCCGGCCGTGGCCCCGGGAAGATCCGGCTCGGTGACCAGCGGTGCCGGCGCGGACCGTGGATGACCAGGTCGGGCTCCTCCGGCTGAGACTCCGGCCGGGTCATGTCCCCGTCGGTCTGCTCCCGGTCGGCAGTGCCCGGCCGGCCCAGCGGCCAGCGCGGCACCAGCCGGCCGGCCCGGATCACCGTGGTCAGCAGCAGCAGATCCAGCAGGGCGACGGCGGTCAGCGCGACGCCCCAGCCCGCCGGGCTTTCGATGAGCGGGTACGCCAACAGCGGCGCGACCGGCTGGGTGGCGATGACCGTCGCGTACCGGGGTGCGGCCAGCCGGGTGGCACCGGCGTAGACGAACGCCGCCACCGCGGTCAGTGCGAAGGTGACGCCCAGGTAGATCGAGCCCGGCACACCGTCGCCGACGAGTGGGCTGTCGTGCAGTGCGTACAACGTCATCGGTAGCAGGACCAGGCCGATCGCGGCGATCGCCTCACCGGTCGAGGACAGCCCCCGGCGGGCCACCCCGGGCGCCACCGCCAGGGCGATACCGGTGATCAGCGCCAGGATCAGGGTCCGCGCGAACGGGTTGGAGACCGCCACGCCGGCGAACACCACCGCCGCCACACCGAGCAGCAGCGCACCCAGGACCAGCAGGATGTTCTGCACCGACTGGGTGGAGGCCTCGGGCGGGTGCTCCATGGTGGCCAGCGGCGGGCGCCGGGGCGGGCGCGGCGGAGCCACCCGCTCGGTCGGCGGCGGGTCGTCGACCAGGACGGCCGAGGCCGGCTGTTCGGTCTCCTCCGGCCTCTCCCGGGGCTGGGCCGGCTCCTCGGCCCGGGCGGCGTGCGGGGTCCCCGGTGGCGGCGGGGGCGGGAACTCGGTGGGTGCGGTGCGGCGTGCGGTCCGCCGGCTCTTGACACCCTTCTGCTGCTTCCGGGCGTGCGAGTGCGCCAGGATGTCGCGCTGGAACATGGCGGCCTGCAGCTTGCTGGCGATGGTGGTCCGCTCCGCGGCAGCCGCCATGTCGCGGATCTTGAGTTCCGCTATGGAGGCGTCGATGCGAGCCAGTTGTTCGTCAGCCTGTTCGGGCTCGTCAGCCTTCGCCACAGAACCTCCTAGACCAGCCGCTCTCTGTAGTTAGAGCATGCCGCTATGACACCTCATTAGAACAGTCTCAACCGGGTGGAGATCTGTGGAAACGGACCCGAACCCGGCAGATTTCCAGGATGCCCAGGTCGAGGCGGCGATATTCGGCACATCGGGCACTGTTGCCTTGCCCACGCTACGCGCCGGTAACATAGCCTCGGGACCG
>DATMVU010000255.1:0-1539 GCA_035562875.1 Actinoplanes sp. | reverse complement strand
CTCGGCGACCTCGAACTCGTGGTCCTCACCGCCGAGGGTGTCGCCCAGTTCGGTGGTGCCGTCGGCGCTGATCGGGGTGGAGAGGGACGTCGCGTTGTACGCCCGGGCACCCTCCAGGCCCTCCAGCACCTCCTCCTCGGTGATCCCGAGGTGGACGGCGATGTCGGAGACCTGCGGCGACCGGCCCAGCGAGTGGGTGAGCGTCGCGTTGGCCTCGGTGATCGCGAGACGCAGCTCCTGCAGGCGGCGCGGGACACGGACCGACCAGGTGCGGTCCCGGAAGTGGCGTTTGATCTCGCCGATGATGGTCGGGATCGCGTAGCCGGCGAAGTCGACACCGCGCTCCGGGTCGAACTTGTCGATGGCCTTGATGAGCCCGACGTTGGCGGTCTGGATCAGGTCGTCGGTGGGCTCGCCGCGACCGGAGTAGCGGTGCGCCAGGTGCCGGGCGAGAGGCAGCCAGGCCTCGATCGCCCGGTCCCGCAGAGCCGCACGGGACGGGTGGCCGACCGGCATCGCAGCCATCGCGGCAAGGAGCTCGGCGGCGCTGTCTGCCGAGGACTCGGCGCTCGCCCTGGTCGAGGGTGACACCTTGGTGGTGGTCTGGGTGACGGTCATGTCGTGGTCCTCCCTGGCACCGTTCCGGAGAGCCGGCCCCATGATTGGGGCCCGGGTCGGGTGGGTATCCATAGCTCGTTCAGGCGTCGTCAGGAACGCGCCCTGTGAGCACACTAGGCCGTTCGGTTATGCAGACTGTATACGACAGGTCGAGAGAACACTAGCCGAAAGTATGATGGCGATAGTGGTACAAATCGGATGAAATCCTGCTCAGGTGGCCATGATCTAGCTCTCCCGAGTAGTAGAAACCAACTCTTACGGGTATCCGTATCTCCCCCAGGAGTGGGCAAGATAGGCCCATGACGTCGCCTCCCACTCCGGTCCCGCATCCGGAGGCGATCGAAATTCGCCGATGGGATCTCGCTGACGTCGGCGGCCTCCGCCATCTGCGCGCCGGACTCCGGGAAGCAGTCGCCGGCACCGCCCTCGACACCGAGGACGGCCTGGACCGGCTCACCGTCGTCGCCACCGAACTCGCCACCAACGCACTCCGGCACGGCCGGCCGCCCACAGTCATCAGGCTGCTGCGCGAACCCGGCCTCCTCATCCTCGACGTCGCCGACCACGACCTCGCCGGCGAGCCGCACTTCGACACCACCCGGCCGGTCGGCTCGGGCGGCCTCGGCCTACGGCTGGTCAAGACATTCGCGACTGACTTCGGCTGGCAGCGCACCACCGACACCAAACACATCTGGGCAACATTCGATCTCGTACGGGGATAGCCCGCCACCCGTGCGATCTCGTACGGCGGCCCGCAGCTAGACGGTCGCCCACGTCCTGGCCGTGTCGGCTCATCAGCCGATGCCGTCGTCCGCCGGTTCTCGTCCGCCGGCCCTTTGTCCGCTGACTCCTGTGTCCGCTGACTCCTGCTCGTCGGCCCCGTCCACTGCCGCCCGTCCGTCGGCTCTTGATCGTCGCCTG
>DATMVU010000254.1:0-4353 GCA_035562875.1 Actinoplanes sp. | reverse complement strand
GATCCGGGGCCAGGCAGGTCAGCTACGGCGAACCGGAGCGTCCCACCTCACCGGACCGTGGTGATCAGCGCCGGCTCGACGCCGGGATCTCCCCGAAACCTGGAAGTACACGCTGGGTGACGGTGCGGGTGGCGGCCAGCTGGGCGGCTGAGCGGCGGCGGCGTTCGGCGAGCACCGCGACCAGGAACAACCACGGCGGGGTGCTCGGCGGCGGATCCGGGGACACCTTGGCGGCGACCTCGGAGAACAGGCTCTGGCCCAGGCCGGTCCGGTACGGTTCGGCGAACTGGTGGGAGCGGGCGGCGAACTGCCGGACCGCCTCGGCCAGGTCGTCGTCGACGGCGGACAGGTCGGCGGTGGCCGCCCAGCCGGACAGGCCGGCCGGCATGCCGGGGACCAGGTTCCACGGGACGGGGCGCCGCTCGTGCACGACCAGGGTGCCGGCCGCCAGGTCGCCGAGGCGGCGGCCGCGGCGGGAGGCGAGCATGGTGGTCAGGCTGCCGGCCCAGGTCAGCAGCGGGATGAGCAGGCCGGGCCATTCGACGGCCAGCCCGATCAGGGCGCGGGTGAAGGCGTGCCGCGCGCGGATCGGGCCGCCGTCCTCACGGATCACGCGCAGGCCCATGACGGCTTTGCCGAAGCTGCGGCCGTTGGTGACGGTCTCCAGGATGGTCGGGTAGGCGACCACCACCAGCGCGATCACGATCAGCTGGACGGTCTCCGGCAGGAGCAGGGTGCTGTACTCGAACGGCAGCATCTGCAGGATCACGAAGTACAGCAGGTACAGGAAGCCGCCGGCCATGAACTGGATCGCGATGTCGATCATCAGGGCGAGCGCGCGGGACCCGAGCCGGGCCGGTCGCACGTCGATCTCGACAGCTTCTGCGGTGGTGAGCACCCGCTTAGGATGCCAGGCGTGGATCTGGATGCGTACGTGGCCGAGCACGGCGGTGAGTGGCGGCGCCTGGAGGTGCTGGTGTCGCGGCGGCGGCTGAACGCCGACGAGGCCGACGAGCTGGTGCTGCTGTACCAGCGGGCGGCCACCCACCTGTCGATCGTGCGCAGCCGCACCCCGGACGCGGTGGTCCTGGCCGACCTGTCGCGGCTGGTGCTGGCCGGGCGGGCGGCGATCACCCGCGGCCACCGGATGTCGTGGCGGCCGCTGGCGGACTTCTTCGCGGTACGGCTGCCGGCCGCCCTGTACGTGACCCGCGGCTGGTGGCTGACCGTGATGGTGGTGATGGTCGGTGCCGCGGGGGCGCTGATCGGGTATGTGCTGCAGCATCCGGACGTGCTGACCGAGTACTACGGTGGCCGGCCGGAGGAGGCGTCGCTGATCGACGACTTCGTCAACTACTACAGCGAATACCGGGCGGGTACGTTCTTCGGCCGGGTGTGGGTGCACAACGCGATGCTCGCCGTCCAGTGTCTGGCGTCCGGTGTGCTGATCGTGCCGGTGTTCGTGCTGCTCGGGCAGAACCTGATCTCGATCGGGATGGTCGGGGCGGCGATGTTCGACGCCGGGGCCGGGGACGTGTACCTGACGTACATCGCCCCGCACGGTTTCCTGGAGCTGACCGCGATCTTCATCGGTGGCGGGGTGGGCCTGCGGATCGGCTGGTCGTGGATCGCGCCGGGCCCGCTGCTGACCCGCCGCGAGTCCCTCGTCCAGTGGGCCCGGCACGGCATGGTGATCGCGGTCGGCCTGGTGTTCGTGCTGCTGGTGTCCGGGATCCTGGAGGCGTGGGTGACGCCGTCGCCGTTGCCGCCGATGGTGCGGGTCGGTATCGGGGCCGGCCTGTGGGCGCTGTTCCTGGGGTACGCCCTGGTCTGGGGCCGCCGGGCGGCCTTGTCCGTGAGGTGACGCTCACGCCCGGCGGTCGCGGCCCGGTGGTGCCGGGCCGCCTGCCTCGCGCGGTGGCCACGAGACCGTGGGTAGGCGTACCGGAAGAAGGGTTTTACAGCCGGCCGGAGGCCTTGAGCAGCAGGTAGACGTCGGCCACCTGCCCGGCGAAGGTGTTCGCGTCGGCGTCGACGACGGTGGCTCCGGCGTGGGCGAGGACGTCGCGGACCCGGTCGCGTTCGGCCAGGACACGCTGGGCGGCGGCTGCGGTGTGCACGTCGGCGGTGCCGGGGTCGGCGGGGAGCCGGGCGAGGCGGCTGACGTCGGGATCGCGGACACCGGCGACGATCACCTTGTGCCGGGCGGTGAGCCGGGGCAGCAGCGGCAGCAGCCCGGCGATCATCGGGGCGGTGTCCAGGGCTGTGAAGATCACCAGGAGGGCGCGTTTGCGGTCACGGCGCAGCATCTCCGTGCCGAGCAGGGTGAAGTCGGTTTCGGCGAGGACCGGTTCGAGGCTGGCCATGGCGTCGATCAGCCGGTTCAGGCGAGTGCGCTGGCCGCCGCCTTCGACCCGGGCGCGGATGCTGCTGTCCAGGGCGAGCAGGTCGACCCGGTCGTCGGCGCGGGCGGCCAGCACCGACAGCAGCAGGGCTGCGTCGATCGAGGCGTCCAGGCGTGGGGCGGCACCGATCAGGACCGACGAGGTGCGGCCGGTGTCCAGGACGCAGACCAGGCGCCTGTCGCGTTCCGGGCGCCACGTGCGGACCACCACGTCGTTGGCGCGGGCGGTGGCCCGCCAGTCGATGGAGCGGACGTCGTCGCCGATCACGTATTCGCGCAGGCTGTCGAATTCGGTGCCGTGGCCGCGCCCGCGGGTGACGATCGAGCCGTCGACGACCCGCAGGCGGGCGAGTTTCTCCGGCAGGATCCGCCGGGACGGGAACCGGGGCAGCACCCGCAGGTTCCACGGTGGGGTCCGTGCGGTGTTCCAGCGGTGCGGCCGCTGCCGGTAGGCCAGCCCGAGCGGCCCGTGTGAGCGCAGCGTGACCCGGACGGCGGGGCGGTCGCCGTGCCGGGTGGGGGTGAGGGTGGTCGTCACCGACGTTTCGGCACCGGCCCGCAGCGTGAGGGTGTGGAACAGCGGGCCGGCTCCGGCGGACGGCACCCAGGCGTCCCGCAGCCCCACCCGGACCGTCCGGGTCCCGGTGTTGGCGACGGTGAGGATCACCCGTGCCGTGCCGCCCAGCCAGACCGTGCGGTCGCCGTCGCGGCGCAGCCGCAGGACGTCGAGCGGGCCGGCCATCGCCGCGTCCAGCAGTGCCAGGACCACGGCGACGGCGAGGACGGCGGCGACGACCAGCCACGGTTGCGGCAGGAACATCGGCAGCGGCAGCCCGAAGGCGAGCAGCAGCCCGAATCGGTGGGTGACCATCAGCGGGGTGCCGGCACCGTGGCCAGGACCGAGGTGAGGACCCCTTCGACGGTGGCGCCGTCGAGTTCGGCGTCGGCGCGCAGCCGGACCCGGTGCCGTAGGCAGGGCACGGTCCACGCTTTGACGTCGTCGGGCAGCACGTAGTCGCGGCCGTGCAGCCAGGCGTTGGCCTTCGACACGGCGAGCAGTGCGGTGGCGCCGCGCGGGGACGCACCGAGTTCGAAGGCGGGCGCGACCCGGGTGGCCCGGCACAGGTCGACGATGTACGCCAGGACCGTGTCGGTGACGTCGACCCGCTGGACGGCGTACCGCCCGGCGATCAGGTCGGCGGGCCCGGCGACCGGGGTGATCCCGGCGGCTTTCAGGTCCCGCGGGTCGAAGCCGCGGTGGTGGGCGCGCAGGATGTCGAGTTCCTCGTCGCGTTGCGGCAGCGGGACGGACAGTTTCAGCAGGAACCGGTCGAGTTGGGCTTCCGGCAGCGGGTAGGTGCCCTCGTACTCGATCGGGTTCTGGGTGGCGGCGACCAGGAACGGAACCGGCAGCGGCCGGCCGGTGCCGTCGACGGTGACCTGCCGTTCCTCCATCGCCTCCAGCAGCGCGGCCTGGGTCTTCGGCGGGGTCCGGTTGATCTCGTCGGCGAGCAGCAGGTTGGTGAACACCGGCCCGGCCCGGAAGTTGAACGCGCCGGTGTGCGCGTCGTAGATCAGCGACCCGGTGACGTCACCGGGCATCAGGTCGGGGGTGAACTGGACCCGTTTGGTGTCCAGGTCCAGGGCCGCGGACAGGGCCCGGATCAGCAGGGTCTTGGCGACGCCGGGAACACCTTCGAGCAGGACGTGCCCGCCGCACAGCAACGCGACCAGCACCCCGCCGACCACCGCGTCCTGCCCGACGACGGCTTTGCCGACTTCGGCGCGCAGCCGGCCCAGTGCCTCCCGGGCCTGGTGGGAATCGGTGTTCACGACTGCTCTCCTTCGTGGTGGTGACGCGACGCGGTGACGGTGTCGACCAGGGCCTGCAGCAGGGCGGCGGATTCGACCATGTCGGCGTTGCTGCGTGGTGGTTCGCCGTCGAGGAT
>DATMVU010000253.1:0-23754 GCA_035562875.1 Actinoplanes sp. | reverse complement strand
CGACCGGTTTTCCGTAACGGGATCTCACGTCACCGACGACGGTGGCCAGATTGTCGAGACTGCCGTGCCACATGCAGTAGTACGAGAGCGCGGTGATGTCCCATTTTGCTCCCGCGGCGGTGATCCCGTCGTAGAACCAGTGCGCGGAACCGATGTTTCCGGCCAGTGCCGTGTGCACCATCACCTGCGTCTTGCTACTGCAGGCCTTGGTCGCGTCGTAACCGGCGTTCAGCAGTTTCGTCAGCGGCCCGAAATCGCTGTTGTTCACCTGTCCGGTGGGCCACAGCATGCCGCCGTTGATCTCGTTGCCGATCTGCACGCTGTCCGGAACCGTGCCCTGCTTCTTCAAACTGCTGCAGACGTCGTACGTGTAGTCGTACACGTCCTGCTGCAGTTGACCGATGGAATGGTTCTCCCACGCCTTCGGGACGAACTGCTTCCCCGGATCGGCCCAGGTGTCCGAGTAGTGGAAGTCGATCAGCAGTTTCATGCCCTCGGCCTTCGCCGCCCGGGCCTGCTGGAGCACCTTGGCCTTGTTCGAATAGCCGCTGGTCGGATTGTTCCAGATCCGCAGCCGGACGTAGTTCACGCCGGCCTGCTGCAGGATCTCATAGGGATTGTCGCGCTTTCCCCGGACGTCGTAGAACTTCTGCCCGAGTTCGAGCGACCTCTGCAAGGTGGAGACGTCGGCGCCGCGCATTTCCCAATCGGATTTGTGGTGCGCGGCGGCAGGGGAGGGGATGAGGGCCACCGCGAGGAAGGCGGCGACAGCAAGGGACGGTTTCATGACACTCCATTTCGTCTTCCGTGACAAAAAGGGCGTATTTGGTGTGGTGCTCAGGCGGGGGAACTGCCCCGGACCACGAGAGAGGTGGGAACGGTGATGGAGATCGGGGTACGCCCGGCGATCACGTCGGTGAGCAGCCGGACCATCTCTTCGCTGATGCGTTCCATCGGGTTGCGCACGGTCGTCAGGGTCGGTTCGGTGGTGACCGCGAGCACCGAGTCGTCGAACCCGACCACCCGCACGTGACCGGGCACGTCCCGGCCGGCCTCGCGCAGCACCGGCAGGGTCGCGGCGGCCATCGCGTCCGAGGCCGCGAACACCCCGTCCACGTCCGGCACCCGGGCCAGCAGCTCGCGCATCGCCGCCGCGCCGCTCTCCCGGCTCCAGTCGCCGTGCGCGATGTACGCCGGGTCGACGGCGAGCCCGGCCGAGGTCAGCGCGTCGCTGTAACCCCGCAGCCGGAACACCCCGCCGAACTGGTCCTGCGGCCCGGTGATGGTGGCGATCCGCCGGCAGCCGGCCGCGAGCAGGTGCTCCACCGCGGACCGGCCGCCCATCCAGTCGTCGGCCGACACCGAACTGATCGAATCCTCGTACCCGAGCACCTGACCGCAGGCCACGATCGGGATCTCGGCCCGGACCAGCTGCCCGAGCAGCGGGTCCCCGGAGTGCGGCGACACCAGCAGCACCCCGTCCACGTGACCGCCACCCAGGTAGGTGACGGTCCGTTCGCGTTCCTCGGGCGTCGACGCGATCATCAATATCAGCGTCAGGCCCTGGTTCGACAGGGCCTGGGCCACCCCGCGCAGCAGCACCGCGAAGTTCGGGTCCTCGAACAGCAGGTGCTGCGGCTCGGTCAGCAGGAACGCGATCGACCCGGACCGGCCGGTGGCCAGCGAACGGGCGTGCTGGTTAGCCGTGTAACCGGTGCGGGCGATGGCGTCGGTGACCGAGCGGACCGCCTCCGGGCTGACCCAGTCGCGCCCGTTGAGAACCCGGGAGACCGTCGCGTAGGAGACCCCCGCCTCGCGAGCGACGTCGCGGATGGTGGGGCGTTTACGCGACACGTTCGGGATCATAGTCAGGCCTTCACTCCGCCGGCGGCCAGGTCGACCTGCCAGTAGCGCTGCAGGGTCAGGAACAGCGCGATCAGCGGGACGATCGAGATCAGCGCGCCGGTGACCACCGCGGTGTACATGGCCGGCTGGCTGGCGCCCTGATTGAGCAGGCCGCTCAGCCCGACCGTGATCGGATAGAGCCGGTCGTCCCCGAGCATGATGTACGGCAGCATGAAGTTGTTCCAGATCGCCACGAACTGGAAGAGGAAGACCGTCACCAGGCCGGTCCGCATCATCGGCAGCACCACGGTGCCGAAGGTGCGCCACTCGCCCGAGCCGTCGATCCGGGTCGCCTCCAGGATCTCGGTCGGCACCGAGGCGGCCGCGAAGATCCGGGCCAGGTAGATGCCGTACGGGCTGATGAAGCTGGGCAGCAGCACCGCCCAGTAGGTGTTGGTCATGCCCAGCTTGGCCAGCAGCAGGTACTGCGGGATGGCCAGGATGACACCGGGCACCAGGACGCCGGCCAGGATCGTGTTGAAGGCGGCGCTCTTACCCGGGAAGTCGAACTTCGCCAGCGCGTACCCGGCCATCGCCGAGATCAGCGTGGAGGCGGCCGCCCCGACCCCGGCGTACAGGGCGGTGTTGGCCATCCAGCGCCAGTACAGGCCGTCCCGGTACTCGTGCAGGTCCACCACGTTGTCCCACAGGTGGGTGCTGGGCATCAGGGTGAACGTGGAGAACAGCTCGCTCGCGCTCTTGGACGAGGCGATCAGCACCCAGAGGACGGGGAGCAGACAGTACGCGGCACCCAGGATGAGCAGCAGCGTGGCGACCTTGCTGCGTTTGATGGTGTGCATCAGTCCTCCTGGTTGAAGGCCCGGCGCCCGACGAGCTTCAGGAAGCCGAAGGACAGGATGAACGTGGCGAGCGCGATGATCACCGAGGTGGCGGCGGCCGCGTAGATGTCGTTGCGGGCGAACGCGTCCCGGTAGACCTTCATCAGCGGCGTCCACGTGGTGGAGATGGTGTTGGCCAGCGGGCGCAGCGTCATCGGCTCGGCGAACACCTGCAGCGTGGCGATCAGCGAGAAGACGAACGTCATCACCAGCGACGGCATCACGATCGGGATCTTGATGCGCCAGGCGATGGCCGTCTCCGAGGCGCCGTCGATCCGGGCCGACTCGTACAGGCTGGTCGGCACGGCCTTGAGCGCCGTGTAGATGACGATCATGTTGAAGCCGGTGCCGCCCCAGATCGCGATGTTGGCGACCGCCCACAGCGTCAGGTCGGCGGAGAGCAGGTTCGGCGAGGCGAACCCGAGGGCCTCGGCGACGTCGTTGATCGGGCTGACCCGCGGCAGGTAGAGGAAACCCCACAGCAGGGAGGCGACCACGGCCGGCACCGCGTACGGCAGGAAGATCGAGATCCTGGCGAACTTGCCGATCGACTCCCTGGTCCGGTTCGCGTCCAGCAGCAGCGCGAACAGCAGGGCCAGGCCCAGCATGGTGGGGACCACGATCAGGCCGTACGCCCCGACCCGTGCCACACTCGGCAGGAAGTCGGGATCGGTCAGCGACCGGACGTAGTTGTCCATCCCGGCCCAGATCTCGGTCCGGGACTTGGACCCGAGACCCAGCCCGCTCACCTTGACCTTGCGCAGGCTCAGATAGCCCGCGTAGAAGATCGGTGCGGCCAGGAACGCGGCGAACAGGATCATGGCCGGGGCGAGGAACCCGTACGGGGTGCCGGCTCTCCTGGCCTTACGGCTCCGGGGCGGTCCCGCTGCGGGAGCCTCGGTCTTCCTCGGTGCGGTGCTAGTCAGCGACATCGCCGATCTTTCCTTTCGGAGCGCTCCGGGCGGGCGCGCGGGGGGCCGCCGCGCCCGCCCGGAGACGAACTCATCCGGCGACGTTGAACCCGGAGTTCAACATGTCGTCGACGGTGGTCTTCTGCATGGTCGCCAGGGACTCGGCGAAGGCGGCGGCCTTCTTGGCCTCGGCGGCCTTGGCGAAGGCGTCGTTGAAAGCGCTGAACGCGACGTTCACGTTCGGGCCGTAGGTGAACGGCGAGAGCTGCTTGGAGGCCTCACCGGCGATGGTGTAGAAGTCCGCCTGGTCGGCGAAGAAGGCCGGCGGGGTGGTCAGCACGCTGGTGGCGTCGGTCGCGGCCGGGTAGATGAACGCCGTGTCGGCGAGCAGCTTCAGGGCCTCCGGGTCGCTGTTCAGCCAGGTGATGAACTGGGTGGCCTGCTTCTTGTGCTTCGACTGGGTGGTCACACTGGTGGCCGAACCGCCCCAGGCGCCGGTCTTCGGGGCCGCGGTGTCCCACTGCGGCATCGGGGCGGCCTTCCACTTGCCCTTGGTGTCCTTGGCGCTGCCGTCGAGCACACCCGGGGCCCAGACCGCGCTGACCCAGCCGACCTGGGTGCCGTCGTTGAGGGCCGCGTTCCACTCCGGGGTGTACATCGGCTTGTTGTCGATGACGCCCTTCTCCACCAGGCCACCCCAGTAGTTGGCGACCTTCTGGGTGGCGGCGTCGTTGATGTTGACGGTCCACTGCTCGCCGTTCACCCCCCACCAGGAGGCGCCGGCCTGCTGCGCGAGGCCGGTGAACAGACCGGCGTCGTTGGCCGAGAAGGTGCCCAGGTACTGCTTGGCGTCCGCCTTGTGGATCTTCTCGGCGGCGGCGGCGTAGTCGTCCCAGGTCTTCGGGGCCTCCAGGCCGTTCTTCTCGAAGACGTCGGCACGGTAGAAGAACATCAGCGGGCCGGAGTCCTGCGGGACGCCGTACGCCGCGTCCGAGCCGAGGGAGACACCGCTCCACGCGCCGGCCGGGAACTTGTCCTTCAGTGCGCCGACCTCACCGGAGATGTCGGCGAGCGCGTCGGCGGAGACCAGAGTGGGGACCTTCTGGTACTCGGCCTGCATGATGTCCGGCGCTCCGGAACCCGCCTTGATCGCGGTCAGCAGCTTGGTGACGGCCGGGTCGCCGCCGTCCTGCTTGTTGACCGTGACCTGGATGTTCGGGTTCTTCGCGTTCCAGGCCTCGACCACCTTGTCCATGTTCGGGGTCCAGGTCCAGTAGGTCAGCGCGACCTTCTCGTTCGGGTCGACGGCGCCCTCCCCCGAGGAGTCGGAGCTGCTGCACGCGGTAACGGTGAACAAGGCCGCTGCGGTGACTGCCGCCATCAGCGGTGCGAATTTTTTCTTCATCGATCCTCCTTGGTCGGCTTGGCTGGTGAACACCGAAGCCGGGGACGGATGCCGCGCTGGAAGCGTGTCGCTCAGCACAACCCCTGTGACCGGTTACAGTGCTGGTGTTACGGCGATGTGTCAAGCCCTTGCGTCCGACCCGTTACGCCTGTGTATCGTGCGAGGCGACCGGCCTGTGACCGGTTACAGTCAAACCAGCAAGGAGTGATCCCATGTCGTGGCCTGAGCCGCTTTTTGTTCGCCACCAAGCCTGGGCGACTCCACTGCGCCGGCCGCGCATGAGCAACGCCGAGGACGTGCGTCCCGGCCTGTCGCTCACCAACCGGTACCTGACTCGTGACGGGGTCCCGGTCATCCCGGTCTCCGGCGAGATGCACTTCAGCCGGGTGCCCCGCGCGCGCTGGGCGGAGCGGCTGCGCCAGATGAAGGCCGGCGGCATCACCGTCGTGGCGACCTACCTGTTCTGGCTGCACCACCAGCCCGTCCGCGACCAGGCCCCGAACTTCGACGGGGAGCTCGACGTGGCCGCGTTCGTCGACCTGGCCGTCGAGACCGGTCTCGACGTGGTGCTGCGGATCGGCCCCTGGTGCCACGGCGAGGCCCGCAACGGCGGCTTCCCCGACTGGGTCCAGCAGGCGCCGGTCCGGCACCGCACCGACGACCCCGACTATCTGACCCTGGTCGAGGGTTGGTTCTCCGCGATCGGCCGGGCCGTCGGGCCGTCGATCCACCAGGTCATCGGCATCCAGCTGGAGAACGAGCTCTACGACCAGCCGCAGCACCTGGTCACCCTCAAACGCCTGGCCCGCGAGGCCGGCCTGTCCGCGCCGCTCTGGACCGCCACCGCGTGGGGCGGCGCCGACCTGCCCGACGAGGAGGTGCTGCCCCTCTACGGCGGCTACGGCGACGGCTTCTGGGTCGACGCCGACGCCCCCTGGGACCCGACATTCCGCGACCACTACTTCTTCTCCCACGTCTGGGATGATGCGGGCATCGGCGCCGACGTGCGGCGTGCTCAGGCGATCGAGGCCGCCTCCGGTGGACCGCGCACCCCGTCGGACCTCTTCCCGGCGGCCACCTGCGAACTCGGCGGCGGCATGGCCACCGCCTACCACCGCCGCCCGCGCCCCGAGGCCCTCGACGTCGCCACCATCGCGCACTGCAAGATCGGTAACGGGTCGGCCTGGCAGGGCTATTACATGTACACCGGCGGCACCAACCCCGGCCGGGACCTGCAGGAGACCCACGCCACCGGCTACCCCAACGACATCACCCCGCTCGGGTACGACTTCCACGCCCCCGTCGGAGAGGCCGGAGTCCTCGCCGCCAGCCACGCCGAACTGCGCCGTCAGCACGCCTTCCTGGCCGCTTTCGGTCACACCCTGGCGGAGATGCCGTCCAGCCTGCCGGCGGTCCGCCCGTCCGGCGTCGAGGACTCGTCGACCCTGCGGTTCGCGCTGCGCAGCGACGGGACCAGTGGTTTCCTGTTCCTCGCCTGGCACCAGCCGCACTTCCCGCTGCCGGTCCACACCGGTGCCCGGTTCCGGGTCGCTCTCGCCTCGGGCGAGCTGGAGTTCCCGTCCCAGCCGGTCGACGTGCAGCCCGGCACCCTGGCCAGCTGGCCGCTGAACCTGACCCTCGGCGGCGTCACGGTCACCTACGCCACCGCGTCGGCGCTCACCGTGCTCCCGGGTGACGTCCCGACCCTGGTCCTGATCGCCGAACCCGGCATCCCCGCCGAGATCGCCGTGTCCGGAGACGTTCACACCGTGACGCCCGGGTTCGCGCCGCTGTCGCTGGACGGCCTGGACGTGCTCGTCCTTCCTGCCGAGTCGGCCGGTTCGGTCTGGGTCGTCGAGGACGGCGGCCGCCGCCTGCTCCTCAGCGACGACGAGCTGCAATGGGACGCGAGCGGCACGGTGTTCGTCAAGGGTGGATATCCGTCCGGCGTCCAGGTCTACACCGGCCGTGCCTTCGCCGCCGTGCCGATGCCGCTGCCCGAACTCCTGCCGCCACCCACGGTGACCGTCGAGGAGATCCGTCCCGCCGCCACCACGGTCCCGGTGGCCTACGGCAAACACGACGGCCGCCCGTCCGCACCGTCCCCCGAGGTCTTCGACGAGCTGGCCGCCGTCCACCGGCTGACCATCGACCCCACGGCAGCCCTGGGCGACTCGCTGCTGCACATCCGGTGGGCGGGCGACATCGGCGAACTCCGCGTCGACGGCACCCCGATCACCGACCGCTACTGGGACGGTGCCGTCTGGACGGTCAACCTGACCGACATCGGCTGGACCCCGTCATCCGACCTGACCCTGCACCTGCTGCCGCTGGCGGCCGGCTCCCCGGTCTCGGTCCCCGCCGACGTCCGCTCCCGCCTGACCGAGGCGGAAACCCAGCTGCTGTCCATCGACTCGGTCGAGGTGGTCACCCGTACCACCCTGACCCTCGCCCTGTAACACCCCACAGGGCAGGGAGCGCGGTTCACCGCCAGGGCCGCGCTCCCCTCATCTCCCGTCGTAGTGCCCCACGCAACTGACGATCTCGAGCGCGTCACCGCGAATCCGGTAGACGAGCCGGTGCTCCCCCGGGGATCACCGTCTCCTCGGCTTCGTCGATCACCGCATCCACTACAGCCGCGAGATTCCGCCGTACCTCACTGATCGTCATGACTTTCATGTTGTACCTCTTGACGGACTGGCAAGCGTGCGTTCTGCCCGGCTTGTCAGTTGTATGACGAGCCTTTCGGGCGGGCGAAGGTGTCATGGGGCGACCCGGGATCGTTACAGAGGGGGATGGCGCATAGTACTGTCCGTTTCATGGGTGATGATCGATCTTCTGCCGCCGGGGTGGCGGAGGTGGAGGCCGCGTCGCCCGCTGTGCACTACGACGACGAGGAGCGGCCCGCCCGGCGGCTCGGCGGGCGGATCGGGGCCGGGGTCTCGGCCGTCGCCTTCGGGGTGGCGCTGCTCGTGTTGTGGCAGGTCTTCCGGCCACTCGCGCAAGGCAGCCAGTACTACCTGATCATCTTCCTCGCGGGGACGCTGCCACTGTGCTTCCTCGCGTACAAGTCAGGCATCGGGAAAGGGCGAGAGGCACCGACCGTGAGCGACTGGCTCCTCGCGGCCGCCGCCCTCGCCGTCTGTCTCTATCCGGTGGCCGGCGGCTACAACGCCTTCCTCGACCGGCAGGGGCTGCTCGCACCGGCCGACGTCGCCTTCGGCGCCGTCCTTCTGATCCTGGTGGCCGAGGCGTGCCGGCGCACCACCGGCTGGGCGTTGCCGGCGGTCTGCCTCCTCTTTCTGGGGTACGGCTACTACGGTGGGCTGTTGCCGCAGCACTGGCCGGTCGCGCATGCGGGACTCGACTTCGGGCAGATCGTGGACGCCCTCTACAACTCGGGCAGCGGGTTCTACGGGACACCGCTCGACGTGGCGGCCACCTACATCGTGCTGTTCACCATCTACGGCGCGGTTCTCGACCTGTCCGGGGCCAGCCGGTTCTTCGTCGACCTGTCGGTGGCCGCGTTCCGCAGGTCGCGCAGTGCGGCGGGGCGGACCGCGGTGGCCGCCGGGTTCCTGCTCGGGACCGTCTCCGGGTCGGGGACCGCGACCGCCGTCAGTGTCGGGGCGGTGACCTGGCCGATGCTGCGCCGTGCCGGATACCCACCGGAGCAGGCCGGGGGCATGCTGGCCGCCGCGGGGGTGGGCGCGATCCTGTCGCCGCCGACACTGGGGGCCGCCGCGTTCATCGTCGCCGAATACCTGAACGTCTCCTACCTGACCGTCCTCGGCTGGGCGATGATCCCGACCGTCCTCTACTACCTGGGCATCCTGCTCGCCGTGGAGATCGACGTACGCCGTTTCGGGGTTCGTGCCGTCGACGCGCCGCCGACCGGCCCGTGGCGGCTGCTCGCCCGCTTCGGCTACCACTTCTCGTCCCTGATCGTCATCGTGGTGCTGCTGGCGCTGGGGCAGAGCGCAACCCGGGCGGTGGTGTACGCGACGATCCTCGCCGCCGTGCTCTCCTTCCTGGACCGGACCTCCCGGCTGACCCCGGCCCGGATCTTCGCGGCACTGGCCGCCGGGGTGCGCGGGGTGCTGCCGGTCGTCGCGGTGTGCGCCGCCGCCGGGATCATCACCGCGACCACCACCAAGACCGGTCTCGGTGCCCAGCTCGCCTCCCTGCTGATCGACGGCGCGAGCGCGGTCACCGACGAACCGCAGGTGGTGCTGGCCCTGACCGCGGTGCTGGCCGCTGTCGCGCTCGCCCTGCTCGGACTCGCCATCCCGGTCACCGCCAGTTTCATCATCGGCTGGGTGATCATCGGACCGGCTCTGCTCACCCTCGGGGTGCCCGCCCCGGCCGCCGCCATGTTCGTCTTCTACTACTCGGTGCTGTCCGAGGTCACCCCGCCGACCGCCCTCGCCGCGGTGGGTGCCAGCGCGATCACCGGCGGCCGGGCGGTACCGACCATGTGGCAGGCGCTGAAGTACGCACTGCCCGCCTTCCTCGCCCCGATCGCCTTCGTCCTCACCGGCAACGGTGAGTTCCTGCTGGCCCGCGGGCCGTGGACCGGTGTGCTGTGGACGACCCTGGCGGCGGCACTGGCGGTGTTCGCGTTGGCTGTCGCATCCGGCGGCTGGGTGATCGGAATCGGTCCGGCCGGTGTGCTGAGCCGGGTGCTCGCCGGTGTCGCCGGACTGCTCCTGCTGTACCTGGCGCCGGTCACCGTCGCCGCCGGGATCGCGGTGCTGCTCACCGCCGTACTCCTGGCCGGTCTTCGTGTCGGTGTGAAAAAGGTCCCGCTCGCTCCCGGAGGAGAGACATGATGCGACTGATGACGGGAATCCTGCTGCTCGCCACACTCACGGCCTGCGGTGGGCGGCAGGACACCGCCGCCACCGACACCGGTGGGGCGGTCACCTGCGAGGTGAGCCAGGCCACCCGGGTCGCGATCGCCACCGGTAACGCCACCGGCGTCTACTTCGCCCTCGGCAACGCGTATGCCGAGCAGGTGAACGCCGTGGGCGGAAACGTGCAGGCGACCGCCTCGGAGACGGGTGCGTCGGTGCAGAACATCCAGCAGTTGGCGGCCGGCACCTACGGGCTCGCGTTCTCCCTCGCCGACACGGCGGCCGACGCGGTCGGCGGCACCGGAGGCTTCACCACGAAACAGCCGGTGGCGGCCCTGGCCCGGATCCACAGCAACTACACCCAGGTGATCGTCCGGAAGGCGGCCGGGATCAAGGACGTCGCCGGGATGAAGGGCAGACGGGTCTCCACCGGTTCCCCGAAGTCCGGCACCGAGGTGATCGCGAACCGGCTGCTGACCGCGGCGGGCCTGAACCCGGACACCGATGTGCAAGCCCAGAAACTGGACCTGACCAAAACGGTCGACGGGATGAAGGACGGCACCGTCGACGCACTGTTCTGGTCCGGCGGCCTGCCCACCCCCGGCATCACCGACCTGCTGACCACCAGCGCGGACCAGGTGGAGTTCCTGGACATCACCCCGCTCCTGCCCGAGATGCAGAAGATCAACCAGGTCTATCAGGAGGGTACGATCCCGGCCGCCACGTACCGGACCCCGGCCGACGTCACGACCATCGTGGTGCCGAACGTGCTCCTGGTCCGTGACGACCTCGACGCGAACGTGGCCTGCGTACTGACCAGGGCCCTCTTCGACCGCAAACCCCAACTGGAACAGGCCAACGCGGCGGCGAGGGAGATCAGCCTCGACCTGGCCCGTAAGACCACCCCGGTGCCGCTCCACCGTGGGGCCGTCAAGGCCCTCGACGACCTCGGGGCTCCGCAGTAGAAACCGTCACGCTTCCGGGAACCAGGTGAGCGACTCCGGGTCGTGGACCCAGCCGTTGCGCCGGTAGAACGGCACCGCCCGAGGGCTGGAGTGCACTGTCACGTGCTCCAGCCCCAGCCGGTGGGCCTCGTCCAGGATCGCCGACACGAGCAGGGCGCCGACACCCCGGTCCCGCAGCTCCGGGACCACGAAGACGGACTGCACGTCCCCACCCCGGCGGGAGTACCTCGTCGCGGTGGGAACCCGGTCGAGAACCGCCAGCCAGGCCATCCCGACCACCTCGCCACCGGCCTCGGCCACGAACGCCCGATGCCCGGGATGCTCCCGCATCCACTCCCGGAGAGCCGCGACGAACTCGTCGAGATTGTCGAGCTGCAGGCCGTGATCCTGGTTGGCCCGTTTCCACCGCAGCCCCGCCAGAGCCGGAGCATCCACCTCGGACCCCAGCCGAATCTGCACATCGACATCGATCATGCCGTAATCATTCCGGACCAGGCTTAGCGCCATTCGAATCGGGGTGGCTGTGGTGTCAGCTCCGTCGATAGCGTCGATGGCGTGCCCATTTTCAACCTGGTCAAGGTCTACGGCGCGGATGTCGCCAAGGTGCTGGAACCCGGCGAACGGTTGCTCGCGATGGGCTACTTCCATACCAGCTGGGGTGGCGACACCAGTCGGATGGAACTCGCCGATCACGAGTTGCGTCCCTGGGAACAGCGCACTCTCCGAGAGACCGGCCAGCGCCCCGCCCGGTCGACGAAGTTCATCGAGGACGTCGACTGGATGGGTGTGCACGTCAACCGGATCTATTTCGACAGATGGCTCTACGGATCGATCGGGCACGGTGCGATCGACTCGCACGGCGGCCGCCTGTGGCGGGTCATCCGCGACAGTAAGCGCCATGACCTCGACTGGATCGTGACTGATCGAAGACTGGCGTTTCTACACCAGGGGCAGGAGGTCGATCCTGATTTCAAGATCGTTTACTCCATCCCGCGGAGTCTGATCAGTCATGTCAAGCGACGAGGAAAGCTCTTCTTCCAATGGGGTCGTTGCGAGTTGCATTTCATCGATGGATCGATGTGCGTGATGTTGGTGGCAGTTCTCGACGTCATTGCCGCGCGGATACTGGTCCGCGCCCTGTCCGAAGATCACTGAGAATCGATTGCGGGGGAACCGATGTCTGACCTGACAGCTGATCCGCCCGCGATGGAGGATTTCTCCGATCGCACAGTGGCACGGCGTGATCGTCTCGACCTGATTCGGACTCAGTTGAAGGCGACCCGCGTCCCGCGGGACGCCTTCGGTTACATCCCCGGCGTCGGCGGCAAGGTCCACGACGCCTACGAGGAATTCGTTGCGGGATGCGGAACTGCGACGGAGATGGCCAGTGAAACCGTCCTCTCCCTTGCCCAGGCGGTGCACCAGGCCGCGCAGGCCCTGCTCCAGACCGACCAGTTCAATGCCGAGGACATCAGCACCGGCGGTCAGCGGCCGGGGGCGTCATGAGCCAACAGGCGGCCAACCAGCTCGAAGTGTGGTTCTCCGGGATGCCGGAAATGGTCCAGTCGGTTCTGCACGAGCCCTTCACCTGGATGAACGAGAGCTTGAAGTCGGTCAGCGGTGATCCTCAGGCGTTGATGGCGGCTGTCCCCCTCTACCTGCGGTTCGCCGACACCGTCAACCAACTCGCCGACGACCAACTGGACGACCGGGACCAGCTGTCGAGAGTGTGGAGCGGCGACGCCTATCTCGCCTTCGATGTCCATGTCGGCCGCATCGACGATCAGCTGCGCAAGCTCGCCGACACGATGGCCACGGTGCCGGAGTTGCTGGAGAACGGGGCCAACGCCTGCGCCGAGGCCGCCGACATCATCATCGATCTGGTCGTCGGACTGATCATGTTCGTGGTCAGCCTCTTCATCACTAATCTGGCGCTCCTCATCGTCACCGCGGGAACCGTGCTCGCTGCCTTCGTCGCCACCAGCCTCGCCCGGGTCGCCATTGTCATGTCTCGGGTCACTCGGGTGATCACAAAACTAAGCCGGCTCCTCCGGAAGATCTCCCGCTCGCTGACCCGGCTGCAGGAACGGCTCGACGAGTTGACCGACACGCTCAAGTCCCTGCAAGACTTCCTGACCGATATGAAGAAGGACGCCAAGGATTTCAGCGGGATGGAGAAGATACGCCGCAAAGGCGACTTCCATACCGCGAATGGTCTGGTCAGCTTCGGTATCAATGTCGGCACGCTAGGAATCGTGTCGCCGCCGACCACCGGCAGCTCGGTGGAGGACGCCGCCAAGGACTACTACGACGCGGTTCGGGCCGCGGAACGGGCCGACGACGTCGCGGAGCGTGAGCGTTAGTCGTCGAGCAGGCGGTCGAGGCGGTTGATGGCGGCGTCGATGCGCTGTTCGAAGGCGTCCAGGCGGGCGGTGGTCTCGGTGTCGTCGGGGAGGGTTCCGGTGGTGGCTTCGGCGAGGGTGGCCTCGGCCTGGGACAGAGCGGCGTTGACCGTGGTGGTGATCCGGGTTGCGAGTGTGTGCGGGTCGCCGTCGTGCAGGGCGTGACCGGTCACCCGTACCGAAAGGATGTCGCCCTGGCCGGATGCGGTGACCGTGACCTGGCCGCTCTCGTCCCTTGCGGTGACCGTCGCTCTGGCTGCGGCATGGGCTCTCGCAGTCGTCTCGGCCAGGCGGCGGGGATAGTCGTCGATGGCGCGACGAAGGTCGTCCATGGACTGATCGGGGTTGGTCATCGGTCGGTCACCCGGGTGATCTCGGTGCGGATCTGCTGTGGCAGGGCTTCGAAGACGGCGTCGCCGGTGGCCCGGCGGGCCTCGCCGAGAACCTCGTTGAGCAGCGTGGTGAGCAGGTGATCCAGATCGTCCGGGTGCAGGTGCAGGGCGTCGCGGTGCAGGTGGACGCCGGTCAGACGGGGGCGGCCGTCGGCGGTGATCTCGGCCAGGCCGTCGTGGTCGGCGACATGGAAAGTGGTCGTGTGGGCGGCGCTCACGGCGGCCCGCACCCGGTCGCCTGCGCCGGCCATCTCGTCGGTGACCAGCTGTAGGCGGGCGACCAGCTCGTTGACATCGAAGTCGCTCATTCTCGTCACGTTATTCGATTGCCGGGCTCCCCGGGCGCCCATTACTGTCGGCATCAGCTCGAACGACCTTTGAGGAGCAATCATGTGCTGTCTCTATTACGCCCCGGACCGGTGGTGTGGCTGAGGCTGTTCGCAGCGTCTTCTTCACGCCGCCCGTCCCTGATCTGCAGGGGCGGGCGGTTCTCGTTTCTCGCGGGCGCGCCGAAGTAGGAGAGTCGGGGCCGGCTGTAAACCGGTTGCCTCAGTGCTGAGCAGGTTCGAATCCTGCCGCCCGCACGCAGACATGTGAATCACGGCCGTATGCCCGAGTGGCCAGGGAACCGATTGCAAATCGGTCCACGCCGGTTCGAATCCGGCTGCGGTCTCTGTCGTGAACCTGATGGTGCCGCCGGCGGTACACCCCGGAAGATGGGAGTCCACCAGGGGAGACCGGATGTTCGCCCGCGTCGTGGCTATCACGTTCCTTGTCCTCAATCTGACGCTGATCCACCTGATGTTCCTGGCCGTTCCGCCCGCCCACAACGGGTTCGGGCAGGTCGGGCGGCTGCTCGGGCTGTATCTGGCGTTGGTGATGACCGTGCAGGTGCTGCTGGTGGCGCGGCTGCCGCTGCTGGACCGGGCGTTCGGCATGGACCGGCTGACCGGTTGGCACCGGTGGACCGGGTTCGCCGTGTTCTGGCTGGCCCTGCTGCATCCGTCGTTCGTGGTCGTGGGGTTCGCACGGTACGACCGGGTGCCGGTGCTGACGACAGCCGGAGTGTTGTCGCGACAGATACCAGTACTGCTGGGCCTGATCGCCGTGGGTCTGATCGTGGTGATCGTGACCCTGTCGGTGCGGATCGCCCGGCGGCGGCTCTCCTACGAGACCTGGCACGCCGTACACCTGCTGTTCTATGTGGTTCTGATTCTGGGGATCATCCATCAGGTGTACGAGGGGACCGCCTTCGCCGCCAACACGGTCACGCAGCTCTACTGGTGGGGGCTGTGGACGTTCGCGATCGGAGCCCTGCTGACCGGGCGGCTGGTCCTGCCGCTGGTCCGCAACCACCGGCACCGGCTGCGGGTGGCGGCTGTCGTCCCGGAGTCCGACGACGTCGTGTCGGTGCACGTCACCGGCCGTGACCTGGACCGGTTGCGGGCGCGGGCCGGCCAGTTCTTCCTGTGGCGGTTCCCCGGCCACCACCGCTGGTGGCAGGTCAATCCGTTCTCGTTGTCGGCGGCGCCCAACAACCGGTCGTTGCGGCTGACCGCCAAAGCCGTCGGCACCACCAGCGCCGGGCTGCGGGAACTGCCGGTCGGGGCACGGGTCTTCGCGGAGGGACCGTACGGTGCGTTCACCCTGGCCACCCGCGTCCGGCCCGCCACCCTGCTGATCGCCGGCGGCATCGGGGTGACCCCGATCCGGTCCCTGCTGGAGGACCCGGCGCTGGGTTCCGACACGGTCGTCATCTACCGGGTCCGCCGGGGCGCCGACGCCGTCCTGCTCGGCGAGATCCGCAACCTGGTCGCCGGCCGTGGCGCCCGCCTGCACGTCATCACCGGCCGCACCGGCGGCGCCAACCAGCCCTTCCACCCACCGAACCTGCACCGACTCGTCCCCGACATCACCGACCGTGACGTGTACGTCTGTGGTCCGGCCCCGCTGACCAGCGCCGTCCTCTCCGCTCTGCGCGCCTTGAAGGTTCCGGCCCGTCAGATCCACGCCGAACTGTTCCGCTTGGCCGGGTGATGCCGTCATCACCCGATGACCGAGATCCAAGGGGAATCGCTGTGGGTCACGACCCGGGACGGGCGCCGGCTGCAGGCCAAGTCACGGGACGGGCGCCGGCTGCACGCCAAGACCCGCGTTGAGGGCACACCGGCGGTGGTCTTCGAAGCCGGTGTCGCCGCGTCCCGGCTGGCGTGGAGTCTCGTCCAGCCGGAGGTCGCCGCGTTCACCCGCACCGTCGTCGACGACCGCTCCGGTCTCGGCCGCAGCGCCCCCGACCAGCCGGGCGCACCCTCGACCGGATGGCCGACGACCTCAACGATCTCCTCGACGAGATCCGCCAGCTCGGTCACGGGGTCACCAGCCCACACTCGTAGCCGAGGATCACCGCTTGGACCCGGTCGCGCAGGCCCAGTTTGGCGAGGACCCGGCCGATGTGAGTCTTCACCGTGCCCTCCGAGACGCAGAGCTCGACGGCGATCTCCGCATTGGCGAGCCCCCGCGCGATCAGGGTCAGCACCTCCCGCTCGCGGGCCGTCAATGCGGCGAGCCGATCACCCGGCCGGTCCAGCGTCGCCGGATCCGCAGGGTCCGCCGGGTCGGCCGGGGAGCTGACGTAGTGGGCGATCAACCGCCGGGTCGCGCTCGGCGCGGTGACCGCCTCACCGGACATCACCACCCGGACCGCCGCGATCAGCTCGTCGGCCAGGGTGTCCTTGAGCAGGAATCCGCTGGCCCCGGCCCGCAACCCGGTGAACAGGTAGTCGTCGAGATCGAAAGTGGTCAGGATGATCACTTTGGGGGCCGGTGTGAACGACCGGATCCGCCCGGTCGCGGTGATCCCGTCCATCCCGGGCATCCGCACATCCATCAGCACCACGTCCGGCCGCGTCTGGCCGACGACCTCGACGGCCGCCGCCCCGTCTCCGGCCTCACCGACCACCTCGATGTCATCGGTCTCGTCGAGGATCATCCGGAACCCGGTCCGCACCAGCGCCTGGTCATCGGCCAGCACCACCCGAATCCCCATCAGCCCGCCACCGACCGCACCACACAGCCGGCTCCCGCCGTGTCGCCGGTGCCGCCTGGTTCTCCCGCGTCGCCGGTGCCGCCGGCTTCCGCTGTGCCGCTTGCCCGCGCCGTTTCGCCTTCTCTCGCCCCTTCTGTTCCTTTCCCTCTTCCCGTTCCGGCTGTTTCGGCTGCTCCGGGTATTCCAGTTGCTCCAGTTTCCCCAACTGTCCCGGTTGTCCCGGGCGTTGCAGCCCTAGCGCCCGGAGAGGCAGCGCTTGTCTCCGGCTCGGAGCCGGCCATCGGCTGCAAGGGGAGGACGACCATCACTTGGAACCCGCCATCCCGTCCGGGCCCGGCCTTGAGCGTGCCGTCCAGCAGCCGAACCCGCTCGGCGATGCCACGAAGGCCGTTGCCGTCAGCGCCGGATCGGCCTTCGTGCCCGGCCCTGGCCGTGGATCCCGCCTCGACGCCTGCCGCGAGGACAGTCCCGGACCGGGCACCGGGTGGGGGAGGAACGCCGTCGTCGGTGATCCGCACTTCCAGGGACATCGGGTGGTAGGTCAGGTGGACATCGGCTCGGGCGCCCGGACCCGCGTGTTTCAGCGTGTTGGTCAGGGCTTCCTGGGTGATGCGATAAGCGGAGAGGTCCACGGCGGCAGGCAGTGGGACCGGAGTGCCGGAGACGGTGAAACCGACCTCGGTGCCGGTGGCCCGGATGCCGTCGATCAGGGTGGGTAGCGTGTCGGCGCCGGGCTGCGGCGCCAGCTCCGGCCCGTCACGGACGATGGCGAGCAGGCGGCGCATCTCGGCGAGTGAGGTGCGGCCGGTACCGACGATGTGGCGCAGCGCCGTCTCGGACCGCTCGGGATGACGGCGCAGGGCGGCCGCTGCGCCTTGAGCCTGGACCACCATCACGGACAGACTGTGGGCGACCACGTCATGCAGCTCGCGGGTGAGACGAGCACGCTCGGCGGCGGTGGCGAGGGCGACCCGTTGCTGCTGCTCGCGTTCCAGGTCGGCGGCCCGTCGTTCCAGGGTGTGCAGGTGCAGCCGCCGGCGGCGCATGTTGTCGCCGAGCAGGTAGGCCGCGGCCAGCGCGAACAGGTTCCCGCTGCTGTCCCACAGCCGGTGGGCGAGACTCTCCTCCAGCGAGACACCCGGCGGTGCCGGCGCCTGTCTGACGTGCACCGCGGCCTCGCTGGAGTCCGGGGCTCGGAGGGAGTCGCCGATGTCCTCCGGCTGAAGCATGCTCGCTGCGGCGACGATGGCGAGCATGACCAAGCAGACGCCGGTGGCGGTGCGGCGGCGCACGTCGGAGGCGGCCAGCAGGAGGAGGGCGATCGGCACGGCGAGGTCGATGGCCTCGGTCCCGGTCTGTTCGGGCAGGTGGTGCCCGGCGGATCCGGCGGCGGTGAGGAGCACCGCGGTCAGCGGCCGGATCCGGGCGATGACCAACCCCACCACCATGAGCAAGGTGAACAGCCACCATCGGCCGTCGTCACGCCGCGCCTCCATCGAGGCGGCGACGAGGACGACGGCCAGAACGAAGAGGCCGGCCGTGATCTGTCGCGTTGACCAGGACATTCGCCCAGCTTAATGCGATCGAGGCTGCCTGGCGTCGGACCACGGGAGGACTTCGGCGTACGACCGTGGACATACCTCGTACCGAAGAAATCGGACTGTCCTCAGACGACCGGGGCGGGTCCCGGCGACGAACCTGGTTGCCATGAGATTCGCAGCGACATGTGCAGCCGTGGCCCTGACAGCGATCCTGGCGGCCTGCTCCGGCGGGCCCGCCGCGCCGGAGACACCGACGATGCCTGACGACGAGCTGCTGGCCCTGGGCAAGCAGGTCGTGGAGTGCATGCGGGACAACGGTGTGACCGGGATGCCGGACCCGTTCATCGAGGCGCACCGGCTGACGGTGCCCGAGGGCGAGATGGACGCGGCCGAGGAGAAGGCCGGCGAGCAGACCTGGGCGGCCGCGCGTAAGGCATGCCAGGAGGCTTTCGATCGGATCCCGCAGGGGGCGCTCGCCCAGGACGGGGGCGACGACCAGCAACCGGCTCCGCCCGGTCCGGAGGACGTCGAGAAGCTGCGGGAGCTCGCGCAGTGTTATCGAGAGAACGGCGTCCCCGAATGGCCGGACCCGGACTCCGACGGCCGCTTCCCGTTGGAGGGCACCGCTCTGCGGGAGGAGGAGCCACAGCCCGGTAACCGCCTCGACACCGCTCACAAGGCGTGCATGAAGATCTGGTCCGGCCCGATCGGGATCTCATGAGAGGCCGGGCCGTCGCGGTCACCCTGACCGGTGTGGTGGTGGCCGCCGGGGTGCTGGTCACCGGATACACGGTCAGCACCCTCCCGGCTGCGTCCTCCGGTGATCCGGCCGGGATTCCGGCGACCACCGCCGAGGTCGTGACGGGCACGGTCACCCAGCGGTTCCGGATCTCCGGGACCTATGGCTTCGACGGGTCGTGGACGGTGACCCACCGGGGCGCCGACGGGATCCTGACCGCGGCCGCCGCGCCCGGCTCCGAGATCGCCCGCGGCGATGTGCTGTACCGGGTGGACGGTGCGGCGGTCCGGCTGCTCTACGGCAATGTGCCCGCCTACCGCACCCTGAGCGTGGCGGTGACCGACGGCGACGACGTCCGCCAGCTGGAGCGCAATCTCAAAGCTCTCGGTATGGATCCGTTCGGCGAGATGACCGTCGACCGGGACTTCACCGCCGCGACCGCTGCCGCCGTCCGCCGTCTGCAGAAGAAGTGGGGGGTGACCCGGACCGGGCGGCTGGAGTTCGGGGCGGTGGCGTTCCTGGCCGGCGAGGTCCGGGTGGCCACCGCAGAGATCGCCGTCGGCGGGGCGGTGCGGCCGGACCGGACGGTGCTGACCGGGACCACCACGCGGCAGGTGGTCACCGCTGACCTGACCGCGGACCGGCAGAACCAGATCGAGGTGGGGGACGAGGTGTCGGTGACGTTACCCGGATCGAAAGCGGTCAACGGCGAGGTGTTGCGGGTGGGACGGGTCGCCACCGCGGGCACCGACGGCGACGGCAACGCCACCACGGCCACGGTGCGGGTGGTGATGCGGATCGACACGCCTGCCGACGGCTTCGACCAGGCGACGGTACGGGTCGACCTGGCCACCGCCGAACACGAGGACGTTCTGGTGATCCCGGTGTCGGCGCTGCTCGCCGCTCCGGGCGCCGGCGAGTACCGGGTCCGGCTGGCCGACGGATCCTACGCGGGTGTCGAACCGGGCCTCTACGACGACACCACCGGACTCGTCGAGGTGACGGGTGGAGTGCGAGCGGGCGACCGGGTGGAGGTGCCGGAACAATGACCGCGGCTCTGGAACTGATCGGCGTCCGTAAGACGTACCCGGGGAATCCGCCGGTCGAATCGGTGCGCGGGGTGGACCTGACCGTGCACAGCGGGGAGATGGTCGCCGTGGTCGGGCCGTCCGGGTCGGGCAAGAGCACCCTGCTCAACCTGGCTGCCGGACTGGAACGGCCCACCTCCGGTTCGGTGCGGATCGCCGGGGAGGCACTGGACGACCTGAGCGACCGCCATCTGGCCGGGCTCCGGGCGTACCGGCTGGGGGTGGTCTTCCAGCAGTTCTTCCTCCTCGATCACGCCGACGCGCGGGACAACGTGGCGACCGGGCTGCTCTACCGCGGGGTCCCGGCCGCGCAGCGGCGTGCCGCCGCGGAGGAGGCGCTGGAACGGGTGGGCCTGGCGCACCGGATCACCCACCGGGCCCGGCTGCTCTCCGGTGGTGAACGGCAGCGTGTCGCTATCGCCCGGGCGCTGGTCGGACGTCCGGCGGTGGTCTTCGCCGACGAGCCCACCGGCAACCTGGATTCGGCGAACGGTGACGAGATCCTGACGTTGCTGCGAGAGCTGAACGAGTCCGGCGCCACCATCGTGGTGATCACCCACGACACACATGTGGCAGCGTCCGCCCGCCGTCAGGTGACGATCCGCGACGGCCGGATCGTGTCATGAGCGAGTCGGCGGCACAGCGGAGACTCGTATCGGTTCTGGAGCGTGGTGCAGGGGCGGCCCCGGGTGAGTTCGCGAGCGGATCACGACGGTTCTGGAACGGTGCGGGGGTGACGGCGTGAGTGTGTGGTTGTCGAGATTACGGGCGGCGGATGTGCTGCCGGTGGCGACCATCGGTCTGCGGACCCGGCCGGCCCGGGCGGCGCTGTCGGTGCTCGGGGTGGCGATCGGCATCGCGGCCATGGTCGCCGTCCTCGGGGTGACCCGGTCCAGCCAGGGCGAGGTGCTGGCCCGGCTGGACCGGCTCGGCACCGACCTGTTGACCGTCACGTCCAGTGAGCCCCGCGGGGGCCCGGGGGCGCGGTTGCCGGGGACCGCGGCGACGTCGATCGGGCGGACCGAGGGGGTGCGGTCGGCGTCCGCGACCGCGGAGCTCGACGACGTGCACGTGTTCCGCAGCGACCGGGTGCCGGACACCCGGCGGGGCGGGCTGGACGTGCGCGCCGCCGACATGAACCTGCTGTCCACTCTGGATCTCGAGGTGTTGCACGGCGGGTTCCTGGACCGGTCCGCGGCGGCGTACCCGGTGGTGGTCCTGGGCTTCGATGCCGCGACCGTGCTCGGTGTCACCGGGGTTCGCGGCGACGAGCGGATCTGGCTGGGTGACCGCTGGTACACCGTGGTGGGCATTCTGGAACGGGCCGAACTGGCCCCGGAGATCGACCGGGCCGCGTTGATCGGGTACCAGGCGGCGTCCGCCGACTTCGGTCACGACGGCAGCGCCGGCCGGATCTATGTGCGGACCGAGACCGGGCGGACCGAGCAGGTGGCGTCGATGCTGGCGCGCTCGGCGAACCCGCAGAACCCGAGCCGGGTGGCGGTGAGCAGGCCGTCCGACGTGCTCTCCGCACGGCTCGCCGTCGCTGAGGAGGGCACGTCACTCTTCCTCGGGCTCGGCGCGGTGGCCCTGCTGGTGGGCGGGATCGGCATCGCCAACGTGATGGTGATCTCGGTGCTGGAACGGCGCGGCGAGGTGGGTCTGCGGCGGGCGCTCGGTGCGGCCCGGCGGCATGTGGCCGCACAGTTCGTGGTCGAGTCGGTGTTGCTCGGTGCGGTCGGCGGCGGGGTGGGCGTGCTGTTGGGGGCCGGGGTGACCGTCGGGTGGGCTTACCACCGGCACTGGCAACCGCTCGTGCCGCCGGAAGCTGTCGGCGGCGCGCTGGTGGCGGCGGTCGTGGTCGGCACGGTGGCCGGGTTCTATCCGGCGCTGCGTGCCGCCCGGATGGCCCCGGTCGAAGCCCTCCGGGCGGCGTGATGCGTTCAGGTCAGCCGGGCGGCACGTTGCGATACCAGGCCCAGCAGTGTGTCGCTCAGCTTGCCGAGCAACGCCAGCAGGATGATCGCCAGCAGCATCACATCGGTACGGCCGGTGTTCTGGCTGTCGATCAGCAGGAAGCCCAGCCCCATCGACGACGCGATCAGCTCCGCCGCGACCAGGAACAGCCAGCCCTGCGCCAGCCCCAGTCGCAGCCCCGACAGGATCGCCGGGGTGGCTGCCGGGAACAGGACCGTGGCCAGCAGGGGCAGTCCCCGCCGGCCGTAGGCCCGTCCGACTTCGATCAGGTGCGGATCGATGTGGGCGAGGGCTGCCGACACGGTGGTGTAGACCGGGAAGAACGCCCCGATCGCCACCAGCACGATCTTCGGGGTCTCGCCGATGCCCAACCAGAGCAGCAGCAACGGTACCCAGGCCAGCGACGGCACCGCCCGGATCGCCTGGATCGTGAGGGACAGCGCGGCCGCCACCGTGCGGGACAGGCCGACCAGACCGCCGAGGGCCAGGCCGAGTACCGAGCCGGCCGCGAACCCGATCAGCACCCGCTGAGTACTGATTGCCAGGTGATGCCACAGTTCACCGCGCCGGACCAGTTCGCCCAGCGCCGCCACCACCTCGGCGGGCGGCGGCAGTTGGGCGGTCGAGTAGATCCCGGCCGACGCGATCAGATGCCATCCCACCAGGAGGAACACTGGCAAGATGACACCGATCGCGGGCTTGGCCGCCCGCAGTGCGGGCTTCGCTGCCGACGCCCGCGGCTCGGGCGGTGACGACGGTGACGGTGACGGTGGCTCCGTTACCGGTCGGGTCACGAAACGCTCCGGGCGGTGGCGTACTTCGGTTCGAACAGGGTGTCGATCGCGGTTCGGGCGTCCGCTTCATTCTTCACGTTGGCGTCGGCGACCAGTACCGGCAGGATCTTCTCGAAGACGGCCTTCTGCGCGGCGCCCGGAACCGGGTCCACGTCGAGACGGGTGCGCTCGGTCAGCACCGCCTTCGCGACCTGCTCGGAGATCTTGGCTTCCCGGGCGTACAGAGCCACCGCCTGGTCCGGATTGTCCTTGATCCACTGGCGGGCCTTCTCGTACGCGTTCACCACTGCCTGCGCCAGATCCGGGTGCTCGGCCAGAAACGCCTCCCGCGCGTTGAGCACCCCGTACGAGTTGAACCCGACGTTGCGGTAGATCAGCTTCGATCCGGCGTCCACCTCGGACGTGGCCATCAGCGGGTCCAGCCCGGCCCACGCGTCGACGTCGCCACGCTCCAGGGCGGTCTTCCCGTCGGCGTGCTGCAGGTTCGTGACCGTCACGTCGGCCGGCTTCAACCCCGCCTCGTCCAGGGCCTGCAGCAGGAAGAAGTAGGGGTCGGTGCCCTTGGTTGCAGCGATCTTCCTCCCCTTGAGCTGTGCCACCGAGGTGACAGTGGAACCCTTCGGCACCACGATCGCCGCCCACTCCGGCTGGCTGAACACGTCGATCGTCTTGATCGGCGCCCCGTTCGCCCGGGCCACCAGCGCCGCCGCGCCCGCCGTCGAGCCCACGTCGATCGCCTCCGCACGCAGCGCCTCGTTGGCCTTGTTGCTGCCCGCCGAGAGCTGCCAGCTCACCGTGACACCCTTGTGCGCGAGCTCGGTCTCCAGCCACTTCTGTTCCCGCAGTACCAGGCTGGCCGGGTTGTAGTACGCGTAGTCCAGACGCAACGCGACG
>DATMVU010000252.1:0-15260 GCA_035562875.1 Actinoplanes sp. | reverse complement strand
ACCGAATGAGGAAGGCGACAGATGCGAGCGGGGAAGCGACAGGCCTATTCGGACGGCATAATCGGGACCGTGAACAACTGGGAGTACGCGCGACTGGAATACCGCGCGGCGGGCACGCTCGGGTCCGACCGTTTCATGGACTGGACCGCGACTTTTCATCATCCGGGTGGCGTTCTGCGCTGGGGCACCGATGAACGGTTCGACGACCTGCGGCATCTGAACCGTGCGGGGGCGGCCGGCTGGCAGGCCTATGACCGGGCCGTCATCCACGTCAAGGATGAGCCACACCGGCTGAGCAGCGTGACGTACTCGATGCGCCGGCCGATTCCGTCGGATCTGGACGGCTCGGATGCCTAGGGAGACCGGGGTCAAGCTGATCGCCTCGAACAAGAAGGCGCGGCACGACTACGCGATCCTGAAATCGTACGAGGCCGGCCTGGTGTTGTCCGGCACCGAGGTGAAGTCGTTGCGGCTGGGGCGGGCGTCGCTCGTCGACACGTTCGCGCAGGAGCATGAGGGCGAGATCATGCTGTACGGGCTGCACATCGCCGAGTACGGGTTCGGTTCGTGGACGAATCACGCGCCGCGGCGGACCCGGAAACTGCTGCTGCACAAGGTCGAGATCGTGAAGATCCTGAACCAGTTGAAAGAGGGTTCGGGTCTGACCCTGGTGCCACTGTCGCTGTACTTCAAGGACGGCTGGGCGAAGGTTGAACTCGGTCTCGCGCGCGGTCTCAAGTCGTACGACAAGAGGCAGGTAATGGCGGCGAGGGATGCCCAGAAGGAGATCGCCAGAGAGATGGGGCGGCGCCTGAAAAAGGGCCGATAAGATCAACAGGTGGAATTCGGTCTGGATACTTTCGGCGACGTCAACGGCAAACCCTACGCACAGGTCATCCGGGACGTGGTCGAGCAGGGGGTGCTCGCCGACGAGGTCGGCCTCGACTTCTTCGGTGTCGGTGAGCACCACCGCGACGATTACGCGATCTCGTCTCCGGAGATCGTGCTGGCGGCCATCGCGGCACGAACCGAGCGGATCAAGGTGGGCACCGCTGTCACGGTTCTGAGTTCGGATGATCCGGTACGGGTGTTCGAACGGTTCGCGACTCTGGACGCGGTCGCCAAGGGGCGTGCCGAGATCATTCTGGGCCGGGGTTCGTTCACCGAGTCGTTCCCGCTGTTCGGTTTCGATCTGGGCGATTACGAGACCCTGTTCGCGGAGAAGCTGGATCTGATGGCGGAGCTGCTGTCGGAGGGCCCGGTGTCGTGGGAGGGTTCGATCCGCCCGCCGTTGAAGGATCAGCACGTCTATCCGAAGACGGAGTCGGGGTCGATCCGCACCTGGATCGGAGTGGGCGGCAGCCCGGAGTCGGTGGTGCGGGCCGCGCAGTACGGTCTGCCGCTGGTTCTGGCGATCATCGGTGGCGCCCCGGAGCGTTTCGAGCCGTATGTGGATCTTTACAAGCGCGCGCTGACGGAGCTGGAGCAGAAGCCGCAGCCGGTGGCCGTGCACTGCCCGGGTTTCGTGGCGGCCACCGATCAGGAGGCGATCGACATCCTGTGGCCGCACGCCCGGCGTAACCTGGACCGGATCGGCCGGGAGCGGGGCTGGCCGCCGGCGACCCGGGACCGGTTCGAGGCGGATGTGGCCGAGGGCGCCTGGCATGTGGGTTCGCCGGAGACGGTGGCGCAGAAGGTCGCCGCCACGATCAAGGCGCTGGGCATCGACCGGTTCGACATGAAGTACTCACACGGCCCGCTGCCGCACGAACATCTGATGACCTGCATCCGGCTTTACGGTGAGCAGGTGGTGCCGCGGGTAAGGGAGATCCTCAAGGAAGCCTAGATACAGGAGCAGCCGTGCAGACCGATCTGTTCATCGCCGGTAAGTGGACCGCCGCGTCAAGCAGGGAGCGGTTCGATGTGATCGACCCGGCCACCGGGGACGTGATCGCCGAGGTCGCGAACGGTGGTGAGGCGGACGCGATCGCGGCGGTCGAAGCGGCTGCTGCTGCCGGACCGGGCTGGGCGTCGACCCCGGCCCGGGCCCGGTCGGAGGTGCTGCGCAAGGCGTTCGAGCTGATGACGGAGCGGTCCGGCGAACTGGCGAAGCTGATCAGTCTGGAGAACGGCAAGGCCCTGGTGGACGCGAAGGGCGAGGTGACGTACGCCGCCGAGTTCTTCCGCTGGTTCGCCGAGGAGGCGGTCCGTGCCGAGGGCACCGTCGGTTCGGCTCCGTCGGGCGCGAACCGGATCCTGGTGGTGCGCCAGCCGGTCGGGGTGTGTGTGCTGGTCACGCCGTGGAACTTCCCGGCCGCGATGGCCACCCGCAAGATCGGCCCGGCGCTGGCGGCCGGCTGCACGGTGATCCTGAAGCCGGCCAGCGACACCCCGCTGACGGCGCTGGCGATGGCCGCGATCCTGGCCGAGGCGGGTGTCCCGGACGGGGTGGTGAACGTGCTGCCGTCCCGGAGTTCCGGCCGGACCGTCGGGGCGATGCTGCGGGACCCGCGGGTGCGCAAGCTGTCGTTCACCGGTTCCACCGAGGTCGGCCGCCTGCTGCTGGCCCAGGCCGCGGAGAACGTGGTCAACACGTCGATGGAGCTGGGCGGCAACGCCCCGTTCGTGGTTTTCGCGGACGCCGACGTGGACGCGGCGGTGGACGGCGCGATGATCGCGAAGATGCGCAATGGTGGCGAGGCGTGCACTGCCGCGAACCGGTTCTTCGTGGAGGAGCCGGTGGCGGAGGAGTTCGCCCGCAAGCTGGCGCAGCGGATGGCGGCGCTGGTGGTCGGTCCGGGCACCGACGAGGGGACGCAGGTCGGTCCGCTGGTCAACGAGGACACCGTGGCGAAGGTGGACTCGCTGGTCAAGGGGGCGCTGGAGGGTGGCGCCGAGGCGGTCACCGGTGGGGCGCGGCCGGCCGGGCCGGGTTTCTACTACCCGCCGACGGTGTTGACCGGGGTGGCCGGGGACGCACCGATCCTGCGGGAGGAGATCTTCGGCCCGGTGGCGCCGATCGTCACGTTCACCGGCGAGGCGGAGGCGGTGCGGTTGGCCAACGACACCGAGTACGGCCTGGTGGCCTATGTCTACACCGGGGATCTGGCCCGGGGGCTGCGGGTCTCCGAGGCGGTCGAGGCGGGCATGGTGGGCCTGAACCGTGGGCTGGTCAGTGATCCGGCGGCCCCGTTCGGCGGGGTGAAGCAGAGTGGGATCGGCCGGGAGGGCGGCCACGAGGGTCTGCTGGAGTACCTGGAGTCGAAGTACATCGCCGTGAACTGGTGAACGCCCGGGACCGATTTTGATAACCAGGGTCGACCGTTCACAAGGGACAGTGCTGCAACGATTCAATTACTGTCGGCGAATATTGGCAGGAACCCGACAGAAGTGAATAATCTTGTGCTCCGGCCCCCACCCGGTGCTGAGGTGGTGGAGCGCTGTCCGATACTTGGCGGACCGTTCAGTGCTCCACGCAGCTCGGGAACACCCTGAGAGGACATTCATCGCCATGCGCAAGTCTTTGCTCGCCCTGGTCGCCGCCGGCCTCCTAACGTCGACGACCCTCACTGCCTGTGACGGCGGGAGCAGCGACGGCGCTACCGGCAGCGATGCCGCCACCGTCAGCGGAGGAAGCGAGAAGGTGACCGGAACCGACGGCGTCGCCGTGATCCTTCCGGACACCACCACCGACCGCTGGGTCAACGACGACCCGAAGTACCTGCAGGCCGAGTTCGAGAAGGCCGGGGTGCCCGCACAGATCTTCAACGCCGAGGGTGACCCGGAGGAGTTCAAGCGGATCGCGAAGACCGCCCTGGACAAGGGTTTCAAGGTTCTCGTCATCGCGAACATGGACCCGATCAGCGGTGCGGCGGCGATCGCCGACGCCAAGTCCCGCGGGATCCCGGCGATCGACTACGACCGCCTGACCCTGAACGGCGCCGCCGACTACTACGTCAGCTTCGACAACGAGCAGGTCGGCGTCCTGCAGGCCAAGGGTCTCCTCAGCTGCCTGCGGGCGCGCAACGTCAAGAACCCGGTGATCGCCGAGCTCAACGGTTCGCCGACGGACAACAACGCCTTCCAGTTCAAGACCGGCTACGACAGCGTCCTGAACGCCGAGTTCGACAACGCCAGGGCGGTCAAGGGCCCGGACCAGTTCGTTCCGGACTGGAAAGAGGACAACGCGCGCACGATCTTCGACCTGATGTACAAGCAGTTCCCGAACATCGACGGTGTCCTCTCCGCCAACGACGGTCTCGGCAACGCTGCCATCGAGGTGCTGAAGAAGAAGAACCGCAACGGCAAGGTCCCGGTCACCGGCCAGGACGCCAGCATTCAGGGCCTGCAGAACATTCTCTCCGGCGACCAGTGCATGACCGTCTACAAGGACACCCGCGAGGAGGCGAAGGCCGCCGCCAAGCTCGCGATCGCCCTGTACAAGAACGACAAGTCGGCATCGGACGTCACGGAGAAGATCAAGGACCCGGAGTCGGGCCTGAACATCCCGTTCGTGAAGCTGCAGCCGAAGGCGATCAACCGGTCCAACATCAAGTCGGTCGTCGAGGGCGGCTACATCGACGCCGCGACGCTGTGCACCCCCGAGCTGACGAATGCCTGCCGCACCGCCGGCATCATCGACTGACACACCACCCCGCACCACCCCGGCGAGCCGTCAGGTCAACACGACCAGGCGGCTCGTCGCGCGTGTCATGGCCACATAACGATCAACAGCACCGAACGACTCCGGCCGGATCAACACCACGAGATCAAATTCCAGACCCTTTGCCAGTACGGGGGTGAGTACCCGTACCCCAGTCCGGTTTTGATCAGGCTCTGCAGTGATCACACACGCGGTGCCGGACGTGTGCCCGGCCAGGATCGTGTCCAGTTCGGCGACGGATCCGTGGTGCACCGGCACACCGCTGCTCCGGATCGAGGTGGGCACGTTGGCGTCCGGCAGCACGGCCCGGATGACCGGTTCCGCCTCGGCCATCACCTCGGCCGGCGTCCGATAGTTGACGGTCAGCGACGCCATCGTGATCCGCTCGATCCCCACCCGTGCCAGGCGCTCCCGCCACGAGCCGGTGAACCCGTTCCGGGCCTGTGCCCGGTCGCCGACCACGGTCAGGCTGCGGGACGGGCAGCGGGACAGCAGCATCTGCCACTCGGCGTCGGTCAGCTCCTGCGCCTCGTCCACCACGATGTGGTCGAAGCTCTTCTCCGCACTCTCCGCGTCCGGCTCTCCGGCGGCCAGCACCTCGCGCAGGTCCTGCTGCCGCAGCATGGTCATCAGACCCTGACCGTCGTCGTACTCGTGGGAGGCGATCAGGTCCTCGACGACCCGGTCCATGTCGATCGCCCGGCGGCGGGTGTCGGCCTCGCGCAGCCGCCGCTCCCGGGCCGCGGCCGGGTCACCGAGCCGCCGCCGGACCGCGTCCAGCAGCGGCAGGTCGGCATCGGTCCAGGCCCGCGGCTCGGCACGTTGCAGGGTGCGGATCTCGTCCGGGGTGAGCCACGGCGCACACCGGCGCAGGTAGGCCGGGACCGACCAGAGGTCGGCGACCAGGTCGGTGGCCTCCAGCAGCGGCCAGGCCCGCCCGAACGCCTGCCGGAGATCCCGGCTGCGGGCCAGTTCCGCCTCGCTCACGTCGTTCTTCGCGGCCAGGATCGCCAGCAGTTCGGCCCAGACCCGGTCGCGGACGTCGTTGTGCGGGCTGCCCGGGTCGAACGCCTCGAACGCCGCCGTCCAGTCCGCCGGGGTGATCCGCACGTCCGCGTCCTCGGTGCTGATCACGACGGTCCGGGTGGGCGGCTCCTCGTAGAACCGGACCGCCGTCTCCATCGCCGCGACCAGTTCGCTCGACGACTTCAGACGGGCCGTCTCCGGATCGGTCTCGGGAACCGCGCCGGCCCCTTCGGCGACCAGGTCCCGCAGGGTGCAGGTGTGCACGTCGTCCTCGCCGAGGTTGGGTAGCACGTCGGCGACGTAGGCCAGGTAGGGCTCGTGCGGGCCGACGAACAGCACCCGTTTGAGCCGGGGATCGGAGTAGCGCAGGTAGGCGGTGCGGTGCAGGGCCACCACGGTCTTGCCGGTGCCGGGTCCGCCGTCCACCACCAGGGCGCCCGCCGACCCGGCCCGGACGATGGCGTCCTGGTCGGCCTGGATGGTGCCGAGCACGTCGCGCATCCGCGGCGACCGGCTGCTGCCGAGACTGGCGATGAACGCGGACTGGTCGTCCAGTGCGGCGTTCCCGCGCAGGCCGTCGGCGGTGAACACCTCGTCCCAGTAGTCGGTCACCCGGCCGTCGGCCCACCGGTAGCGGCGGCGGCTGATCAGGCCCATCGGGTTGGCGTGGGTGGCGCCGAAGAACGGTGCGGCGGCCGGCGAACGCCAGTCCACCAGCAGCCGGCCGCCCTCGCCGTCGGTCAGCCCGAACCGCCCGACGTAGACGGCCGAGCCGTCCGCGAACACCATCCGGCCGAGGCACAGGTCGAGGCTGAACCGGCGCAGCGCCCGCAGCCGCCCGGTCATCCGGCGGACCGCGTCGTCCCGGTCCACCGCCTGCCGTCCCCCACCGGCCGGGGCCCGGCGTTCGGCGTCGAGGCGGGCGGAGAGTTCGGCGACCGAACGCTCCAGGCTCGCCGCGACGCCGTGGAAGTACTCGTCATCGGCGGCGATCATGTCCGCCGCCGTTTTGGCCGCCAGTCGTGCCGGCAGAGCGAATGCACTGAGTGTCACGAGAAGCGATTCTGGGCCCGCACCGGGGTCTTGCGGCAAGACCCCCTGCCTGCTATAGCTTAGAAATGGCGGGAGAGGGTTTCCTGTCAATAACCTGCGTATCGTCCACGGCGCGTGTTGATTCCCGCCCCACTGGGCACACTTGATGCATGGCTTCCATCACTCAGCGTATCCAGGCCTTCCTCCACAGTCCCCGCGGCCGCCAGCTCGCCGACCAGGGTCGCCGTCAGCTCGCCAAGCCGGAGAACCAGGCACGCCTCAAGGGCCTCCTGAGCAAGCTCCAGGGCCGCGGCACGCGCCGCTGACCCTCACGCCCAGGTCCGGAGCTCCCGCGCCAGCCCGGGCAGTGTGGGCGGTTCCAGACGGCCGGGCAGCGCGGTGAGCCCGGCCGGATCGACCCACTGATGGGTGATCAGTTCACTCTGTTCGTACGGCAGCAGATGGTCCCGGACCACCGCCGGCCGTGACGTGGGGAAGAACGCCGCGAAGAACTGCTCGGCCCCGATGAAACGGGTCCCCTTCCAGACGGAGTCCCGTTCGACGTCGGTGAACCGCTCCCCCACCAGGGCCGGATCGAGCCCGGTCTCCTCGGCGAGTTCCCGCCGGGCCGCCTGCCACGGTGTCTCGCCCGGATCGATGCCGCCGCCGGGTGGTTCCCAGAGCCGCTCGAGGGAGACCGGATCCTCCCAGTTCAGCAGCAGGATCCATCCGTCAGCGTCGAAACAGAGCACCCGAACCGCCGGTCGGTGAACAAGCGTCATGGTCGAAGCCTAAGCTGTCGAAAGTGGCCAAGTACTTCGACGTGCACCCGGAAAACCCGCAGCCGCGCAGCATCCATCAGGTCGTCGACCTGATCCGGAACGACGGGCTGGTCGCCTACCCGACCGACTCCTGTTTCGCGCTGGGCTGCCGGATGGGAAACAAGGACGCCCTGGACCGGATCCGGGCGATCCGGCATCTGGACGACAGACATCACTTCACCCTGCTCTGTCACGACTTCGCCCAGCTGGGCCAGTTCGTGACCATCAACAACGCGCTGTTCCGGGCGGTGAAGGCCTCCACCCCGGGGCCGTACACCTTCATCCTGCCCGCGACCAAGGAGGTGCCGCGCCGGCTGCTGCACCCGAGGAAGAAGACCGTCGGGGTCCGGATCACCAGTCACTCCACCGCCCAGGCGATCCTCGCCGCACTGGGTGAGCCACTGGTCTCCTCGACGCTGCTGCTGCCCGGCGAGGAGGAGCCGATGACGCAGGGCTGGGAGATCAAGGAGGCCCTGGACCACGTGGTGGACGCGGTGATCGACTCCGGGGAGTGCGGCACCGAGCCGACCACCGTGATCGACCTGTCCGAGGGCACCCCGGAGGTCCTGCGGGTGGGCGCCGGTGACCCGGAACGGTTCATGCCGAGCGCGGTCTGACCCGCGGGGCCTTCGCCCGGTTCATGCCGAGCGGAGTCTGACCCGCAGGCCGTCCGCCCGTGGATGTCCGAGCCGGTCCGCCAGCTCCAGGGCCTGCCGCCACTGCTCCGCGGCTGCCGTGCCGTCCCCAGCCGCGGCGTACGCGTCACCGAGATGCTCCCGGCTCTCCGACTGACCGCCCAGGTCACCGGACTCCAGGAACAGGTCGAGCGCCCGCCGGAACGCGGCGGTCGCCTCGCCGTGCTCGCCGCGGCTCAGGTGGGCCATGCCGATGCTGTCCCAGGTGGCCGACTCGCCGTGCCGGTCGTTCAGCTCCCGGTTCAGCGGCAGCGCCTCGTGCAGGTAGCGCAGGGCCAGGTCGTGGCGGCCGTCCCGGGCCTCGGTCCAGCCGAGCGCGCTGAGCGCCCGCGCCTCGCCGACCTGGTCACCGGCCTGCCGCATCAGGTCACGCGCCCGGTGGATCAGCTCCCGGCTCTCGTCCAGCCGGCCCTGCTCGTCCCGCATCCGGGCCATCCCGAACAGCACCTGGCCCTGCCCGCGCAGGTCACCGATCCGGGCGTAGATGCGGACCGCCTCGGCGTGCTGCTCGTCGGCGTCGCCGTACCGGCCGACGACCGTGTGCCGGCGGGCCAGCGACACCCGCGCGGTGGCCTCCGCGGCGTCCTCGCCCCGGCGGTGTGCGGCGGCCGCCGCCACGGTCGCCGCGGTCTGCCAGTCGTGCCAGTGGCCCTGCGTCTCCAGGAAACCGGTCATCGCCGCGGGCAGGCGCCAGCCGTAGTCGTCGATCTCGGCGGCGTGGCGGACGGCGGCCATCAGGTTCGGCAGTTCGGCGGTGAACCAGGCGAGGGCCTCGGGTTCGCCGGCCAGCGGTTCGGGCCGGACCCCGGGCGCCGGATCCTGCCGGGGCGGGCGCGGGCGCCGCGGGTTGCCGAGCACGGAGGCGGTCCACGCGGTGTGCAGCAGGTGGTCCAACAGGCGGCGCACCGCCGGGTCGCGGTCGGGTTCCTCGATCAGATCGGCGGCGTACGCCCGGAGCAGGTCGTGCATCACGTACCGGCCCGGCCGGTGCTCGTTGACGAGACTGGCCGAGACCAGTTCGGCCAGTGCCGCGCCGACGCTCCCAGCGGCCCGGGCGTCCTCCTCGCCGTGGTCCTCACCGCGGTCCTCGTCGTGGTCCTCGTCGCGAGCAGAGTGCGGGGCTCCGGACAGGGAGAGGATCGCAGGCATCGAGATGTCCGGGCCCGGGTTGACGCCGAGCAGCCGGAACAGCCGGGCCGCCGCCGGGCTCAGTGCCCGGTACGACCAGGAGAACACGGTGCGCGGGTCGGTCTCGTCGTCGCCGTCGAGGCCGCCGAGGCGGGATCCGGCGATCTCCCCGGCGAGTTCGGCGAGCGGCTGCCCGGCCCGCATGGCCGCCCGGGCGGCGACGGTGACCAGGGCGAGCGGCAGCCCCGCGGTGGCGGTCACCAGGGTGGCGACCGGGTCCGGCTCGGCGCTGAGCCGGACCGGGCCGAGCCGCCCGGCGAGCAGTTCCCGGGCCGGGCCGGCCTCGAGGACGGCCACCGGCACCGGCATCGCGCCGTGCGAGGCGACCAGGCCGCCGAGCCGGTCCCGGCTGGTCACCACGACGGCACTGTCCCCGGCGCCGGGCAGCAGCGGGCGGGCGTGTGCGGCGTCGCGGACGTTGTCCAGCACCAGCAGCACCCGACGGCCGTCGAGCAGGCTGCGCAGCAGGCCGGTCCGGGCGTCCAGTCCGGGTGGGACCGGGTGGCCCGGGGCCAGGGCGGTGACCAGGTTGTAGGCCGCCTCGTCGGGGGTCATCACCTGGTCGGCCCGGTCGAAGCCCCGCAGGTTGAGGTAGAGCTGCCCGTCCGGGAAGTGCTGCCGGGACCGGTGTCCCCAGTGCACCGCGAGGGCGGACTTGCCGACGCCGGGCGGCCCGGTGACGGCGGCGATCCGGCGTTCGCCGGTGAGGAGCCGGTCCAGGTCGGCGGTCTCGTCCCGGCGGCCGGTGAAGGCGATGGCGTCGGCGGGCAGCTGCGCGGGCACCCCGGGCCGGGCCTCCGGCGCCGCGGCCGGCGACGGATCCGGAACAGAAGCCGGGGAAGGGGATGGGGATGGGAACGGGTCGCCGCGCAGGATGCGGGTGTGCAGGAGGCTGAGTTCCGGCCCGGGCCCGGTGCCGAGCTGCTCGGCGATGGCGTCCCGGGTGCGGGCGAAGGCCTCCAGGGCCTGTGCCGGGCGGCCCGCCGCGACCAGCGCCCGCATCAGCGCGGCGGCGACACTCTCGACGGTGGGATGGTCGGCGGCGAGCGGGGCGAGGAGCCCGGCGGCGTCCTCGGCCCGGCCGGTCCGCAGCAGGGCGCGGCCCAGCCGGGTGTGCACGTCGAGGCGTTCCCGGGCCAGCGAGTCCCGGATCCGGGCCGCCCAGGAGCCGGGCACCCCGGCCAGGGCTTCGCTCTCCCAGCCGTCCAGGGCGGTGCGCAGCAGCGCGGCGGCACCCTCGTGGTCGCCGGTGTCCTCGGTGGCACGGGCGGCGGTCACGTGCCGGCGGGCCCGGTGCAGGTCGATCCGGTCGGGAGCACAGTCGATCAGGTAGCCGCCGGCGGTGAACCGGAGACTGCCGGGCCCGAGGACCGGGTCGAGGATCCGGCGCAGACGGGTGGCGTACGGCGCGAGCGGGGTGCCGGACCGGGGTGGCTCGTCGTCCCAGATCCGGTCGACGAGGGTGCCGGCCGGGATCACCTGACCCGGGCTGAGCAGCAGTGCGGCGAGCAGACAGCGCTGTTTACCGGGGCCCAGGTCGACGTCGCCGCCGGCGGTCCGCAACCGCATCGGGCCGAGTAGCCGCCAGTCCATCCCGCAGTCACCCCCGCTCCCGATCAAGCACGAGGGATAGACGATCTCTCACGTGCAAGCCATTTGCAAACGGAGATCGGCAGGATGGTTCGGCGTCCACGACCCACGGGGGGTCGTGGGCGCGGCACCGCCCGGTCAGGTGAAGAGGGTCAGCGGAACGGCGGTCGCCAGGGCCGCGGTGCCCAGATCGTTGGGGTGCAGCCCGTCGCCGGAGTCGTACTTGAGCTGCATCCGCTCCGGAGCGGCCGGGTCACGGACCGCGGCGTCGAAGTCGATCACCGCGTCGTACTCGCCGGAATTCCTGATCCAGGTGTTGAGGGCACGCCGTTTGAGGCGGTTGGCCGGATTGTTGTAGCGCTCCTGGGCACCGCCGAACGGCAGCAGGGTGCCACCGGCCACCACCAGCCCGGCGGACCGGGCCCGCAGGATCAGCTCCCGGTGCCCGGCGATCAGCTGGGCCGGGGTCACCGACGGATTGTTGGCCAGGTCGTTGACGCCGATCAGGGTCACCACGTAGCGCACCCCGGGCTGGCGGAGCACGTCCCGCTCGAAGCGGCGGATCGCGGCCGGGCCCACCGACGCCTCCTCGGCGGCCTGCCCGGTCGGGTCTTCGTAGCCGAACAGCAGCCGGTTGCCGCTGAGCCCGACGTTCAGCAGACCGCGGGGCAGACCGTCGACCCGGAACCGGGCGGCCAGCAGGTCGGGCCAGCGGTGGTTGGCGTTGTCGGTGGTCTGGGTGCCGCAGGTGATCGAGTCGCCGAGGGTCACGATCGAGGCGGCGTTGCGGACCGTGCGCACGCTCAGCCCGGTGATCCACAGGTAGCGGGTGATCCGCTTGCCGGTGCCGGGGCCGTCCACGAAGGTGGCGTCACCGCCGACGATCAGGTTCGACTGCTTCGAGCGGGGGCTGACGGTGCCGGCGATCGTCCGCTCCGGCAGGTACAGGCTGATCACCAGGTCGGTGCCGGACTCCAGGATCATGTCGGTGTAATCACTCACCACCGTCCCGCCGGCCGGGATGACGACCTGCGGCGAACCGTCGAAGGTGAGCGTGTGGGTGCTGCCGGGGACGCTGTCACAGGACTTGCCGGTGCCGGACCGCACGGCGAGGGTCGCGGAGGCGATCTTCACGGGTTGCGCACCGTATTCGTTCGACAGCGTCAAGCGAGGAAGATCGCCGCCTACGCTGGTGTGCACGACCTGCCGTACGGTCTGTGCGTCGAGCGTGAGAATCTTGTCGGCCGGAACCGCTGTCGGGGCAGCGGCCCAGGTGCCGACCCGGGCTGGAGCGCGGGCGACGGTGTCGCGCTGGCCCGCCTCACCGGGCGTGCCCATCACGACCGTCGCGCCGGCGCCGCCCAACAGGAGGCCACGGCGAGTGACCCCCCGGGCGAAGCGCTGCCAGCCCGATGATCCGATAAGAGAGCTTTTCTTCTTTATGCGGGCAATGTACAAATGGCCCCGCGGCCTCGTCAAGCCACCTCTCCGGGGGACGGTGCCCCCGGCGGCGCGATGTCAGTCACACCGCCGGGGGAACCGTCACCGCGGCGTCAAGCCGGAGTGCAGGTCAGGTTCTGAACCTGGGTGGCGGTGGTGCCCGATGCGAGGAATCCGAAAGTCACCGAGCCGCCGGCCGGGACCGTCGCGTTCCAGTTCTCGTTCGCCACCGACACCAATGATCCACTACTGGTGCCCTTGGCACTCCAGACCTGGGCCAGCGTCTGTGCACCGGGCCACGTCCAGCCGGTCTTCCAGCCGTTCACCGCGGTGCTGCCGGCGGTCACCTTGACCTCACCCTGGAACCCGCCGGACCAGGAGGAGACGATGCTGTACGCCGCCGTACAGCCGCCGGGGTTGGGGTTGGGGGTTGTCGAAGTGCTGGGTGACGGGCTCGGCGACGGGGACGGGCTGGTGCCGCCGCCGACCCCGGTGACCTCGCCGTTGCCGCCGTCGAAGATCACGTCGGAGCAGCCGTAGAAGGTCTCCTGGCTGTCCGAGCGCGCCCACACCGAGTAGATCAGGTGCTTGCCGGTCTTCCCGGCCGGGAGCGTGCCGTTCCAGTAGTAGTGACCGTCGTCGGTGCCCGGCCCGCCGGTCTCCGCCGGGTTGGTGACCGCGTCGAACGCGACCGGCTCCAGGTCGCTCCAGGCCAGCGTCTTGGTCGGGTCGTAGCCGTTCTTGGTGATGTAGAGCGAGAAGGTGCCCGGGTGCCGGGCCCAGTTGTTGTACCTGAACTGGACGCTCGCCCCGCTGGTCAGGTGGGTGAGCGGCCAGTCGTTGCGGGCCAGGTTGAACCCGGTGAAGTTGTACGGCCCACCGGTCCCGCCGCTGCACAGCTGCCCGTCCGGGAGGAACCCGTTGACCCGGCCGGCCCCGTCCGAGCGGAGCACGGCGAACCAGTTGTAGAGGGAGTTGACGCCGCTCTGGGCGACGGCCGCGGCGCAGGCGGCGTTCTTCGGTTCGATCGCGCCGGTCTGCGGGTTGCGCCCGTCCTGGTAGCAGAGCCAGGTACGGCTGCCGGGTGCCTGGATCGCGCCGTGTGCCTGGGCCGGGCTCGGGAGAGCCAGGAGCCCGGCCGCGGCGGTGAACAGGACCACCGCGGCCATTCTGAGAATTCGCATCATCACCCCTGCGGGAACAGCCGGGCGTATTCGGCGTAGCCGGTTGCCACGTCGACCTGAGCCCAGAAACGGTGGTAGTTGAAGGACGGCGCGGGACCGCCCTTCAGGTAGGCGTCGAGCTTCGGGAAGTCCGGGTCGTTGCGGTAGAAGCTGCGGATGTCCAGGAACGAGACGCCCGGCTTGATGACGTCACCGTTGGGCATCTCACCGGTCCAGCCCGGCGGGATGTAGATGCCCTGGCCGGTGGAGGCGTTGTAGGTGTCGTCCATCCGGTTGTAGTCGGCGCGGGTCTCGGTCACCGAGACACCCTTGGAGTCCTTGAACGCCCAGATCGCGTCGAGCAGCCCCTTGGCCGCCGTCTTGGCCTGCGTGTTGCCGGACTTGGCGGCGTAGAAGGTGAGCAGCTTGGCGAACGAGCCGGCCACCCCGAGGTCCTGGCTGTGGTTGGAGACGGTCACGTGCAGGTTGGTGTTGGCGGCCGGGCTGGACGGGTTCCAGGTGGCCGGCGCGCCCGACCAGGCCAGGTCGGACGGGATGCTGAAGGTGTTCGCGCCGATCGTGGTGTTGGCCAGCGCCCACGGCACCCACTTGTCGAGCACCGCCTTGGCCTTGGCGTTGCCGGTCACGTAGTACAGCTCGGCGAGCCGCTCCAGGGACCAGGTCTGCATGCCGAACCAGCGGTTGGACGGCGGGTCCTCGTAGACCGGGGCCTCGACGTACGACAGGCCGTAGAACTGCGGCACGTTGCTCGGGCGGGCCGAGTAGTTGCCGTTCCAGCTGTTGGTGGCGCCACCGGCGATGGCGCCCTCGGACGACTGCAGCCACTGGTAGAACTCCAGCTGCCGGTCCAGGCTGGCCTGCCAGTCGGCTTTCGCGGTCGGCGACTTCGGGTTGAAGGCGGTGACGTTGGACAGGATGTACGCGGCCATCGGGTTCTGGTAGCCGAAGTGGCTGACGCTGGAGCCGATGCGCCACGCCCAGCCGGCGCTGGTGTCGTAGGCCCCGCCCCAGGCGTAGTACCACGACATCAGGTTGTTCGACGCGTTCTTGCCGGTGCCCGCCGGGCACGAGGTCGACCCGCAGCCGGGTTGCTTGAAGTACTTGTCGTAGAACGAGTAGCGCAGGTAGTCGCCCATCTTCGCGGCGTTGGTGACCGCCGTTGCGACCTGCGACTGCTTGCCCTGCTCGGTGGCCCACTGCAGGGCCCAGTACGCGACCTGGACGACACGGGCGTCGGCGTCCGGGGCGTTGGTGTACTTCCACTGCTTGGCGTACGACGCGTCCTTGGTGAACAGGTCCAGGTAGCCGTTCGGGCCGCCGTGCGCGAACGTGTCGCAGGAGGGCTGCGGCACGGTCTCGAAGGTCGACTCCTGCGGGCCGCGCTGGAACGTGTTGATGTACGCGACCCGGGTGGTGCCGTCACCGCAGTGGCCGAAGCCGTACACGTTGTCGACGTCCAGCAGCCAGTGCATGCCGTAGATGTCGTCGGTGCCGTAGGCCGACTTCAGTTCCGCGGCGAGCGGGTCGGTGCCGACGCTGACGGCGGTGTCGAGCTGCGACGGGTACTGCGACGGGGACGGGTACTCAGCCGCGTACGTCGCCGGTTTGGCCGCGTTGTAGT